>CAJTMZ010000007.1:0-58443 GCA_910577445.1 uncultured Lachnospiraceae bacterium | reverse complement strand
GGAAATATAATATCCTCTCCGGCAGTCGTTGCACACGCCGCAGCCGGAAATATGGTACACGATTACCCTATCGCCCTTTTTGAACCGCTTAAGCCCTTCTCCCTCCTGAACGATCACGCCGCAGGGCTCGTGGCCCGCCACCATGCCGGGAATGTAGCCCTCCGGGCCCTTTCCGGTGTGCTCCTTGTAAATGCAGCGGATATCGCTGCCGCAGATAGTGGTAGCCTTGGTCTGCACAAGCACTTGTCCATGCCCCGGCACCGGCACCTCGAAATCCTTCAGTTCCACCGTGCTGTTTCCCGGCAGTACGGCTCCCTTCATCAACATTTTCACTGCCATAAACCCAATCCCTCTCTTTCCGCACGCCTTTGTGCGCTTTTATAAATATCGCCGCGGGAAACCTCCCGCGATAAAATGTCATACTTTTATTATAACAGCGGCATATCTCCGTACAAGTTTATTTCCTGCCTATTTGTGAATAAAAATGTCGTGTTTTTATAGATTTTATGATAATATAGATTCGGAGGAACAAAACCTGCCGATACCGGATTTCCAAAAAAGAAGGAGGCGCTATGAGAACTCTTTATACCGATATGAATATCCGCTTCACCATGGACGGCATTCCCGTCCACGGGCTGAACATCGCCTTCGAGCGCTTTACCCGCGCCATTCCCGCCCACAGCCACGGAAGCGGCTGTTACGAAATTCATTATGTACCCCGGGGCTTCGGAAAACTGAAGGTGGGCGGAAATTACCGCGAATTTGCAAAGACAGAAATAGCGGAACCGATATACGACATCACGCCCAACACCCTTTTTGTGACCGGCCCTCATGTAGAGCATTTTCAGGCGCCCGTGCCCCCTGACTCCATGCAGGAATACTGTATCTATCTGAAAATCAGCAGTTCCTCCCGGAAAAAGGCGCCCTCACCCGTACTTGACGCTTTCACTTCCATCCCTTTCTGGATTGGAAAGGATACCCAGGGCGTCCATACCCTGATGAGGCAGCTCTTTGATGAGCTTTCCCACCGCTATACCGGCTATCAGAATCAGGTGGAGCTGCTTTTATCCCAGCTTCTGATTTACACCGTACGCAATTACGAGCAGTGCAGACCCTCCCGGACGGCATTTTCCAAAAACAATCTCACCGATTCCAAATCGGTTATTATCGAAGAATATTTTCTGTACGAATATCAGAATTTGTCTCTGGATACCCTTGCCGATAAATTGAAGCTCAGCGCCAGGCAGACCCAGAGGCTTTTGATGGAATACTACGGAAAAACTTTCCAGCAGAAAAAAGCGGAAGCCAAAATGTCAGCCGCCGCCGTTCTCCTCGCCGATAAAGCCAGAAGCATCACTTCCATTGCGGAGGATTTGGGTTATTCCTCCGCCGAACACTTTTCGTCGGCCTTTCGGAAATATTATCAGAGCAGTCCCAGAGAATACAGAAAGCAGGCCCTGTGAGCCTGCTTTCCCAATATGGCATTCCAAATCTTCCGGATTATCTGGTTACGATATCAACCGGTACGTTGAAAATCTTCGCCACTTTCAGAATCGTATCAATATGTCTGCCTGTAGCCGCCGCAAAGTGATGGGTCGGGCCGCATTCGCTCCAGCGGTTCACAAATTCCCTCGCTCCGCAGGTAAAACGCGTTCTCATGTTGGTATCGCCAAAGGAAAGAATCTTGCCTTCCTCGTTTACGCCCTCCGCTACGATAAACTTAAAGTGTCCGTCCCCATCCTGGGTAATGGCAAGATAGGTGACGGGGCCTGTGTAAGGATAGAACTGTGTCAGATAGCCGCCGCCCGTCTTTCCGTGGAATACTTTCACAATCTTCATGGTAGGCTTCTTGTCGGAAATATCCGCATCGCCGGAGCCGCTGTGCCCGATGATGGCGATATCGTCGTTAAAGTCAATGGAATACATTTCGGCAAGCTGCCCCGTTCCTGAGATGGTCTTTAAAATACTCATTGCCATGGCAACCTTCATGTCGCCCTCAACGGCGCAGGCCGTCCCCTGCTTAATCAGCATGGAAAAGGCGGGAATCAGCATACTGTCCAAAACCCCGGCCTTGCCCTGTGCAAATCCGTCGTAATGGGAAGCAATCAGGCCAAGCTTTTCGTCCTTCACCCACTGCTCAAAGGCAACCACATATTTTGCCATTTCCCATACTTCTTCTATACTTCCGCCGCCCTCGATATCAAAAGTGTCGAGAATATCCTGCGCCTTTGCGCGGATTGCTTCCTCGTCGGTAATCTCATCGGCAATGGCCCACATCTTTTCCCAGTCAAACTGCTTGGTGTAAAGGTGCATTCTTCTGTAAAGATTGGACTCGTCGATATAAAGGTCCATCATGCCCGGATATGGTCTTCCCACCTGAGCGATATTGGTGTCCCGGAACCTTCTTCTTACCTGAGCCGCACGGCACCACTGCTCGATTTCTTTCTGTACGCCGGGGTCGCCTCCTTCAACCACTCCCGTAATTACAGCATGACGCTTTCCGTACCTCTCAAGGTCGGCCACCATCTCGCCCACGGCGCCGCAGGCATAGCCTTCGCCAAGCCATGAAGCAATATCCGTATGGTCGTAGTCAAGGGCTTTCAGCTTCTGCACGTTCACAAGAACCACCGGCACATCCAAATCCTTCACCGCGGGAAGCATGTTGTAGGATGTCGCGTAGGTAAGAAGCTGCATAAATACCAAATCAACGTCCGCCGCGCGGAACAAATCTCCGGCCGCCTGAGACTGCTCCTTTGTGGTTACCATTCCGCCGTCGATAATCTCCACCGTATCGGGGAGCGTCTTTTTGAACGCCTCGTACTGCGCCTCAAATTCAGGCACCAGCGACGGGAACTGCGGCAGATATGCGCCTAACGCGATGGAAAAAACGCCTAATTTTGCTTTTGTGTTAACTAACATGCTTTTTAATCCTCCTGTTTTCTTATTTTATTGTTCCGGTTTGTAAACCTGTATTTCAAAAGAATCGTAAATGCAGCTTCTTGCGTCGCGGAGATTCTCAAGCTCTCCCCCCGCAATCATCTGCGCCGCAATGTTTCCGATTGCGGTTGCCTCCGTAGGACCCGCATAAACGCATCTGCCTGTGGCATTTGCAGTAAGGCGGTTCAAATAGTCCGCATTTGCACCGCCGCCCACGATATGGATACTGTCGTAGGAAAGCCCCGTCATTTTTTCGATTTCCGTTACGGCTTCTTTGTAGCACTGCGCCAGACTGTTGTAGATAACCGCCGCAACTTCCGCAATTTCCTCCGGAACCTGCTGACCGGACTCCGCGCAGGCCGCCTGCACCTCTTTTGTCATGTTGGCCGGCGCAAGGAAACGGTCGTCGTTACAGTCAACAATGGAAGTAATACTGCTCTTTGAAGCCATGTCACAGATTTCCCCAAAGCCCAGCTCCCCTCCGATTTCCTTTTTCACGGACTGTATCATCCAAAGCCCCATAATATTTTTCAGATAACGGAAACGGTAATCATACCCGCCTTCGTTGGTCAGATTGCACGCCTTGCTCTCCTTTGAACAGTTTGCCCCTGAAAGCTCCGTTCCCATAAGCGACCAGGTCCCTGAGCTGATATATAAGGCTGCCTCCTTATTGCTCGGCACCGCCATAACCGCCGAACCGGTATCGTGAGTAGCCGGAAGAACCACCTTACAGTCGTAGCCGATTTCCTCCTGCATTTCCTTTGTCAGACTTCCCAATTCGCTTCCCGGCATGTGGATTTCCATGAAAATTTCCTTCGGATATCCCAGCTTTTCAATCAGGTCAAAATCCCAGTCCTTTGTTTCAGGGCTTACAAGCTGCATGGTAGTCGCGTTGGTGTACTCGGTAACCGCCTTTCCCGTAAGCAGATAGTTAAAATAATCAGGGATAAGCAAAAGTTTTTTCGCCCCAAAAAGCCGCTCCGGCTCCTTTTCCTTCACCGCCATAAGCTGGTAAATGGTGTTGAATATCTGCTTCTGGATTCCCGTTCTGGCATATAAATCATCCTCATTTATGATTTCATAGACCTTTTCGTCCATCCCTCTGGTGCGTCCGTCCCGGTATGCCGTCGCGTTTCCCATGCGCTCTCCCTTTTCATCAAGAAGAACAAAGTCAACGGCCCAGGTGTCAATCCCTACGCTGGAGGGAATTTTGCCCAACTCTTTGCATTTTTTCATGCCGTTTTTGATTTCCGCAAAAAGCCTGTCCGCTTCCCACACCAGCTCGCCGTTATTATCCACCATTCCGTTGGGAAAACGATAAACTTCCTCGAGCACTATCTTTCCGTCCTCTTTATGCGCAAGAATATGGCGCCCGCTGGAGGCCCCGATATCAATTGCCAGATAATACTTGCCCATACCTTCTCCTTTCTCCGATTTTGTATTTTATAATTATTTTACCGCAGGATGAGGGTAAAAAAAAGACACCTTTTGTTTAAAAAAGTGTCCTTATTTGCAAGCAATGAAATTTCTGCCAGATTCAGATTCAAAAATTAATTGACTGAATATTACGCGTCTGAAATTATCGCAAATTTGTATGGACATTATTTTTATATTGTGATATACTGACTTTACCTCACAAACCGGCGGTTATAAGAAAGCGGTGAATACCATGACAGATAATGAAGTATTAAATTTGATTCTCTCTGAAATGCAAGGCATGAAAACTGATATCCAGACTTTCAAATCTGATATGCTGGATATGAAATCTGACATGCAGGATATGAAATCCGACATGCAGGACATGAAGACCGACATGCAGAACATGAAATCTGACATGCAGAACATGAAGACTGACATGCAGGATATGAAATCCGACATACAGAACCTTAAAACTGACATGCTGGATGTGAAATCCGACATTCGAAAGCTGAACGTCCGGGTTGACAATCTGGAATCGCAATTGAAGCAAACCGAACGCAACTTAAGAAAGGAAATACATAAGGAATGCTCTCTGGTTCTCGATGAAGTTGAAAGAGTACATGCCATTTTAGATAAGCACAAAGCAGATAAAACAATGCATCCCGCATGGCTGTAATCTGCAAGTTACGGAGTGTAAATCCTGTTTAGTTAAACAACATAACAATCTGTAATTGACGTTAAAATTGAAGTTTCATTAAATTATACACCGACGGACCTTTCCAACTGTTCAGCTTTCTTTTCCATAAACGCGAGCATATCATCCCTGCTCTCTGTATGGGCATTGACAGCGAACTGCATAATATCCCTCTCTCCCCATCCGTTTATTTTCTTGAAGCGCGTGGCCAGATTTTCAAGCCGCTCCTGTTGCCTGCCGTCTAAAATGATTGTCACCTCATAAAATTTCATCAATTATTACCCCTCAGTCTTATAGGTTATTAAGGCGGATGATTAAAGGGGCTGAGAATTGTATTTCTCCAGCCCCCGCATCTTGTTCCTAAGTATTTCCTTATATGCCTTAATGTTATTGTAAGGTGATTTGTATCGGTTCTCAAGTGGTAAATATTGGTAATTTTATTCTGTTGTTCCTGCTAATTTTCCACATTTTTAATGCATACACAAATGGGGCAGAAATCTTCTGCCCCTCCCATAAACGATACCTATCCGCTTTTCATTTGAAAAGTTTCCACATTTGTATTTATATTGTTTATAACAATCTGGCCGCCTCTATCTGACAGACGCCGCAATTACCCCTACAACATTTCCGCCTGCCGCTCCTGTCGGATTAATAACATATTCCCCAACACTCGCCGGAATAATAAATGTTTCCGCATAATGCACCTCGAAAGGCTCAAAAACTCCTGTTGGGCTCTCGATAAGCGCCTTCTCTCCCTCTACCAGGTTTAAGACATGAACGCTGTCATTTAACCGGCACTTTACAGGCTTTTGAAGCATATAGCGGTGGGTGTCAATAAATTCCCGCTGATGAAGTCCTGTCCGCTCCACTAAAATGCCGTCCTCGTCCCTGCAGATTTCCTCCTGATGAAGCAGGTTTTCCTCAAGCCATGGCCGGGTTCTGTCCCACTGAATATTTTTGACCCCATGCTCCACATGGATAGGTCTCGGGATTCCGTCAAGCCCCACTCTTCCCCAGTCCCACATCTTAAATGTGAAAATGTATGGCGTTGCGCTGATTTCCAGTACCATGGTATCCGCTCCCGAGCAATGAACCGTTCCTGCCGGAATCAGAACATGGTCATGCTTTTTCACCGGTATCCTGTTCACATATTTTTCCGCCGGAAACTCAAATCCGCCTTTCTCGGCCCTCTTTAAGTCAGCCGCCATTTCCTCCGGCACAATGCCTTCTTTCACTCCAAGATAAACGCAGGAGCCTTCTTCACAGTCCAGAATATAATAACTTTCATCCTGAGTGTAATTCATTCCAAAGGTATCCTGAATGTACTCCGTAAGGGGATGCACCTGAAGCGAAAGATTTCCGCCGCCCATGGTATCTAACATGTCAAAACGTATGGGAAATTCCGGGCCGAACCGCGCGTGAACCTTTTCTCCCAAAAGCTCGTGAGGTCTGTAGAGCACCAGGTCCATACAGGGAATCTCCACCAGAATATCCCCGAACATCAGATTCAGGCTGTTTTCCTCCGGAACGCCGTCAAAACTCCATGCGAAATTGGGTTCCTCCTCCCCAAGGTTAAAATTCTGCTGCATCCAATGGCCGCCCCACACTCCCGGGTCGAAGTAGGGCTGCATACGAAAGGGCCGGGCGCTTACCTGAATCAGAGCCTGCAAAAAGGCCTCTCCCGTAATCATTTTGGGTTCTTCTTTCTTATTCGTGTCCACCAGATAATCAAAATCTTCAAAATGCTGCCTTTTATGTTTATCGGCAAGCCGCCATTCCACAAAATAACCTCTTTTTATCTTCCTCAGATTGTCGTCCTTACGATTTGTGCATTTCCAGTTTGCCATTCCCCGGCGGTATCTTAGCTGAATTTCCCATCTTGACAAATCAAAGTAAAGATAAACGTCTCCCTGTGTGATAAGTGACGCCCCGACGCCAATCACCAGTACGACTCCCTCAGAAACTGCCTTTATCCTCTCCTGTGCGGCTTTAACCTTTTCTCCGATAAAACAGTCCTCCAGCTTTTTATGGCACATAAAGCCAAATACTCTGTCGTCCGTCAGATATTCCCCGAACATTTCATTCAGTTCTTTCTCTTCTAATGCGCAATCCTCCGACTCAATCACAAGCGTCGGATTCAGACGGGAAAAATGCTCTAAAATCTCCTCTTTATCAACACCCGGATAAACATCGCAGACAAAAATCCGCTTTCCCAATGCAATTTCTTCTTTAAGTCTTATTATTATATCATCATAACCTTTAACCGCATGACTGTCATAACCTTTTACTCTGGTATATGGCAGTAAATCATAATTGCCATATTTGAGATATTGTTTATTCATTTTTACCCCCGAATTTCTGTTTATAATTCCACTGAATATTTATATCTGTCGCCTGGATAATAACAAATCGTATATTCCACGATTTCTCCGTTTTCTCCATATGCCTTACGCACTCTTTTAAAAACGGGCACGCCCTCGGGAATAGCCAGATATCTGCTGATTTCCGCCGTGGCCGCAACCGCTTCAAGAGTATCTCGGCCTTTTACCACTTTTATATTGCAGTCGGTCTGCAGAAATTGATATAAAGATTCCATATAATATTTCGTATCTAAGGGATATTCCCTTATCTTTTTCAGCCAGGTAACAGAGTACACAATCGCTTCCTTGCCGACGCTTCTGACCCTAGTGAGCTGGTAGCATTCGTCCTCCGGCTCTATTTCGAGCTGGACCGCCACGGACTTGCCGGCACGTATAAGCGCCATATCGCAGTAGCTGGTATTCATCACTTTTCCGTGAAGCTTCATTTCATCCGTAAAGCTCACAAGATTCTTTAAATTTTCATCTATTTTCTTTCCGTAGACCACAGTCGTTCCGATTCCTCTGGCGCACTGCAGATATCCTTCGTTTTCCAGCTCATTGATTGCCTGCCTGACGGTAATGCGGCTTACCTGATAGATTTCCTGGAGTCTTTTTTCCGTTAAAAACATTTCTCCTTTAACAAAATCTCCGTTTTCAATCTGACTTCTGATTATCTCTACTATCTGGGAATACAAGGGCGCCGCGCCTTTTTCTCTGTTTAATGTCATTAATTTCCAGCTCCTTTGGGTTATTCAAATATAATTTTACCATTTTCCGGAAAAAATTACAATGATACGGCCCCCTTACCGATTGTTATTTTACAGCCACTTTGCCATGCTGCTCATAAGTCTCTGGCGTATACATATAATCCCTCCAGCGCCCGCCGGGAGGTATCGGCCGTCAGAAAGATTTTGATTCCTCTCTTTTCGCATTCCTCCGAAAGCGCCCCGCCAAAATAAGAAAAACTTTTGGACATCTGTCCCCCCAGCACGAAGCCGTCCGGACCAAAGCTGTCCAGAAAAGGCAAAGCCGCTTCCCGAAGCAGGTCTCCAAATTCTTCGTATACTGTAAGAGCACGTGCATTTTCTCTTTGGCAAAGCTCTGCCAACTCCCGTCCGCTCTTTTCTTCTCCCATTACTTTACGGGAAATGGCAGCCAGCCCCCGTACGGAAAGATAATCGTCAATGATACCTTCCCTGAAAGGGGTGTTGAAAATCCATCCCATAGGCGGCGCTCCCTCCTCCCCCTTTAATATCTTTCCATGGCTGGTAAACGCCGAGCCGGCTCCCGTTCCGATACAAAGGTACATTACCCTTTTACAGTTTTTTACCTCTCCGAAGTGACATTCGCCTATAGCAAAAGCCTCCACGTCATGGAGAAAAATAAATCTGCATTTTTCCGCCAAAAGTTCTTTCTTCTCCGGTGACGGAAAATATCTTTTCATCTCTTCCGAAATGGACAGGCCGTATATGGAATCGTATTTACCCAGCCCCCGCATCAGACTGACGCCTTTCTCATAATCAAAGGGACCGGGAAATGCCATTCCAATCCCTTCAATCCGGGCGTCTTTTTCAGGAAGATTCTCCATAAGTGTATGCAGCACTTCCGCAAAATTTTTAAAAATTTCTTCCTGGCTGCCTTTTGCCTTTGCCTCAAAGAACCGTATTCCTGTTTTTTCCAAAACACCGTTCTCTGAAAGGATGCCGGCTTTAATATTGGTTCCACCTACATCCAGCATAAGATAAAATTTCCTGTTATTTCGCATAAAAACCAAGAACTCCTTCGTTATCGGCAGCACAGATTTCCATAGCCCTTTCCTTTGAACACTTCTCATGCGTGGAAAGCGTATAGGAGAATTCATAAAATCCGCCTAAATCCACTTTGAAATTTGTTTCCCAAAAATTATTCATTACCCAGGAATAAGCCTGCTCACGGTTCTTTTCTTCATTTTTGCCGTCGCATAAGCGGACGGGATGGGCTTTCAGCTCTCCGAACGTAACAAGCGGAGCGTCCTTTATTGCCAGTGTAAGCGTTTTTTCTTTCCCTTCCATCACAATTCCGTTCTGCAGCAGATAAAACTCCATATTGGTCCCGGGAAGCTGGTCAATCCCCGGCCTTATGATGCAGCCGGTCTTATCAATATATTTTACCTCTTCTTCTCCCGCAGTAAAAGGAAGGGATATATACAGATTTTCCGGCTCCCATACGCTGCTCTTGTGGATGCGCACCGTAGCCTCGAGCCTTGGAATTTCTTTGTATACCTTCAAAAAGATGCTGTAAAATCCGGTTCCGTAAAGGCTGTAATCCAACTGCAGCGCCGTATACACGGCGCCTTTTTCCACAATACGGATATCCTTTAAACAGGAAGCATACCGGGCGGTAGAAACGTCCTTGCGGTTCCTCCCCATCCTTCTTCTGCTTTCACATGCCTGCCCTTTCATGTCAGTCACCTCGTAAATCCCTGTAAAGGCAGGATACTTTGCGTCTTCTCTGATAATATTTCGGTTATCCTTTTTGTCAATAATCGCCGTAATTCCTTTTTCCTCGTCCAGAAGCACTTTATAGAAAGCGGTTTCCACACAGGCGCAGTTTTCCCTGAACCCATCCGGCATAAGAATGTCCGCAACACCCTCTGCGCCTATATGCGCATGGTTCTTTACCACAACCGCTTTCCGGTTCCCGGCCAGACGTATCATTACTTCCTTTTCTTCCTTAGCCTTCAAATCTACGATAACCTCTACCTGAGTGGCTCTTGCAATCCGCTTAACCTGAGAACTGAGTATTTCTCCGGTTGCAGCGTCCACTACCTCTATCGGCATATCGTCACTGAATCTCAGGCCCTCCATATACTCCCAAAATTCTATATATAAACAGACTTTTGTCTTTAAATCCATCGTGTGAGGGTTGATAATCCTGTACTTATGGGGTCTGTCCTGGGAAATCGAAACTTCTCCCTTTTTCGCGAGAACCTCGTCCAGATTCCTTGAAATCTCCGTATTCGCGTTGATGGCATAAGCCGTTTTTTTCATTTCCAGGTCGCCCACAAGCGTTTCCCATGGCTCTGACACAGAGGAAGAATATCCCCATGTATGCTCCGCGTAAAGCATAAGGTTCTCCGCAGCTTTATCCATCAGGCATTCGTACCCGAGTTCCCGCTTTTCGTCCAGCTTTTGGCAGATACTGTACTTTCTTCTTGCGTCACAGAAGATTTTTACCGCTGCCGGCGTGGAGCCTACACCGTCCGCCCACCAGTCGTTCCAATCTCCTCTGTAAACTGCGATATTATCACAGTTTTTCTCCACCTCGGCAAAAAACTGTTCCAGAGTTACCATACGGAATGTTATCTTTCCCTGATAAATTCCGTTCAGTTCGTTCACACGCCTTGCTATCTCCCGGCTTGGCGGCGCGTTATCGGTGATGGCGCCTGAAACCATAAACGGAACCAGATTGTACCGATAGCCTTCTTCCTCCAGATTCGCCAGATACCGCTCCAGCCGGATTTGTGCAATTTCAACTTCCCTTTTATCCGTCTCCTTGGCCGAAACGTTCAAAATCGCATCGTCTCTGATTGGCTTGTGAAATTCATCATATGTCATGTAGGAAGTTCCCGCGTGAGGCGAGAGAAACATTTCATTTCCAAAATGATAGTGTTCCCCGTTCCAGACAAGTATCCTGTTTCCTTTCGGGCTTTCCCAGTAAAAGGGCATTACCTTTTTATAAAGAGGGAACATCCCGTGATGAGGATGCAGACAGGAATACAAATGCTTTATCCCGTTTTCACTGAGAGAATCCACATATCCCCACGCAAAGCCGTTGATATCCGCCGTCATACCGGAAATGACGGGATGTCCTATTTTCTCTCCGTAATCTTTTGCCTGCGCGATTCTGGTATCCAGCACCTCTTTTGAAATCAGTTCCGTCATGTTTAAATAATTGCCTGACAGGCCGATTTCCCCGGTATGCACATATTTTTCAAAGTCTCTGATATATTCTTCAGAAGCATGGGCATAAAAATTTTTTACCTGCCAGTAGTTCTCGCACTGCCATACAAAGCCTTCATATTCCTTCCTGTTATTTTCGTGAATGTCATTTAAAATATCCACAGCCTGTCTGATAAAATCGCAGTGATAGCTGATAATTTTATCCTGTCTTTCCGTATAGCCGATATCCGTATGGGAATGCTGAATCAAATACACTTTCCACTGTTTCTTTAAATCCATGATTTCTCCTCCATAATTTTATAAATAAAAATTACTTTCCTGTATATACAAATCCCGCTTCAAAATTCTTATTTAAAAAGATAAAAAACAAAATGGTGGGCAGGGACGCCGCCAGACAGGCCATCAGCATGGCCGGCGCATGACCTGTGTTCATCAGAGACAACGACGCCATAACAGGTTTAATTTCCCTTGATTTCGTAAAGGTAAGTCCGAACATCAAGTCGTTCCAGCAAAAGGTAAACTGCGAAAGCAGTACCACGGAAAGAGGCGCCTTTGCCATGGGAACAAACATCTTAAGCAGTATCTGCAAATCGGAAGCGCCGTCCAATTTGGCGGACTCACAGATTTCCTTTGAAATTCCCGTAAAAAAGTTGCGCAGTACAAACATTACAAACGGAATACATATTGCCGTGTAAAATAAAATCATTCCCTGTCTGGTATCATACAGCCCCAGCTTTGCGTATCCCCTGAAAACCGGTATCAGATAAATCTGAAAAGGAAAAATCGTGCCGCTGTAAATCACCATAAACCAGAACATTCTGTGCTTTATATTAAGATGCGCTATTCCGTATGCCGCCATGGTTCCCAGTATCACCGCGAATACCGCCCCGCATGCCGCATAGAGCAGACTGCTCAGCATTCCCTGGAATATTTTGGCATTGTCTCTGATATAGCTTAAATTGTCCGCAAACTTATTTCCTTCAGGAAGCGCCCAAAAGCTCCCCATGTTGTATTCAACCTGTCCCTTAAACATATTCATTACCGCAAAAACAACAGGCACAAACCATATGACAGAAAGCACGCCCAATATACAGTTAATTATAATTCTGTTTTTCTTACTTGTTTTTCGCATATAAACCCCTAATCCTCTTTAAAAGAATTCCTGATATTAAAATAAGAAACAAATACAACAACGACAGTCAGGACAATGGCCACAGCCGCGCCCCGTCCGAAATCATTCCGTATAAAGGATTCCTCATACATTGTAAGCGCCAGTGTTTCGGAAGTTCTGTAGGGACCTCCCTTTGTCATAATCCATATATTGTCAAATGTTTTGAAGCTATTTACAAGTGACATTAAAAGCACTACCACAATGGTATTTTTAAGCAGCGGGAATACCACCCTTGTATAAAGCTGAAAAGTTCCGGTACCTTCAATCTGAGCCGCTTCAATCGGGGACGAATCAATATTGTTAAGCCCCGAAATGAACAGAAGCATATTCAGCCCAAGTCCCTGCCATACCCCGGACAAAATCATAACAAAGGTATTGACATACGGGATGGATAGCCAGTCCCTTACAAGATTCTGAAAGCCCAGCATTCCCATAATCCGTGGAAGTCCGTATACGGACAGAATCGACGTCATAAGCAGACCGCCTACCGTTGCGGATAATGCCGAAGGAAAATAAAAAATGTTCTTGAAAAATCCCGGCAGAGAACTTTTGGTAATTAAAATTGCAAAAAGCAGCGGCAAAGCCATAGACAGTATCAGGGAACTTGCCACCCATATAATCGTATTCATAACCGAAGTCAGGAAATTCTTATCCCCGAACAGCTTCTTGTAATTATCAAATCCTACAAAAACCATTTCCGAAAATCCGTCCCACTCAAAGAAACTGAGTCTGAACGCATAAATGATAGAAGTAACGAAAAAAATAACGACAAACAAAACCGCAGGCGCAATATACAGATAATCCTTATAGTTTTTTAATGAAAAGGATTTTCTCATTAAACGGATAACCCCCTTTCTCATCCGGGCAAAAAGCCGCCGCAGCCACTTACTGCGGCAGCCCTTTGTCAAATTCTTTTCTTAATTTCCAAATACTGCGTCGGCCTCCGCCTGAATTGCATTCAGCATCTCGTCAACGCCCGAATATTTGAGCTGGAACTTCATAAGCTCATCCAGAACAAAATCTCTCAGTTTATCCGGAGTGTTTTCATAAAATCTCAGTACCATCTGATAATTATCCGCATCAGCGGTGGCATCCAGAATTTTCTTTACTGTCGGAGTATCTACGGTAACCTTGCTGGTATTTGTATAGCCAAATTCTTTGTGAAGTACATTCTGCACGTCTTCCGAATACCATGTTTCCAATATCTTAACTGCATCGTCCTTCTGTCCGCTGAAGCTGGATACGCACAAGGGAGCCGCTTCGAAGAAAATGGTTCTCTTACCGCCGTCCATAGCCGGAACAACAAAGGCATCTATGCTTTCGCCTTCCTTCATATCAAAGTCTTTCCTCATACCCGCAAATTCCACATGAGGCTCCAGCATCATTGCAACTTCTCCCTTAGCAAAAGCGGTTCTGACGTCGGTACCGTAATCCATCGGCACGGAAAAATAATCCTTGTCCAGCATATCCTTCCAGATTCCCATCACTTCCGCAACCCGCTCGTCTGTATATTTGATGCTTCCATCGCATATGCCCTTGTACAGTTCCACATCTTTCGCCGCAAGCAATGCCTGAAACCAGATGAAACCAGCCCATGAATCACTCTTTAAAGCAATGGGTGCCACGCCGTTGGATTTTAAATCCTCACACAACTGCAGAAACTCATCAAATGTTTCCGGTTCCTTTAATCCGTACTGGTCAAATACCGTCTTGTTGTAGAGAACAACATTATAAAGAACGCTCCATGGCGCTGCATAGATTTTACCGTCAAAGGTAAACGCATCCGCAACTCCCTGAGATACTCCCGCATCGAAAATAGCGCTCTCCCACACAGAAGTCAAATCCTCCACCAGGCCGTTCTCTACCAGTGTCTGAAGCTGAGGGCCGCTCCACCAGGTAAAAAGCCCCGGCGCTTTTGCATCACGGACAGTCTGTTGCATAGCCGTCTGATAAGATGCCGTGTCCGGATAGGGAATCATATCCAGCGTATAGCCGGAAGCTTCATGGATTGCGCCTATCATAGCGTCCAGTGCGGTCTGCTCCACATTTGCCATCTTATCGTTCCAAAATTCAATTGTTCCGTTGGCGGAAGCCGCCTCACCGGAACCGGTATCCTCTGCGCCTGCCGTATCCGCTTCCTTATCCGCTGTATTTTCCTTCTGCGAAGTCTGTGCACCGCCGCCGTCGCTGTTTGAGCCGCCGCATCCTGCCAATGTTCCAACCATCACTGCCATAGAAAGCAACAGAGCCGTAATTCTTTTTAGCTTCATAATAATACATCCTCCTTTTAGTTATTATATTGTTATAACATTATAATATCATGTCTATAACAAAGTGTCCACAACTATATTCTTAATTAAACTTTTTTGTGAAATATAAACAAAATTTGTGGAATTTTTGTCCTTTTTGAAATCTTTCATAATGACTATTTACCAATAAATGCCTTTATGAAAGAACCCCTGAAACGTATTAGATTTGAAATTTACCCATCGTTTTATTTTGAAATTCTGTTTCTGCTTATCCGGTACTTCCTTGGCGTAACCCCAAACCTTCTCTGGAAAATCCTGTGAAAATAGCTGACGTTCTCATATCCCACGCTCATACCGATTTCCATCACCGACATATTGGTGTTTTCCAGAAGATAAACTGCCTGATTGAGGCGTTTTTCCTGCACCAAATCCGTATAGTTTTTGCCTGTAATCCTTTTAATTTCTCTGGAAAGCCAGTAAAAATCACAATGAAGCAGGCCGGCCAGCTCCGAAAGCTCTCCGTCCCGGTAATGCTCCTCCACATAACTTAACACATCAATCATCATCCGCTGCTTTCCGCTGCCGGTTCCAGTCTCCATCCTGTCCGTATAGTTCATCAACTGGAGAAAAAGCAGCCCCATAGTCACCTGATTAATGCTTCTCTTATTGGGCTGTTTATTCCAGATTGACCAGATAAGGTTTTCCAGAAGATTCTGAACCGGCAGGACGTCCGCTACCTTAAAATGCATATAACCGGACGCCTCGTCCTTTCCTTTCAGGCTTTCAATCACAAAGTCCCTCAGAAGGTTTTTTTCCTCTCCCATCATTTTCAGGCTGTGGTCAAAAAACTCTGGCAGAATGATAAAATTGACTGCCACGTCGTTTTCTTCTGCCGGATAGATTTCCTGTACTGCCTTCTGGTTCAGAAACAGCAATTCGCCCTCCTTTAAAATCACGTCGTCGCCGTCTATCACATGATGAGTTCTTCCCGAACACATATAAATTACTTCTATATAATTATGGGTATGCTTTGGGAAATGGACAAACCGGGTATTGGGGCGCACCTGTATCAGCTTGCCGGCCTCCAAAAGCTTTCCCGCTTCAATCATATCCCGGCCGGCCGACATATATAGCTCTTTTTCAATTTCTTTTCTGCCCGCCAGAATGCTTTTCTCCTCTGGCGTTATTTTTTTCAGTTCTGATAGCAGTTCGTCCGTCATCATTTTAACCTCAAATCTTATCGTATCTTCCCGCCCATCATCCCGACAATATCCTCATACATATCTTTCGTTTTTTCAGAAGTGCTCTGCTCTCTGGCTTTTCCCTTCCCCTGCGCTTCCTTCTCCTCCTCAAGAGCCTCCCGAATCTCGTCCTGAGTCTCGTCGAATTTGTCCAGCATGCGCTTCCATTCCTTCTCGCTATATTCCCCTGCGCCAATCTGGAATTTCTGCTGCGTTTCCCCTTTTAAAATCTTTGTGTAGAGTTCCTTTTTCCTTCCCTGAATTTCCTGCATCATCTGCGCCGTACTTAATCCGCCAACTGCCATAACTGCCGCTCCTTCCTGATAATCATATCTGAGAGTGTATACTCTTTGTGCCTCTCTTAACTTTGTAAAATACAAATCCCTGTTATATTTATCGGCAGAAAAATGGCTTTCAGAACTCTTCAAATATATTTTGGAATATATTCTCCGGTACGAAGCAAAAGGCAGAACATGCCAAAACACGCTCTGCCTCCTGTTTCACACTATTATTTCAATTCCTTAAGTCAGTCCTACACCGTACTCAAATCCCATTCCTCATAAATCTTGGGAACGTCGTTAATCAGTCTCTGGGTATAGGCTGCCTTGGGACGAAGAATCACATCCTCCGCCGAGCCGTGCTCCACAAACTTTCCATGCTCCATAATATATACGGAATCGGAAACGTAGTAGGCAAGGCCGATATCATGTGTGATGAAAATAATTGTCATGTTGATTTCATCACGAAGTTTTAAAAGCATATCCAGAATAGTCGCTCTTGAACAGGCGTCAATCATGGACGTAGGCTCGTCAGCTAACAGAATCTTGGGCTTGAGCAGGAAAATTCTTGCAATCATAAGTCTCTGCATCTGACCGCCGGATAGCTCGAAAGGATACTTGTTGGTAAGCTCTTTAAATTCCAGATTAACAAAGCTGCAGGCTTCCCTCATCATTTCGAATTTCTTCTCGTAAGGAAGAGACTTTCCGCCTCTCATGTTGATACAGTCAAGAAGAACCGAATCAATTTTGTTGAATGTATTATAGGAGGAGAAAGGGTCCTGGAAAATCGCCTGAATGCCTTTCCAGTATTCCTTTTTCTTTGCTCCGCTGGAAATATCCCTGGGCTTGCCCTGGAACATTACCTCACCCTCCGTGACGCTGATAAGACCGAGAAGCATCTTGGAAAGAGTGGTCTTGCCGCTGCCCGACTCGCCTACGATGGAAACTATTTCTCCCTCGCGGAAATCAAAATCCACATGGTCAACGGCTACTGTTTTTCTGTCGCCCATACCAAAAATCTTGGTTACGCCTTTGCCGGTTAAGCATTCCGCTCTCTTCTTATCACTCATTCTCATACACCTCCCGAATCTTTCTTACAGACATCAGGCAACGATACTCACGTTCTCTGTCGCTTTCCTTGCTGGGTACCTCAAGTACGGGAACCTCCATTGCCATACAGGTGGGTGATGCATACTTACATCTGTCTGCGAAACGGCATCCTTTAGGCGGACGTTTCAAGTTAGGAGGCGTTCCCGGAATTGCTATCAGCTTATTCTCACGCACACCTTCCTCGGGAACGATGATGGAGCCCATCAGACCCTTTGTATAAGGATGCAGCGGGTCGAATACCATCTCTTTTGCCGTGCCGCGCTCCACAATCTGTCCTGCATACATTACCATAATATCGTCTGTCACGTTGTAAAGCAGAGGCAGCTCATGGGTAATAAAAATCATACTTCTGATGAAGCCTTTTTCCATCAGGTCACGCATCATCTTGATAACCATCTTCTGGCTGGTAACGTCGAGAGCCGATGAAGGTTCGTCGGCAATCAGTACCTTAGGAGAAAGAATCGTGGAAATTGCGATAACGGTACGCTGCTTCATACCGCCGGACAATTCCACCGCATGTTTCTGCAGTACCTCCTCAGGAAGCCCCAGAATAGCAAATCTTTCTTTTGCCAGGTCGTAAATATCTTTCTTGGTGGCCTTCGGGTCATGTACATGAATAACGTCTTCAATAAAACGGATAATTTTCTGTGTAGGGTTCAAAGCATTCATGGCTGCCTGAGGTATGTAGGCAATTTCCGTTCCCAGAATCTTTTTCCTCACATCATCCGGTTTTAAACCGGAAATGTTGTTTCCGTCTACAATAATGTCGCCGCTGATATAATGAAGGGGCGGGAAATAATATCCCATCAGTGACAGCGCCAGTGTGGATTTACCACAGCCCGACTCGCCGGCAACGCCAAGGGATTTTCCTTCTTCAATCTTCAGAGAGACACCGTCTACTGCAAATACGTCCTCACGCTGACGGGTAACGTATTTTGTTTTTAAATTTTTAACTTCCAGCATTACTTTTCCCATGATATCCCTCCTTAATCTCTAAGCTGCGGGTTAAATACCTGGTCTAATCCCGTATTCATCAGGTTAAGTGAAAACGCAATCAGAGCGATGGTAACAACAACCGGGAAGTACGCCCACCAGGAACCGTTAAGAGGCGCCGCATAAAGCGTAGCCCAGTTCATCATAAGTCCCAGGGTAGCTGTGGTAGAGGATGAAGGTCCAAGGCCCAGCATGGAAAGCTGCGCTTCGGCAAGGATACCCGAAGATATCTGTAAAATAAATGCCATTACCACGTAGGAAGCAAGATAAGGCAGGATATCCGTAAGAACGATTCTCATCATGCTGTGTCCTGAAAGCTTTGACAGATTTACGTGGTCACGGTTTCTTAAGGAGATAACCTGTGAACGCACGGAACGGGTGGTCCATGTCCATGAAGTGATTCCGATAATAATACCTACCAGATTGACGCCTCTCGCGTTCTGTCCTACAGAGTAGGAAATCAGGATTAAAAGAACGAATGAAGGGATAACGGTAAACATATTGGTGATGAACATGATAAGGTCATCCACAACACCGCCCACATAACCGGATATCAGTCCCAGGAACAGTCCAATCAGAGTCGCAATCATACCGGCAATCAGCCCCACGCGCAGGGAAGTCTTGGTCGCGTCCACAAGCTCTGTCAGCACATCCCGTCCGAAGTTATCTGTTCCTAAGATAAATGTTCTTCTGTTTGCAACGTCTTTGGTATTGACATATTCTTTGGAGCCAATGGAAGCACTCTGCTCCAGTTCTCCTGTTTCCGGATTTTCACGGGCGATAATCACATCGTTATCCGAAAGGATGCCGTCAATATTATTATTCAGACGGACATAATATTTCTTTTTGGAAGCGGTAAGCCCTTTCTGCTCCGCATCTGCGGAATAATTCGCCTCCCAGAGGCCAATCAGTCCTTCCACGTCCTCAAGATTGATATCGGCTTCCGCAACACCGCCGAACTTCGTCAGCCATTCTTTCATGGCTTCCTTGTCCTCGGCGCTGATTTTAGAGCCGATGGAGCTGGCCTTTGCGTCAATATTGAGCGTATAACGGGTACCCTCCACCGCATCTTTTACGGAAACATAGGTGCCGGGTTTGAAGAAATTACCGTTACCTACCATTTCAAGCGGGTCTGCCGTCACTATCAGCGGGTAGAAAATTGTAGTAAGAAGCAATCCTGCAAAAATGATAAAACCAAGCACGAACTTGGGAGAATGGAACACCTGTCTCAATGTATTTTTCATAATCCACCTCCTAATCCTGCTGTGCTGCCTTGACACGAGGGTCAATGACGCCGTAAATAAGTTCAACAAACAGGTTGGCCAGAAGCACCATCACGGTGATAATCAGCGTACATGCGGAAATCAGCGGATAGTCCTGACCGGTTACTGCCGTCATCAGTGTAGAACCAAGTCCCGGATAACTGAAGATAATCTCGGCAACCAGTGCGCCGCCCATCATGGTTCCAAGGCTCATTGCCAGACCGGTAATCTGAGGAAGCATTGCGTTTCTGAACACATAGCCTACAATCTTTCTGTCTTTGATTCCAAGGAAACGGCTGTATTTTACATAATCCGCGTTCAATTCATAAATTGCCATGGAACGCATACCGATTGCCTGACCGCCGATGGTAATCAATACAATTGACCAGAAAGGAAGCTGATAATGAGAAATCACGGAACTCACAAACTCCCAGCTTGCATTGGGTATCAAATCAAAACCATAGCCACCGCTTGTAGGGAACCATTTCAGATTGATACCAAACACCGTCAGCAGGATAATCGCCATACCGAACGCCGGGAAATTGCTGACAAACAAAAATACCGGAAGAATCACCTTGTCAAAGGCTCCCTTTATGTAAGCAGCCACAGCGCCTAAAAGGTTACCCAGAATCCAGCCCACAATGATGGCCGGGAGCTGCAAGGCCAATGTCCACCCTACGGAAGATGAAATAATATCCGCTACCGTTCTGGGATACTGCCCAAAAGAAACACCGAAATCACCGCGGATAGCGTTCTTTGCCCAAATTCCGAACTGTACAATCATGGGCTCGTTGACGCCGAATTTTTCCGCATAATCATTTAATACCTTCTGAATCGCCGTGGTATCCGTCATGCCGGACACAGCGCCTGCCGCAATACTTGCCACCGGGTCACCGGGCATGAGTCTTGGCAGTACGAAGTTCAGCACGATTGCAAATAACAACGTAATCAGATACCACAATAATTTCTGACCGTAATACTTCTTAAATCCTTTCAAACGCTTCACCCCTTCCCCTTGCCATCAAACGCCGGCACGCTTCGCGAACCGGCTTATTGAATAAAAAGCCGGGCGGAAAGCCTAAGCCCCGCCCGGCTTTATCAAGGAATTATTTTTTATTCAGTAAACTTATTCCTATTCAACCAGTGTCAGATTATAGAGAGCTGCAATTCCGTAACCGTCTGTACAGTCGGTAGGAGGAATGTTGCTTCCGTCATCCTTCATCGGATATCCTGTCCATACGGACTCGTTTACAATGTAGAACAATTCCGGTCTGTACATAAGCGCGAAGTTAGGAACGTCTGTCAGATAAATCTCGTTCAGTCTTGTATAGTATTCTTTCAGCGTAGCTTCGTCTGTCTCAAGAGGAATCTTAGCCAGAATCTCATCTGCTTCGTCGTTTCTGTACTGACTCCAGTTACCGCTCCAGTTTACTTCAAGGTCAGCGTACTGGCTGCTTAAGAACTGCATACAACGTCCCCAGGGATTGGTGATGGAAGAACCTGAAGGAGAGTTCATACAAATTTCAAAGTTACCTGTTGTAATATCATCGTAGAATGTATTCTGGTCAGGGAAGTAAGTCTGGATATCAATTCCAATTTCCTTAGCGGAAGCCGCCACGATTTCAAGGGAAGCCATCCAGTCTGTCCAGCCCTTAGGACACTCAGCTTTGAAAGAAAGGGGTGTTCCGTTATACTCACGGATTCCGTCGCCGTCGGAGTCAACGATGCCCGCCTCGTCAAGGAGAGCCTTTGCGCCTTCAATATCATTTCCTGCAAACTGTAAATCTTTTACTGCGTCATGGTCATACATAGCCTGCTCGCCGTCTGTGGGGTTCATGGTAGAACGGGGAACATCGGTAAATGTAGGAGACTGATTGGACATGGCAGATGCAATAATCTGGTCATAATCTGTTGCCATGGCAATAGCTTTTCTTACAGCTACCTGGTCAAGACCGGGCTTTTCAACGTTCATCCAGCAGGAAGGCATGGTAGCGCACTGTCCGTAAGGAGGCTCGTCAATGTATGTAGTAATAGGAAGGTTCTTCTCTTCCCAGAGTTTCTGCACATCAGTGGTGAACTGCTGACAAACGTCAACGTCGCCTGCCTCTAATGCAACCTGACCTGCGTTGTTATCAGCATAGATTACATGTGCGATATACTTCGGTGCGGGAAGTTTTCCCCACATAGAAGCAGCCTGGCCCCAGTAATTCTCGTCTCTGATAAATACAATTTTCTGGTCGTCGTCAAAGAAAGGCATGTAAGGACCGGAAGCGACAAGGTCTTCCATCTTGTCAAGCTTCATAGCTTCCTTATCGGAATTGTTTCTTCCTTCAACTGTCTCAAGATATGCTTTCTGCATAACGTACATCTGCTGAAGAAGCTGCTGAACCTTCAGAGGATTGGTCGGATTGCCTGCATCGTCAAGTTTGCACTTGATAGCTACTGTGGCATCATCCACCGCCGTGATGGACTCTACATAATTCGGGAAATCCATACCAAGAGAAGATTCATATTTCACATTGGCCTCCCATGTATAAGCAACATCGTTTGCCGTAAGGGCGGAACCGTCGCTCCAGTGAGCGTCAGGATTCATCTTAACGGTCATGCTGGTCATAGCCTCGTCATCCCATGACCACTCTGTTCCAAGCAGAGGATAAAGCTCTCCGTCCAACATATTGAACATAAAGAGCGTCTCGTAAATCAGCGTACGGGAAGAATCCTTCTGCTGAATACACATCGGATTGTTGGAGTTGGTTGAGAACGGGTTCCAGTCGTTGATGGTTCCCCACTGCTGTCCTGCAAAATACAGGGTCTCGTTTCTCGGCGTGCTTGTGGTGTCGCCTGCAGACGCGGTATCACCCGCAGCATCATCAGTAGCAGCGTCGTCGGTTGTCGCTGCGTCGTCGGTAGCAGCGTCATCTGCCGCCACATCGTCCGTTGTGGCCGGAGTATCACTTGTTGTTGGTTCGGAGCCGCCGCCGCAGCCCGCCAGCAGTGATGCTGTCATAGCCAGGGTTGCAAATAGTGCAACCAGTCTTTTAGTGCGTGATTTCATAACTTTTTATACCTCCTGTTTTTTCGGAATAACAACCGTCTCCTGAACAGATTTCTCTAAGTCGGCTTATTTTCCGGTCTTTTTATACAATAGCACATTTGTATAGAAAAATCAATAATAAAAGAGAAAGATATGAAATTTGCACAAAACGCAAAATGTCATATCTTTCCCTGTCATGTCAAAGGCGATATATTTTATTCCCACACACTATTTCCGAGGCCGTTAATAAATCCTGATAATTCCAGCGCCATATTCATCGCTTCCTGCACTCTTATGTGCCCCGGCGTCCCTCTTCCATTCATACTGTAAAGAAAATGCACGATTCTGGAATCGTTCAATTCTGCGCATACTTTCCCGATGCTTCTGTCCCATCCCGCATTATGGTTGAGAATCGTGGTGGACAGAACTATCCATGCTTTCGGGTACAATTCCCTTAAAGAAAGTATCCATTCCTTATACTTTCTTCTCCATTCCCTGGCCTTTTCCCCCTGTTCATCCTGCATGATATCCACCGGATATGCATCATTTTGCCCGATTGCCACTACCACCACATGGGGCGTATAGCGGTTGAAATTCCAGTCCTTACGCTCCCCTTCTTCCTGATAAAACCGCACCTTTCTGTAACAGCTTTCCATTCCAGCCTTTCCGTCCATCAGATAACCGGCGCCGTCGCCAAATGCAATCCCGCCCTGAGCCACCAGATGAACCCTTGCATGGAGCAGGCGCGCCGTCGCCCAGGCATAGGAAAAATAGGCGTTGGAAAACTCCCCTTCGTTTTCCGGGTCCTCCTTTCCGCAGAAAGCCGTCGCCTCCGCCACTTCCCCGGCGGTCACCGAATCCCCGTAAAACTCCATCTTCTTTCTCGGCAGGGGTCTGGCCTTTACCACCCTCGCCCCATATTCCAGAAGAAAGCCTAAAAAGGCGTATTCATGGCAGTTATCCATTCTTTTAAAAAGGGTAACCATGTGCTCCGTGCCTTTATCCAGATTCTCCGCAAGGGTGAGAACCACCGGCTCCCCGTCCTTTTCCACCTCAATACTGCTCTGGGTATCGTTAAGAAGCACGCCCAGAAAGGAACGGTGGTAGTTCCGCTTATTGATTACCACCGCCCTTATGCTGGAAGACCCCGTAAAGGCCATCCGCACAAAGCTTCCCGGCATGGTAAACACCGGTGCGTCCGCATCCTCGTCGTCAATTCTTCCGCAGTACTGCAGTTCGTCGCAGGTGGGCTCCACCAGACGCTCCCTGTCCTTATCATATTCGTTCCACCGGTTCATTTTTTCTTCCTCCGTTTCTTTCCCTTTCCATTCCTTTTCGTATGTTTTCAGTGTACTATATTTACTGCCCTGAAAAAAGACCTTTTTGCAAAAAGACAGAGCCTGCCGTACAAACAGACCCTGCCTTTTTATAATTATGAAATTTGTATGCAATGAATTGTATGCAGTTTATACTTTGTGCCCGCACCCTCCGCACTTTGCGCAGTCACATCCGCACTGCAGGGATTTCCCGCTTTTTTTATCCCGTATCATCTTTCTTACGGCCAATCCCACAATAACAGCCAGGACTGCCGCCGTGATTGCTGTTCCCATAACAAACCTCCTTGTTTACCATTCCTGTCATTATTTTACACGCGCCATTCTTCTCATGTCAACCTTTAGCCCGACACTGTCCTTCGCCGGACAAAAAAGCAGATAGATAAACCCGATAACCAGAAGAACCGCCGCTGCCGCGCCGATACCGAATCCGCCGCCGGCAAACCATGTGCCAAGCTGGAAAATACAGAGAGAAACCGCATAGGCAAGGACTGTCTGATAGCCCACTGCAAACCAGAACCATCTGATATTGTTCATTTCCCGCTTTATTGCGCCCATTGCCGCAAAGCAGGGAGCGCACAGAAGGTTAAATACCAGGAAAGAATATGCCGCAGCAGCCGTCATGCTTCCGGCAAGCTGTCCCCAGATTTCCTCTCCGTCCTCGGCGACCTCCGCAAATCCGTAAAGAATACCGAATGTTCCCACTACGTTTTCTTTTGCAATCAGACCTGTAATGGCCGCAACCGCCATTTTCCAGTCCCCCCAGCCGAGAGGTGCGAATACAGGGGCAAAAATATTTCCGAGAAAGGCAAGTATACTTAAATCAAGCTCTTCGGCCTCAAGCATTCCGAAAGACCCCTCAGACCATCCGAAGCTCATAAGAAACCAGAGAATAATCGTCGATAGCATGATGACGGTACCGGCTTTTTTGATAAAGGACCATCCCCGCTCCCACATGCTTTGAAGAACGCTGCTCACCGTGGGCATATGGTAAGCCGGAAGCTCCATAACAAAGGGCGCCGCGTCGCCTGCAAACATTTTTGTCTTTTTCAGAATGATACCGGAACAGATAATCGCCGCAATTCCCACAAAGTAGGCGCTGGGAGCCACCCACCATGCGCCGCCGAAAAGCGCGCCCGCTATCAGCCCTATAATAGGAAGCTTCGCCCCGCAGGGCACAAAGGTCGTGGTCATAATGGTCATTTTTCTGTCTCTGTCGTTTTCAATGGTGCGGGAGGCCATAATCCCCGGAACCCCGCAGCCGCTTCCGATTAACATGGGTATAAAGGATTTCCCCGAAAGGCCGAACTTTCTGAAAATTCTGTCCATGATAAAGGCAATCCTCGCCATATATCCGCAGGCTTCCAGAAAGGCAAGGAAGATGAAAAGCACCAGCATCTGGGGCACAAAGCCCAGCACCGCGCCCACGCCGGCCACAATGCCGTCCAGAATCAGCCCCGAAAGCCAGTCCGCACAGCCCACTGCTTCCAGCAGATTTCCCAGAAATGCGGGAATGCCCGGTATCCAATGCCCAAACAGGCTCCATCCTTCTCCGAACACGCCGTCATTTGCCCAGTCTGTAGCCCATGTTCCCACCGTGGTTACCGAAACGTAATAAACCAGAAACATCACTGCCGCAAAAATGGGAAGCGCCGCCCATCTGTTTGTCACCACCCTGTCGATTTTATCCGATGCCGTCAGCTTTCTTGTGTCCGCTTTCTTACAGCATTCGCCGGTAACAGAGCTGATATAGGCGTACCGCTCGCTGGTAATAATGCTTTCGGTATCATCATCCATTTCTTTTTCTATTTTGTCAATTTCCACAGAAATATCGGGGACCTTTTCTAATTGCCCCGCAATTTTGCTGTCCTTTTCCAGTAATTTTACCGCGAAGAAACGCTTCTGCTCTTTTGGGATTTCACCGCCAATCTTCTCCCCGACAGCGGCCAGCGCTTCCTCCACTTTCGGGGAAAATCTGTGAACCGGCTCGGGAACTAAACCCGTTTCCCCAAGGGCTGCCGCCCGCTCCGCCACCTTTAAAATACCCGTTCCTTTCAGCGCGGAAATTTCCATCACCTCGCAGCCCAGCCTTTTACCCAGCTTTGAAACGTCGATTTCATCCCCGCTTTTTTCCACGATATCCATCATATTCACGGCCATCACAAGAGGAATCCCCAGCTCTAAAAGCTGCGTGGACAGATACAGATTTCTCTCGATATTGGTTCCGTCCACAATATTGATGATGGCGTCCGGCCTTTCCCCAATCAGATAATTTCTCGCCACCACTTCCTCAAGCGTGTAAGGAGAAAGGGAATAAATGCCGGGCAAATCCATAATCACTACGTCCCTTCTGCCCTTTAATTTTCCCTCTTTCTTTTCTACCGTAACCCCCGGCCAGTTTCCCACAAACTGGTTAGAGCCCGTCAGCGCGTTAAATAAGGTTGTTTTTCCGCAGTTCGGATTGCCTGCAAGCGCGATTTTAACTGCCATGTGTATTCCTCCTCTATCATTTATTAGTTTAAACTAACTCTAAGTCTGAAAAGAAACGGCGCGCTCCGCCGCTGTCTGTAGATTTTCCTCGCTTTAAAAAGTCCGGTTTCCCTTGCGGAAAACCTGAGAAAGGCCCGTTCACTCAACCAGAATCATAGCGGCGTCCGCCTTGCGTATGGTAAGCTCATATCCGCGCACCGTAACCTCCAGCGGGTCCCCAAGGGGGGCTTTTTTCCTGACAAATATCTCCACTCCTTTGGTAATTCCCATATCCATTATTCTTCTTTTCACCGCGCCTTCCCCGGTGATTCCCGTTACCCTTACCGTATCTTTGCAGGGAATTTCTCTCAGTGTTTTCATAACCGTCCTCCTGTTCTTTTTATTCATAAGTCCGCAATCCCGCGGAAAGCAGACTGTCAGGCATTTCAGCCCACCATAACCTTATTCGCCATGTCCCTGCCGATTGCAATCCTTGCATCTTTCACGTTGACAATCAGATTGCCTCTTGTCTGTGTAACCACTGTCACAATCCCACCGGCCACAAAACCAAGATTTTCAAGAAACCTTCTGGTTTCCTCCTTACCGCCCACTTTATGTATCACGCCGGGCTCCCCTTCTCTCATCATCGATAACGGCATTGTCCCACCTTCTTTCCAATCATATTTTTTATTTCCGCGGATGTTTTACTTTTCTTCCTTTTGTTATTTTATTCTGTCTTAAGTTAGTATATGCTAATATATATTAGTTGTCAATAATTATTTTTCCAAATTTTTAATATTTCTTAAGCGGTTTTTATGATATAATAAATTACACTGCGAAAAAGAAAATGCGGCTCGTAGGAATGAGGAAAATATGAACACCAGCGAATCTTCGGAAAATTATCTGGAAACAATATTAATATTGAGCAAATCCCGCCCTGTCGTCCGTTCGGTGGATATCGCCGAGGAACTGGGTTTTAAAAAGTCAAGCGTCAGCGTGGCCATGAAAAACCTGCGCGAACGGGAACATATTACCGTCACAAAGGAAGGGTTTATTTATCTGACACAGACAGGCCGGGAAATCGCGGAAATGATTTACGAGCGTCACGAGCTGTTTACCAAATGGCTGACAAGTCTGGGCGTTGACGAAAAAACCGCCGCACAGGATGCCTGTAAAATCGAACACGTTTTAAGCCGGGAAAGTTTTGAAGCTATTAAAAAGCATATAGTCATGTGAAAGTATTATGAATAACTCATCTTTTCAGAAAAACACAACCATACTTGAAGATTCGGAATTTCACTCTGCCATGACAAAAAAGGTGGAGCCTTTTCTTGCCGGAATCTGCCAAAGCGGATATCTGGATGTGCCGGAAGGGAAGCTTTACTATGAAGCATACTGCCCGAAAGAGGAAAAAGGCGCAATCGTCATCAGCCATGGCTTTAGTGAATCCATAGAAAAATATAAAGAAGTCATTTACTATTTTGTAAGCGCGGGATACCGGGTGTATCTGGCCGACCACCGGGGACACGGACGCTCCCTGCGGGATACCCGTCACCCTCACATGGTTCATGTGAGACAGTTTACCGACTACGTGGATAATCTGCATACCTTTGTCCAAAAAGCGGTAATGCCTTTCTGCAACGGCCTGCCTCTTTATTTGTATGCCCATTCCATGGGCGGCTGTATCGGCGCCCTTTATCTGGAAACCTACCCGGCCACTTTCCAAAAGGCAGTCTTAACCGCGCCCATGCTGGGTATTATCCTGTCGGTTCCCGCCCCCTGTGCCCTTGCTCTCGGACGGATTCTGACCGTCCTTCGTAAGGACGACGGCTACGCCTTTGGCCAGGGCGCCTACTGCCCTGATGAAAGATTTGAGGATAGCT
Organism: uncultured Lachnospiraceae bacterium; assembly: GCA_910577445.1. GTDB lineage: Bacteria > Bacillota > Clostridia > Lachnospirales > Lachnospiraceae > Suilimivivens. The sequence continues at coordinate 30,068 of CAJTMZ010000007.1, read as the reverse complement.
GCAGCACAAGCCTGCCCAGATACCAATATTATCAGAAAAAAAGAGCCGCCAACCCGCTGTTTCAGACCAGCGGCGCAAGCTACGGATGGTCTTATCAGGCCCTTATTGCCTGCCGGTCCGCCACACAGAAGAGAAACTGCGCTAAAATAACGGCTCCCGTTCTTATTTTCCAGTCTCCGGACGACCATCTTGTGAAAGCGTCCTCCATAAGACGTTTTGCGGCGCAGACCCCGTCTGCAAGGCTCATACAGATAGAAGGGAGCCGGCACGAGATTTATAACAGCCCTTCCCATGTGCTTACGGGCTATTATCAGGCTCTTTTTCACTTTTTACAGGACAATTAAACCCATGCAAAGGAGTTTTCCCATGAAGAAAAAACCAAAACAAATCGCGGCAATTATCTGCATTATTTTACTGGTTCTTTTATATGTAGCCACTCTGGTCATTTCCCTTCTGGACTTTCCGGGCTCTGACCGCCTCTTTGCGGCCTGTCTCGTCGCCACCGTGGGACTGCCTATCCTTTTATGGATTTATATCTGGGCCTACGGCAGATTCACAAACAAATCCACCATCGCGGAGTTTTCTCCCGAAAACGATACTTCCGGGCGGAAAGACTCCTGATTTGCCGCCTATGCCAGAACAGACTCCAGTTCCTCTTTTGCCTGGGCAAGATTATAGAACACGATTCCTTTCATGCCGATTTCCCTGGCCGCTTTTACGTTCTTTTCCGTATCGTCAATAAAAACGCATTCTCTCTCCTTCAGCCCGTATTTCCGGCACAGAAGATGATAAATTTCATAATCCGGCTTCACCAGTTTTACCTGATAAGAGATAACCGCGCCGTCCGTTTTCTCCAAAAAATCAAGCGCGCCCTGGCATTCTGCGAAAGCCGTCTCGCCGAAATTGGAGATAATATAAACGCCGTACCCCCGCCCCTTTAGTTCTTCAATCCACGGACACGCATAGTCATAACGCACTATCATGTCCCTCATGTTCGCATAAACCTCGCGGATTTCCTTTTCCACCGCCGGATTGTTTGCAATAAACCCCGCAATCAGCTCGTCGTCGCTCATTTTACCTCTGTCCATTTCATTCCAGACAGTGCTTCTGACCGTGGCGTCCGCCAACTGCTCGAACACCTCGTCCGAATACCCGAAGCTGTGAAAGTAATCCTGCCAGTGAAAACCGGCCAGTACGTTTCCGATGTCAAACACAATATTTTTTATCATACTTTTCCTCATTTCCGCGCCGCCTTTATGCATGGCAGCTTTCGTGCTTTTCCTTTTGCTATGTTACTGTTCTTAAAAATTCCCCGGCAGCGCGCGAAACCGGCGTCCTGCCGTTTCTCACTACGCATATCTGCCTTTTGGGAATAATCTTGTTGAAGCGCAGCTCAAACAGTCTCCCGTCCTCCAGATATTCGGCGGCAAAATCCTTTACCACGCTTCCGATTCCAAGCCCCCGCAGGGCAAACTGCACTATCATGTCGCTTGTTGCAAGCTCAAACTCCGGGCAAAGCCTTATCCCGCTTTTTCCCAGAAAACCGTCCAGATAGCTTCTGGTGCTGGTTTTTCCCTCCAGAGAAATAACAGGCAGCCTTTCCAGCTCCTGCAAATCCAGCATATGGTTTTTGTACTGGGTGAACCGCCGCCCCGCCACAAACACGTCCTCAATTTCCTTTACAGGTGTCACAAAAAGCTCCCCGCCCGCCTGAAAGGGCATGCTTACGGCTCCGAAATCAATTTTCCCCTGCCGCAGCAAATCAAGCGTCTCCGGTGTGGGGGCATTGGTGACCGTCACCTTGATACCGGGAAATTTTTCGTGGTACTCCTCTAAAAGAGGAAGCAGATAAAACTTTAAAGTCATGTCGCTGGCCCCGATTCTCAGCTCGCCATAATCAAGCCGCAGCATGGAGGAAAGCTTTTTCTCTCCCAATAAAATCTGTTCATAACCGGCTTTCACATGCCCGTACAATATCTCCCCCTCCGGCGTCAGGCGGATTCCTCTCGCGGAACGCACAAACAGCTTGACCTTAAGTGCGCTTTCAAGCTGCTTAAGCGCCTGGCTCACCGCCGGCTGGGAAATGGACAGCTCCGTCCCCGCCATTGTCAGGCTCCCGAATCTGGCCGCATAATAAAACACTTTATAATATTCAAAATTTTCGGACATCGCGCTCCTCTTTTCCTATCGGTCTGCCGCTTTCCTGCCCTGCCTAAATCACAGCTCGGCCCCTCTTACCCACTTCCCCTCTGGACTTCCTTTCCGCAGAAAAAGGCTCTTTTTCCCGAGAAAAGGATACATGTTCCGGCGAAGCGCCTCCCTGTCTTTTACGACCGCCTTTTCGCCTGCCAGAACCAGAATCAGCTTCGACCTTGCATGGAAGAGCTTCAAATTCCCCGCAAGCGCCTCGAACGTCTTTTCCTCATCCAGTTCCTCATAATTTTCAAAGCAGTTATCCATCTGCAGAAAAGAAAGCGGAACCACCCTGTTTTCCATCCGCCCGTCGCTCTTCCAGAGCAGAAGGTTCAGTCTCACATTGCGGAACACCTCGCTGTGGGAGCGCAGCGCCCCGGCAATCTCAAAGGCCGTCTGTTTTAGGTATTCCTCCGGCTGCTGGCAGTCGGCCACAAGCGTCATTTCCAACTGGCCGCCGCCGTAATTCCCCGGCACATGGAGCACCCGCTCCACCGCGTTTTTCAGATTCATTTTAGCCGGTAAATCCATACCGCACCTCTTTTCCTTTTTCCATAATAATGTCAGGGATGCGGTATATTTCCTTAAAGAAACATACCGCATCCCCGGCCATGTATCGCCGTATCCGCCCCAGGCAGCTTTTTCACACCACCGCCGCCATTACCCTGCTTTTTATATGGAAGCGATATCAATCAGCGTAAACTGCTCTCTGGCGTTTTCCAGACTGGTGACGAGGGCCCTTGCGGTGTCCATTGCCGTGATGCAGTTTACTCCCGTCTCGATTGCCGTTCTTCTGATTAAGAAGCCGTCTCTTGACTTGTCCCTCCCCTGGGTGGGGGTATCGATTACCAAATCGATTCTGTGTCCCAGAATCAAATCCATGACGGTAGGGGATTCCTGGGAAATCTTGTTTACTTTCCTTGCTTTTACCCCGGCCTCCTGCAAAGCCGCCGCGGTGCTTCTGGTGGCGTAGATAGTGTAACCGAGTTTTTCAAACCTGCGCCCGATTTCCACCGCCTCGCCTTTATCCGCGTCCTTGACGGTGATAATCATCTGCCGGTGCTTCGGCAAATCAATCCCCGCTCCCAGGAAAGCCTTGTACAGCGCCTCGTTAAAGGTTTTGGCTATCCCCAGGCACTCGCCGGTGGATTTCATTTCAGGGCCTAAACTGATTTCCGCTCCCCTTATTTTTTCAAAGGAAAATACCGGCATCTTAATGGCGAAATAGTCCGCCGCCGGCGCAAGCCCCGGCTCATATCCAAGCTCTCTTATGGATTTTCCCATAATCACCTCGGCTGCAAGGTCCACAATGGGAATCCCGGTAACCTTGCTGATATAGGGAACGGTACGGGAGGAACGGGGATTGACCTCGATGACATAAACCTCCTCGCCGATGGCAATAAACTGAATGTTAATCAGACCCTTTACGTGAAGCGCCCTTGCAAGCCTCGCGGTGTAATCCGCGATTTTGTCCCGCACGGTATCGGATATGGTAAAGGCCGGATAAACGGAAATACTGTCGCCGGAATGGACGCCGGTTCTCTCAATGTGCTCCATAATACCCGGTATCAGAATATCCTTTCCGTCGCAGACCGCGTCCACCTCGATTTCCTTGCCCTGCAGATATTTGTCTACCAGAATGGGGTGGTCCTGGGCGATTCGGTTGATGATGTTCATAAACTCCTCAATCTCCTCGTCGCAGATGGCAATCTGCATTCCCTGGCCGCCCAGCACGTAGGAAGGACGCACAAGCACGGGATAGCCCAGCCGGTTTGCCACTTCCTTTGCCTCCTCCGCCGTATAAACGGTGTCTCCGGCCGCCCGCGGGATTCCCGTTTCCTCCAGAATTTTGTCAAACAGTTCCCTGTCCTCGGCGGCGTCCACATCCTCCGCCTTTGTTCCGAGAATCGGCACGCCCATTTTCATCAGGCTTTCCGTCAGCTTGATGGCCGTCTGTCCGCCGAACTGCACCACCGCCCCGTCCGGTTTTTCCAGACGGACAATGCTCTCCACGTCCTCCGGCGTCAGCGGTTCAAAGTAAAGCTTGTCGGCAATGTCAAAGTCCGTGCTGACCGTTTCCGGGTTGTTGTTGACGATAATCGTCTCGTAGCCCGCCTTTGCAAAAGCCCAGGTGGCGTGGACGGAGCAGTAATCGAACTCGATTCCCTGTCCGATTCTGATTGGGCCGGAACCTAAAACCAGCACCTTTTTCGGCGGTGTCGTGAGCGCTGCCTCGTTCTCGCTTCCATATACGGAATAGTAATAAGGGGTGCACGCTTCAAATTCCGCCGCGCAGGTGTCCACCATCTTATAAGCCGCCACGATGCCGTTATCGTAGCGCATCTTTTTAATTTCTTCCTCTGTCTTGCCGGTAAGTCTTGCAATCACATTGTCGGGGAATTCAATCCGCTTTGCCTCCCGCAAAAGTTCAGGCGTAAGAGGATTTTCCCTAAGCGCCTGCTCCATTTCCACCAGAATTGCGATTTTATCAATGAACCAGTTGTCAATCATGGTAATCTGATGGATTTCATCGTAGCCGATTCCCTTGCGGAGCGCCTCTGCTATCACGTAAATCCGCTGGTCGTCCACCTTCTTTAACCGTTCTTTCAGTTCCTCTGCGGAAAGCGCGCTAAAATCATAGTCAAGGAGACAGTCCACGTGCTGTTCAAGAGAGCGGATTGCTTTCATCAGCGCGCCCTCGAAGTTGTCGCAGATACTCATAACCTCGCCGGTGGCTTTCATCTGGGTGGTCAGCGTTCTTTTTGCGGTGATAAATTTGTCAAAAGGCAGTCTTGGCAGCTTTACCACCACGTAGTCCAGCGTGGGCTCAAAGCTGGCAAAGGTCTTGCCCGTTATCGCGTTTTTGATTTCGTCCAGGGTATAGCCAAGGGCAATCTTGGCCGCCACCTTGGCAATGGGGTATCCCGTAGCCTTGCTTGCCAGCGCGGAAGAACGGCTGACACGGGGGTTCACCTCAATCACGCAGTATTCAAAGCTCTCAGGATGAAGAGCGAACTGCACGTTGCACCCGCCGGTAATCTGAAGCTCGTCGATAATATTAAGGGCGGAGGAACGCAGCATCTGGTATTCCTTGTCCCCCAGCGTCTGGGAGGGCGCCACCACAATGCTGTCTCCGGTATGAACTCCCACCGGGTCGATATTTTCCATGTTGCAGACGGTAATACAGTTGCCCGCGCTATCCCGCATCACTTCATACTCGATTTCCTTCCAGCCCGCGATGCAGCGTTCCACCAGAACCTGCCCCACTCTGGAAAGACGAAGCCCGTTCTCAAGGATACTCTCAAGTTCCGCCTGGTTATGGGCGATTCCGCCGCCGGAACCTCCTAATGTATAGGCCGGGCGAAGCACCACGGGATAGCCTATGGTCCTGGTGAAAGCCACCCCCTCTGCCACCGTTTCCACCACCGTTGACGCGGCGCAGGGCTCCCCGATTTTTTCCATGGTATCCTTAAATTCCTGTCTGTCCTCCGCCTTTTTGATGGTAGCCGCCGTGGTTCCCAAAAGCTTTACATTGTGGGCGGCAAGAAATCCCGACTCCTCCAGCTCCATTCCGAGATTAAGGCCCGCCTGTCCCCCGAGTGTGGGAAGAATGCTGTCGGGCTTTTCCTTTTCTATAATCTGCTCCAGAACTCTTGCGGTGAGGGGTTCTATATAAACCTTGTCCGCAATATTCTTGTCCGTCATAATCGTGGCCGGGTTGGAATTTACCAGAATAACCTCCACGCCCTCCTCCTTTAAAGAACGGCATGCCTGTGTTCCGGCGTAGTCGAATTCCGCGGCCTGCCCGATTACTATCGGACCGGAGCCAATCACCATTACTCTTTTCACATTTGGATTTTTAGGCATCTTTTCCTCTCCTGTTTTAAGTCCCGCAAATATATTTTAGCGCATCATCTCAATAAATCTGTCAAACAGATACCCCGAATCGTGGGGGCCCGGAGAAGCCTCCGGGTGAAACTGGACAGTAAAAATGTTCTTTCCGGTATAGGAAAGCCCTTCGTTGGTGCCGTCGTTTACATTGATAAAAGCCGGAACCGCAACGCCGGGGTCAAGTTTTTCGGTATCCACCACATAGCCGTGGTTCTGGGATGAAATATAAACCCGTCCGCTCTTTAAGTCCTTCACCGGATGATTGCCTCCCCGGTGTCCGTATTTCATCTTAAAGGTATCCGCCCCTGTGGCAAGGGCCATAAGCTGGTGCCCCAGGCAGATTGCAAAGATGGGAATATTACTGTCGTAAAGCTTTTTGATTTCCGCAATGATTTCCGTACATTCCTTCGGGTCGCCGGGGCCGTTGCTTAACATAATGCCGTCCGGCTTATCCGCGATGATTTCCTCCGCCTTTGTATTTGCCGGGTACACGGTAACCTGGCATCCCCGCCGCACAAGACTGGACGCAATATTATCCTTTGCGCCGAAATCAAGAAGGGCTACCTTTTTCCCTTTCCGTGAAAGCGGCTCCTTTAAGGACTGCGCTTTTATTTCAAAATTGTATTTGTGGGAACAGGTTACTTTTTCAACCACTTTTCCGGTGGTGTACTGCTTTAACTGGGGAAGAATCAAGGCAAGATTGTAATTTTCATCGGTAGTAATCATACCGTTCATAGTGCCTTTTTCACGAAGAATTTTGGTAAGTGCCCGGGTGTCGATACCCGCAATGCCCGGAATGTCCTGCTCGGCCAGAAATTCCTGAATCGTTATCTCTTTTCGGAAATTACTTGCCATGCGCGACAGTTCCCTCACGATAAATCCGTCGGGCCACGCTTTTTTCGACTCCATATCTTCCCTGCACACGCCGTAATTTCCAATCAGGGGATAAGTCATGCAGACTGCCTGTCCCGCATAAGAGGGGTCCGTCAAAACCTCAAGATATCCCGCCATGGAAGTATTAAAGACAATTTCACTGATAACTTCCCTGTCGGCGCCTATGTGCGTTCCTGTAAAAACCGTGCCGTCTTCCAGAATTAAAAATGCTTTCATGTAGTCCCTGCTCCCTTTCTTTCCTTCTTCTTTGCGTAATCGGTTCATTATAGCATAGGAGGGTAGCCTGTTCAACCGGGAAAATGAGTTTTTCAGAGGTTCGCAGGTTCATCCTCTGGCAAAAGGCGGATTCGCTCTCAGATTACGAAGCCGCCCTCTCCTCCATCCACTCTTCCATATAATCCTCAATAATGTAGAAAGGCGCCGGTCCGGTCTGCAGCAAAAACTCGTGGAACTCCTTCACATGAAAGTCGTCCCCCAGCTCCTTTTGCGCCGCTTCCCTCAGATTCAGAATCTCCAGATATCCGATAAAATAACTGAGGTAATTGGCCGGTTCCTGCACTATCAAATCAAAAATTTCGTCCACCGTGCCCGCGTCGCCGATTCCGTAGCCCATAAGGAACTCTGACACGTCCTCTTTCGTCCATCCGTCATAGTGAACCGCCATGTCAATATAAGCGGACATTGCCAGCGCCCACGCGCTCTCGCCTCCGGTCAGTTTTGCGACATCTTCCTCCATTCCCGCAAGAAGGCCGGAATACTCAAACTCCACATAAGTGGCCCACCCCTCCGAATAACCCGGATAGGAAAAAAGGTTGCGGATAAGCGGCAGTTCGCAAGAGCCTGTATAGACATTCTGATACAAATGTCCCGGATACCCCTCATGGGCAAGGGTCGGGTAAAGCTCATTCTGCCCGTTATCCACATACTTTCCGTTGATATAAATCACGTTGTTTTCCAAATCGTCAACGGGAGTCGTCAGATAAAAGGCCGGGCTTAAATGCTCCTCCATGGACGGATGGACTCGCTTTATCCGGTAGTTCACCTTAGGCGGCTCCGGAAAGTATTCTCCCGTTTTGCTCTTTAAGTCCTCCGTAATCTCCTCCGGCTCCGTAACCGGATACTCATACTCCGTCAGCTCATAATAAAGCGAAGGATTCTCAATGATTTTCATCTGCAATTCAAAGAGAAAATTTTCCAGAAATTTTTCCGTACTCTTCTGCAGCTTTTTCACGGACAAATCGGAGCCCGTGGCCGTCCGAACCAGATATTCATAATATTCTTTTCCGTTCTCATAATAGAAAAGCCCCAGCTCATTGACGCCGCTTCCCTTAAGCTCCGTAAGGCCGTCAATCAAGGTCTGATAGCCCTCCGTCACCTCCGTGGTGATGACATCATGGTTTCTTTTCCGGTATTCTTCCTTTTCCTGCCCGGAAAGCCCTTCAAAAGAGGCAATCTTGTCGTCAAACACCTCTATCATATAGTTTTCTTCCGGTTCCCTGATAAATTCGGCGCACTGTTCGATAATTGCGTCGGCCACATCGTCGGACATGAAAAGCCCGGCTTTAGCCTTCTTCCTTTCAAAATCCACAATCTCCTCAAAAGCGTCGTCTATCTGGGAAATCAGCTCCAGATAGTCCTCTATGTCCCGCCTTGTGCGGAAAGTATACTCGGCAAGCACGACGGGAAGCTGGGCCTGGAAACCCGTCGTCGGACTAAGAATCTCTTCGTACAGTGAAAACTCCCTTGCGGAGAGCTCCGTCTCCACATAGTCAAGCATAATGTCATAAACGATTTGCTGCTGTCTCGTCAGTTTTGCCTTATCAAAAGAGGTTATCTCCTTTTTCAGCTTTTCAAGTTCTTCATAAAGCGCGTCGTCATCAGGAGAAAAATCCCCCAGCGTAACCTCATAGCCGGTAATTCCGAAGTTTTCAGGATACGCCAGGATATAATGAAGGTTAATGGTGTTTTCCGTCACTTCCTCCATGAAACAATCGTTCAGAAAAGCGTCAAACTGCTCCGGCGGCCGCCCGCTTAATTTTCTGACCCCAAATACAAGGCCGGCTGCCGCCAGTGCAAGCAGCACAGACACCGCTATCCATTTGACATACTGCTTTTTTTCCTGATTCTCCATTTTTCTCTTCCTCTTTCACGCAAAAAGCATGGTCTTTGGCTTCTGCCCGCCGGACCCTTTTTATTCCTCAGGGGCCACAGCCGCTACGACGCCGTTGCCTTCCCTCGTCCACACGATGTTATCGCGAATCATTTCATCAATGTCCATGCCAATGATTTCCGAAGCCCGCGCCTTCGCCTCGGCTTCGTTTTCCGTCCCCAGCTTCTTATACATTTCATAGGAAGGCTTTTTGTTGCCCTCCAAATCGTACAGCCCAAGGGCCAGATGGCTTTCCATCTCAAAGGCTTCGTCGGTCTGACGGAACAGCATAAAGGCATCCACATCAGGAAGGGAAGCCGCTTTCAGATAACCATAGGCAATTGACGCTTCCTGCTTTTCGTCCCCGAAAGCGGAAGTATAGCCGATTTCCGCAAGGGAAATGCTTCTCACCTCGCCCGCCGGATTTAAAAACTTGTCCTGATGCATATAGTCGATTAAAATATCAATATTCTGCATGGTGATGTAAGGCGTGGTGATGCTGTCCTTCACCCATACCGCCGGCCCGTTCCAGGCATAAGGGTCATAGAGGGGCGAATTGTAAGGATGGTAGGAAAGTCCCCAGTCAATATTCCCTTCCCTGTTCATATAGTAGTTAAACTGGTCCAGATACTCCTTTGCCAGAAAGCTTCCGGGATTGGACTTGCGGTTCCACTCCTGGTCGATGGAATTATATATTCTTACGCTGGCGTTCATACTCTTCATTTCATTATAAAGGATGCGGAATGCCTTCACATAAATATTGACATTCAAATCCATGGAAGTGGAATTGGTATACCACCATGAGGTGCGGGCGTTCACTTCGTTTCCGATAATCCAGTTGTCCACCTGTCCGCAGCCGGTCTGTCCCGAATAATGCTGCCCCAGAAAAGCGCCTATCGCCTTTAAGTGGTTGACTCCGGCTTCCTCCTCCACATTCAGCGCATAGCCGGGGCAGTTCTCCCCGTCTGCTGCCAGAGGATGGATTAAATCCTGGGCGTAAGGATTTTGTCCCCCGTTTAAGAGAACCATAGTGATTTGGATTCCGTATTTATTTAACGTACTGATGGTGGAATCGTATTCCGCAAGCCGCTCCCCGTTAAAATACCAGGTCTGGCCGTTATAGGGAAAGGCAATGGTTCCGGGAACCGACTCGTCCGAACAGATATCGTCGATATCCATGTTATAAACCATCTGGTGAATCCCAAGCTCATTAAGCTCCTCGCCGGTAACCTTTGAGATATCCGGCAAAAGCCCTTTGATGGCACCGTCCATTCTTGTGGAAGAGTAGGCGGCGATGGCTTCCGGGTTGGTGATATAATGCTCGTCGCTTACCTGCACCATCTCCCCGTTTCTCTTCACCGCGACCAAAAACTTGCGGCTTAAGTTGGAATCCGCCGTGTTATAATTCAGCGGAAAGCTTGCGGAAACGCTTTTTCCCGCGTCCACCTTAGCGACAATGCTTCCTGTGGTTCCGTCAAGCTGCACGTCGTCCGCATAGACGTAAAACTTTCCGTCGTCGCTTGACGGAACGCTGGACGTACTGATTTCACATACCACGTCCTCGTCCGAAATCAGGCAGGAATCAATGGATACCGGCCGCCCCGCCGCCTCCGCATAAAGAGCGCTGTCTCTGCCGCCGACTGCCGCCAGCACTCCGATTGCCGCCGCCATCACTGTAAGCATTATCTTATTCTTTTTTTTCATGGGAATCCTCCGTTCTAAAGCATTTTTGCACCCATATCCCCCGGTGCATAGACCACAAAAGACCCTTGCTTCACAGAAAAGCTATCTTTTGTATTTTTCAAACAATCTGTTTATTCTTCATTATAGCGAATGGACGGCTTTGTGTCATTAATTATTTTTAAGTTCCCGGCTCGGAAATCCTGCTGACCCCCACATAAATGTTGGAAATGCTGTACCAGGTGGGAAAATCCACGATTCCGTTGGCAGGCAGATTGAAAATCCTCTGGAAAGCCTTCACCGCGTTTGCCGTGGCCGGTCCGAAAATACCGTCCGCCGTTATCGTCGGAATGGCGGGATAATTTCTGGCAATCCGGTTTAACTGCTGCTGCATCTGCCTCACCTTTTCTCCCGATGAGCCAATCGTCAAATCATAGCCGGGCCAGGACGAGGGGACTCCCGAAATACTGGTGGCCGTGTTGATGTACATGTCGCTGCCGTAATAGTAACGGATAATATCAATGGCGGCATAGCCCTCTTCCCCTGCTGCCATACAGGGACTAAATAACAAGATTCGTCCATTCCGCAAGCTGCCGGGTGAGAACCTCTTTTTTTCTAAGGACGGCCTCCTTTCCCGCAAGATACTCTTTTTTTGTAATCTCTCCCAGAACGAACTGCCCGTAGAGAGCCTGCAGCCTGCTTTCCGCATCTCTTAAACTTTTCTTTAATCTCACCGCCCTTTTCCCATTATCCGGGGAATCTGTACCCTGCGGACGGTTCTTTTCCTCCCGTATCCGGCCAGCCTCTTCCCATATGCCGCACCGGTCCTTTTCCGAATTTCGGCCCGCGTGCGCGCAAATCCCAGAATTTCCGCCCGGCCGCCTTGCCGTTCTTTGGATTTTCTTTTGTACCGCGTCAAACGCTTCCTTCGTCACAAGCCCCTCGTGGGTATTTTCCACAACAATCCATTCCTCTTTCGGAACCTCCTTTTCCCGGCTGTCCCCCGTCCTTTCCCGCCTTTTCTTTCCATAGATACTACTGCCAATATAGCGCTCGTCCCGCAGAATCCTGCCCACCGTACCGGGGGTCCAGAAATTGGTCTCCCCGGACCGGCCCCAGCGCTTACGGGTACATCCCGCCGCCCGCTTATAAGCCATCGGCGTTGGGACTTCCTCCCTGTTTAAGATTCCGGCAATCCGCGCCGTGCCGACGCCGTCAAGGGCCAGACGGAAAATACGGCGCACAATTTCCGCCGCCGCAGTATCAACCGCCAGTTTTTTTCTGTCCTTTTCATCTCTCACATACCCGAAAGGGGCGAAAGAGGAGAGAAACTCCCCCCGCTCTGCTCTCAAATACTGGGCGCTTCGCACCTTACGGGACAAATCCCGGCTGTAAAGGTCGTGCAGCAGCATTTTAAAGGCCGCATCCAGACTTTCCGTATCCTGCCTACAGGCGCTGTCGAAGCCGTCGTTTACGGAAATAAAACGCACTCCCATAAACGGGAAGATACGGGAAATATAGTTCCCCGCTGTCAGGTAGTCCCTGCCAAACCGGGATAAATCCTTTACCACAATGCACTGAATATCCCCCTGCTTCGCCATCCGGAGCATTCTCTCAATCCCGGGACGCTCAAAATTTTTCCCACTGAACCCGTCGTCGCTAAATTCCAGAATTTCCGCCTTTTGCAGCTCCACATTCCGGCCGATAAAATCCAAAATCAGATTCCGCTGGCTGCTGATGCTGTCCGATTCCTTTTTTTTGCTTTTTGCCATATCCCTGTCTTCTTCGGAAAGGCGCAGATACATTGCAATCTTCATTTAACCGTCCTTGTGTAAATCTCTTAGAGCATTTTATGCGGCGAGTTACCGGTATTGGCGCTTTTCTTCCATGATTTTCTGCACCTTTTCAAACAGGTCGTTGGGAATGATTGCCTCATGGGTATTGCGTACAATAATCCATTCCTGCCTCGGAACCCGCCTCTGTCCCTTCCCCTCGTAAAAAGACTTCCTTTTACATCCCTGTACCATATGTCCCAGATAAACCTCGCCGGAAAGAATCCGCTTTATGATTGGCGGTTTCCAAACGGCATTTTCATAGCGTGCCGCTTTTGCTTCCCCTTTCAGGTAATGGTACTTAGCGGGCGACGGAATATTCTGCCGGTTCAGGTTTTCCGCTATCTGCCGGTACGGCGCTCCCAAAAGGCACCGGTCAAATATCTCCCGGACCACCTGCGAAGTTTCAGGGTCGGGTTCAATGCGGCGGGGATTGTCTGCGCGTTTCCTGTAGCCATAGGGCGCCCATGTTCCGATAAACTCGCCCCTTTTTTGTCTGAGGGCAAGTGCGGAGCCGATTTTCCGGGAAATATCCCGGCTGTAAAATTCGTTCATCATATTTTTCAGGGGAATGAGACAGTCCCCCTCGTCCCCGCCCGCCGTCAGGGAATCGAAGCCCTCTGCAACCGCCACAAAGCGCACGCCCAAAAGCGGAAACAGCCTTTCCAGATAATTTCCGGTTTCCAGATAATTCCTGCCAAAGCGGGACAAATCTTTTACCACAATACAGTCAATCTTCCCACTTTTTGCATCGCTCAGAAGTCGTTCAAACCCGGGACGGCGAAAATCCGTACCGCTTTGTCCGTTGTCGCTGTACATTCCCGCAAACGCCATGTCCGGCTGCGCTTTTATATATTGAAAAATCAATTCCTCCTGATTTTGAAGCGTGTCCGCCCCCGCTCTCCCGCCGTCTTCCACCGAAAGGCGCGCATAGCCTCCGGCACGGTAAATTCTTTGCTCCTTCTGTTTTTCAGGGGCCGGGGATAAGGGATTGACTTTCCGTTTCGTTCTTGCCATAAAAAACACCTCCGGCTCACCTTATGAGCCGGAGGCATGTCATTATTCCGTTTTCTCCTCTGTTTTTTGACGACAGAAGCCGCCGCAAACTTTTGGGATTCCACCATTTTATATTATTTTTGCACATTGCCAAGCGCCTGATTCAAAGATTGCATCATCTGCTCAATCTGCGCCGCCAGCTCCGCGCCTGCGAAACTTGCCAGGGATTTCAGCGGCATTCCCATCACCATTGCCTCCATCATCTCCGCGCCTGTGCCAAGGGCATTTGCGGCTTCCTCAGCGCCGTCGCCCATCATGCCCGCCATCTTCGCCTGCATTGCCTTCATCATCTCTCCCACAATCGGAGCGGTTACGGGATGCGCTAAAAGTTCTCCCACAGTCGTGGAGCCGCTCACATGAAGAGGAAGCTGTTTTCCGGTCCTGAAGGAGAGCTCGCCTTTCAGGGAAATCTCGTCGCTGGCGTGCCCTATCAGAATCTCATAGGTTCCCGAGGGCGCATACCAGTCGCCAAGTCCTTCATGGTAAAAAGACAAATCCCTTGCGTTTAAGGTAAATTCCACCGTCTTTGTCTCACCCGGCGCAAGCGCTGTCTTGGCAAAACCTTTCAGCTCTTTTACCGGTCTTCCCGACGTACCGTTTTTGTCGCTGACATAAAGCTGCACCACCTCTTTGCCCGCCACAGCGCCGGTATTTGTCACGTCCACAGATACCTTTACGCTGCCCGTATCTCCCAGCGTTTCCTCCGGCATCTGCAGATTGCCGTACGAAAATGAAGTGTAGGACAGTCCGTGCCCGAAAGCCCAGCGTACCGGCATTTTTTTCGTGTCATAATAGCGGTAGCCCACGTAAACGCCCTCCGCGTAGTCCACGACTCTTCCGTCGCCGGGGAAATTCAGATAGCTGGGATTATCTTCCAGATGGAAGGGGAATGTTTCCGCTAGACGCCCGCAGGGGTTTGCCTCGCCGTAAAGGAGACGGTCCGCAGCCTCGCCTACGCCCTGGCCTCCCAGGTACATTTCCAGAACCGCCGCCGCGTCGTCCGCCCAGGGCGCTTCCACCGGGCTTCCGTTATGCAGTACCACAACCGTGTTTTTCTGTACCTTCAGAACTTCCTCAATCAGCTTGTTCTGACATGCCGGAAGCTTCATATCTTTCCGGTCATATCCCTCGGACTCAATCACGTCCGGAAGCCCCGCAAAAATTATTGCCACATCCGCTTCCCGCGCCGCCGAAACCGCTGCCGAAAGCTCCGCCTCGTTCTCCTCGTCTTTATCGGCCGGGAATCCCTTTAGGTAGGATACGGTTCTGCCTTTTTCCTTTGCGCTCTCTAAAGCCGAGGTTACCTTACTGGCGTTGATATGGCTGGAACCGCCGCCCTGATAGCGGGGTTTTTCGGCATATTCGCCGATGTATACCACTTTTTTATCCCCTTTTAAGGGAAGCACGCCGTTGTTTTCCAGAAGGACCGCGCACTCCGTCTCGATATTTACCGCTTTCTCATGGTCGACGTCCCTGTCGAACACGGCTTCCGGACGACGATTGTCCGCATAGGAAAATACCACCTTTAAAATATTCTCCACCGCCTTGTCCAGCAGGGCCTCGTCAAGGCTTCCGTCCTTCACTGCCGCAACAATTTTGGCGTCGTTGAAGCCGCCGCTGCCGGGCATCTCCAAATCAAGTCCCGCCCTGATTCCCTTCACGCGGTCCGCCACAGCGCCCCAGTCGGTCATCACATAGCCTTCAAACCCCCACTCGTCCCTTAAGATTTTTGTCAGAAGGTGGTGGTTCTCGGAAGCATAGGTTCCATTGATTTTGTTGTAGCTGCACATAATTGTCTTAGGCTGCGCTTCCTTTACCGCCGTCTCAAAAGCGGGAAGATAAATCTCCCGGAAAGTCCGCTCCGACAGGTTGGAAGAGCAGCTCATACGGTTATATTCCTGATTGTTTGCCGCATAGTGCTTCATACTGGTTCCCACGTCCCAGCTCTGCACACCCTTAATGTAGGCGGCGGCCATTTTTCCCGCGAGATACGGGTCCTCAGACAAATACTCGAAGTTACGGCCACACAGAGGGCTTCTCTTGATATTGACCGCCGGTCCCAGGAGCACGCTTAAGTCCTCCGCCTGACACTCCTCTCCCAGTATTTTTCCCATCTCGTTCATCAGTTCCGTATCAAAGCTGGAAGCCGTGGCGCAGGCTGCCGGGAAGCAGACCGCCACAATGCTTTCCCCGATTCCGAGATGGTCGGCGTTTTCCGGCTGCTTGCGCAGTCCGTGCGGTCCGTCGGATACCATTACCGCCGGGATACCAAGACGTTCCACCTGTTTCAGGCGCCAGAAATCCTCGCCGGAACACATACCGGCTTTTTCCTCCAGTGTCATTTCGGAAATTATTTTTTTGATGTCTCTTTCCATATTTTCCCCCGTTTCTGTTGCTTTTTCACATTTTACTTTCTTCATTCAAAATGGTATTGCCTGATTTTAGACTTTGGTAAAATAATTTCGTTTTTAATGCTGTATCTTCTCGTCCCCGCTTGCCATCATTTCCATAAAATTAAAGGGCGGGAGAAAACTGTCAATCTTTTCGTACAGTTTATCGTCAAAATTATATCTCAGCTCGCATTCTCTGTCGAAAATCATAGTCGGCTCTACCTCTGGCGTCACCGCTTCCCACTTGGGCAGATTTTCACATTCCGGCTTTCCTGTCCTTGCAAAAGCCATAAAAGCTTCGAACATCTGTTTTTCCAGTCTCTCTCTCACCTCGGGAATCTGACATACCTCTACCAGCTCCGTATTATGGAAAAAGAAGGGGATATCCGAGCAGTGCCATGCGATTTTATTGTGGTATATCGGAAATTCCAGCGTAAAATCATACAGGTAAACCGCCGCCTTTTTCCCCTCGGCGTGCATTCTGGCAAGCTGCTTTGAGGGCTGACGCATCACACGGTCAACCAAAAGCAAATCTGCCGGGCTCTTTCCGGGATAAGCTTCCTTGAATACCTCCGTTATTTCGTCCGTGTGTTCCCCGTACACGGCGGATATCACTTCCTTTAACTGTTCCTCAGTCAGTTTATTTTTATCGTAGGAAGCCGCTTTGAAGGAAAACTCCCCGAATACGCTTCCCACCATCAGAGGAATGTCAAAAGCATGGTCCCTGAATCCATAGCCGATGGGATTTCCCCTGTAATACTCATTGGCCAGAGGATTTCCACCGATATAGCCTCCCTTTGCCGCAATCGCCGGACTTACCTTTTTGTACGCCTTTACAAGCTCATAATAGGGAATGGTCTCCAGCTTTTCCACCTCGTCCTCTGAAATGCCAAGCTCTTTCAATAATTCCGTGACAATCTCCCTGCCGTCTCCCGTACAGGAAGGTAAAAGGGTGTCGTCGCCTACTCCGCTCATAATCAGCCCTTTGTGGAAAAGACCGTCCGCCTCCTCAATCTGCATTAAATCCGCAACCTTCATGCCGCCGCCTGACTGCCCGAAAATCGTTACGTTGTCAGGGTCGCCGCCAAACAGGGCGATGTTGTCATGCACCCACTTCAGCGCGGCAACCATATCCGCGTGTCCCGCATTGCCCGAGTTTTTATATTTACTGCCAAACGGTGACAGGTCAAGGTAGCCTAAAATATTCAGACGGTGATTGATGGAAACCACCACCACGTCGCCGTTCATGCACATATTAAACCCGTCGTAAGCCGCCTGTTCTATGGAGGAACCGGCAAAGTACCCGCCCCCGTGGAGCCATACCATAACAGGCATTTTTTTCCCGCCGCCAATCTCTTTGGTCCAGATGTTCAGGCTCTGGCAGTGCTCGTCCTGAGGCCAGTAGCGGTGCGGCACCATCAGCTCCGCCCCCGGCGTATCCACTTCCATAAGAGGGCAGACGAAACCGTAGGAGCATGCCTCCTTCACACCCTCCCATTTTGCCTCTCTGGGCATCTGGAACCTGTCCGCCTCCGCATAGGGAACGCCCTTAAAAATGTATTCCCCGTTATAAAAATACCCTTTCAGTTTTCCGCCGGTTGTTTCAAGCACCGGCACGTCGTCATAGCGAAACGTATTCACCATTTCAAATTCCTCCTTTTCCCCATATCCGCGCGTGTGTTTTGCGCGTCCGCACTGCTTGCGCGCGTTTTTCCTGTATTTTCTATTTTATCATTTTACAGGCTTTGCCGTCCAGAATTTTTCATAACTATTGTCATATGAAAACGTCATAAATACCGCCTTCCTATCGCCAGTTATAAACAATCTCCACTCTTTTATTCCTTCGGATAAAAATTCCGTCTATCATAAACGCCGTCATGGCCCTGTCGAGCTTTGTCACATTCCCATACTTTTCAAACTGCTCCCACCGCCTTATGACGCCTTTATCCTCCTTTGCGGCCCGGCCCATCTTCTCCCGGATTTCGCTTATCTTATGCTCCGCCGCCAACAGCTTTATCCGAAAGCCTTTTTTAAGTTCCTCATATTCCGCCCTGTCAATCACCCCTTTCGCAAGGTTCACGGAAAGGGAGTCCAGAACCAGCCGGCACTTTTCCGCTTCCGCCTGCCTTCTCTCCAAATGCGCCTTTAGCCTGTTTTCGCCGTTTTTTTGCCAGGCCGCTTCCACTGCAAGGCCGGCCGGGCTGCCCTTATCCCGAAAGCCCTGCATCCGTATCTGCCCCTGCAAAGAGAAAAGGACGATGTCCGCCAAAGCGCCCGCAGGTATACTGTGGGAAAAGCAGGTTTTTTCGTTTTTATGGGTTCCGCAGACATAATAAACATATTTCCTGTTTTTCGCCGGAACCGTTTTCCTCACCATGGGACCGCCGCACTCCCCGCAGAAAACCATGCCGGAAAAAAGCTCCGTTTTTTTTCCGCCGGGACTGGTGCGGGTATCCCTTGCGAGAAGCTTTTGTACAACCTCAAAATCCTCCCCGCTTATGACGGCTTCATGGGCGTTTTTTGCCACGTCCCATTCCGCGCCGGGTTTTTCCACACGCCGCTTTACCCTGAAACTGACCGCGGTGGTTTTCCCCTGCGCAAGAACCCCCGTGTAGACCGGATTTTTCAGTATCCGCAAAACCGCGGAAGCAGTCCACAAGCCTTCCCCGTCCGGTGAAAACGGCGTGGCATACCGCAGCCCCTCCGCCTTTTTATAGGCCATGGGAGAGAGCACGCCCTCTTCGTTTAACCGGTCCGCAATGTCTCCGGCGCTGACGCCTTCCAGCTTCAGGCGAAAAATATCCCGCACTACCCCGGCGGCAAAATCGTCCCTTACCAGGCGGTTTTTATTATCCGAATCCTTTTTGTAGCCGTAAACCGCAAAGGCCCCCACAAAGTCTCCCCTCTTTCGTTTGACGGCAAGCTGGCTTTTTATTTTCACGGAAATATCCCGGCAGTACGCATCGTTGATTAGGTTTTTAAAGGGAATCAGGAAACTCTCCATCTCCCCTCTGTCGTTCAGGCTGTCGTAATTGTCGTTGACGGCAATGAACCGCACGCCGAGAAAAGGAAATATCCTCTCTATGTATTCCCCGGCGTCCAGATAGTTTCTGCCAAAGCGGGACAGGTCTTTCACCACGATACAGTTAATCTTTCCGGCTTTTACCTCCTCCATCATCTCACGGAAAGCAGGTCTTTCAAAATCGGAACCCGAAAAACCGTCGTCCACTTTCATGCCGCACTCTATAAACTCCGGGCGTCGGCTTATGTAATCCCGAATCAGGTTCTTCTGTCCTGTGACGCTGTTGCTCTCCCGCCCGTCGCCGTCCTCGCAGGATAAACGCACGTAACCGCATGTATGCCATCTTTTATCATTCTCCGCCGGCTCCATTTTTCCTCCCCTTCTTTCAGCTCTTGCCGTTTATTTTTCTCTTAACAAATTTACGCTCAAAAAGCGGCCATTAGTCCTATTATGTCACAGCCATCCCCGAGATATTTAGAGCCCCACTGGCTTAAGCCGTCGCAGCTCACCCGCCGTCCGTCGCAGTAGGCGGTAAAGATGGGCTGCCGCACCCCCGGGCGGGAGAGGTAATTGGCAAACACGCTGTCCACCACCCTGTCGATATTTTCATAATAATTTCTGCCCGGCATCCATTTCTGGTCATAGGCGGTGGAGGAGGTTATGGTAAAATTATAGCCCTTGTTCCGGTACCATTCCGTATATACCCGGTTTAGGGTAAATGACATAATCACCAGCGTATTGGCATAGATTGTACTGTCCGGCCAGGTGGCGTATATTTCCGAGGAAACCACGTTTTTGATGTAATCCCTGTATCTTACATAATAATTCCTGGCGGTGTAATCATCCGGAACGCCGTCGTGAACGACCACGTATTCAGGAATAACCACGCGGCTTAAGACAATTTCCCCGCTCTCGTCCACCGGTTTAATCTCGTCCTCCGGTATTTTGGGCGGATATTCCCCGTAAAGCGTGTGGTCGGGTATGGTAATCACCTCTTCCTGCTCTCTTGTGGCCTCCACGGGAGTCATCCGTATCGGCTGCATGGCCGTAACGCCGGGAAGAATCTCCGTTCCCGAAACCATCACGGGTTCATAGCCGGGCGCTTCCACCTGCACGTTGTATTCCGAATAAGGCTGCTGTTCCACCGGCGTCAGGCTGTATTCGGGGGGCGGAGCCGGCAAATCGATTTTTTCCGTCTGTCCGGAGGAATCGGTTGTGATTTTTTCAATGGTAACATCAGGCACGCCCGTGTAGGAAATCGTCACGGTAGCGTCCTTTACGGGAATCAGGCCAAGAGAGGAAGTCACCTCAATCTGCAGCTTACCGGTGTAGCCGCCGTCCGACTGGGCGCTGTGTAAATTATTTTTGGGCATAAAAAAACCTCTGCATATATACTTATCATATACTATGCAGAGATTTTTTAATCTGTCACAGGCTTTCGCCGCTTTACTTTGTCAGCAGCATCATAATATCGTTGCTTCTTGCCACGAACTTGCTCATGGCTTCCGGCTCAAGAGGCGCGTGCTGCAAAAGGGCCAAATCGTAGAGCTGTTCGCAAATCATATTGACATTGCTGCCCTCCGTATGCTCCATGATGTATTTCACGAGAGGATGGCTGGCGTTTAAAATAAGCGTCTCGCCCTCTTTTCCGAAATCGTTCATTCCCATACCGGGCATGGAATACATCTTCATCATATCCTGCATTCTCCTGCTCTCCTCGGACAGGGTTATCATGGAGGATATCTTCTTGTTTTTCAGCTTTTCAACCTTGATGGTAATCTTATCCTTTTTCAGGACTTTCTTCATCACCTTGCTTACGGCCTCGGCGGCTTCCTCTAATTCCTTTGCCGTCTTTTTGTTGGTCTTTGCCTTGAAGGTATCCGTCAAATCCGCATCGATTCTCTGGAACTTAATGCCTTCATTTTTTGCCTCCAACTGGGAAATAAAAGGCTGGTCTATATTGTGGGTGAGGATAACGGCGTCCATTTTGGCAGCCTTGAACATGCTGATGTACTGGCTCTGCTGTTTCTCGTCGGTTACATAGTAAATAACCTTTTCTTTCTTCTCCTCTTCCCCGGACTCCTCGTCGTCGTCATCTTCTTCGTCAATCACGTTGCCGTCAGCGTCAACCACGTCGGCTCCGGATGCTTTTTCCACATCCCCGGATTCGCTTTCGTCATCCGCCGCTCCGCCATCCGCTTGTTCTGCGGCATTCTCTTTACCGCTTTCGTTATCCGCGTTTTCTTCCGTGTCGGCAGCCGTCTCTTCGCCTTCTGTCTTTTCGGCGGTTTCCTTTTCATCCGCCTCGTCCGGGTCAGTCTTATTGACTTCCAGGCATTCGGGAAGGGTCAGATATTTGCCCTCCAGGTTCTTGAAAAGAATGTAGTCCGTCATCTTTTCACAGAACTTGTCGTCCTTTAAGCAGCCGAATTTAATGAAAGGACTGATGTCGTCCCAGTATTTGTCGTACTCTTCCTTTTCCGTCTTGCACATGCCGGAAAGCTTGTCCGCCACTTTCTTGGTGATGTAATCGGAAATCTTCTTTACAAAACCGTCGTTCTGCAGCGCGCTTCTGGACACGTTAAGAGGCAAATCAGGACAGTCAATCACACCTTTAAGCAGCATCAGGAACTCGGGAATCACTTCCTTGATGTTGTCCGCGATAAACACCTGATTGTTGTAGAGCTTAATCACACCCTCGATGGACTCATACTCGATGTTAATCTTGGGGAAGTACAAAATTCCCTTTAAGTTGAAAGGATAATCCATATTCAGATGTATCCAGAACAAAGGCTCCTTGTAATCCTGGAACACCTTGCGGTAAAACTCAAGATACTCCTCTTTGGTGCACTCATTGGGGTGCTTTGCCCACAGCGGATTGGTCTCGTTCAAAAGTTCGGGGCGCCTTACAATTTTATATCTTAACTTATCTTCTTCCTTCTCCGGCTTGATTTCCTCCACAACCGTGTCCGTTTCCAGCTTTTCATCGGCGTCAATGGTCTGGGTATCGGTGGTGTTTTCCTTGGAAAGGTAAATCTCTATCGGCATGAAAGAACAGTATTTTTTAATAACCTCTCTCGCCTTATATTCGTTGCAAAACTCCAGTACATCCTCGTTCAGGAAAAGCGTAACGGTGGTTCCCACCTCGGCGCGTTCTCCCTCTTTCATGTCAAATTCCGTACCGCCGTCGCATTCCCAGTGTACCGGGGCCGCGCCCTCCTGCCAGGAAAGGGTGTCGATATGCACCTCGTCCGCCACCATAAAAGCGGAGTAAAAGCCCAGTCCGAAATGGCCGATAATCTGGTCCTCGTTGGTCTTATCCTTATACTTTGCAATAAAATCCGTTGCTCCGGAGAAAGCAATCTGGTTAATATATTCCTCCACCTCGTCCGCCGTCATTCCGATACCGTTATCGATAAACTTCAGCGTCTTTTCCTCGGGGTTGACTAAAACCTGAATTTTTCCCCTGTAATCCTCCGGTAAGGGATACTCTCCCATCATATCCAGCTTTTTCAGTTTGGTGATGGCGTCACAGCCATTGGAAATCAATTCCCTGAAAAAGATATCATGGTCCGAATACAACCACTTCTTAATAATCGGGAATATGTTTTCACTGTTAATAGACAAGCTTCCGTGTTTCTCTGCCACGATAAATCACTCCTTTTTCTTTTCCAGTCTTTGTTTCTTCAACTAAAATCAAGTGTAATTCTCTTTGCTTTTCTTGTCAAGGAAAAATTAGCACTCATTAAAAATGAGTGCTAACAATTCGTTGAAAATGCCCAATTTTCAAGGCTTTCCGCAATTCTAAAATTTTTATAAACCAAAATATTCATTGTAGACATCGAAGAAATCCCTGGTGGTCACCTCCTCGTTTTTTATGAAAGTCACGGTGTCCCAAAGCTCCTCGTTCAGGGTTCTTGTGAGGGATTCCACAAAGGCGTCGTATTCCTCCCCGAACACCTCTTCCCTTCTCTGTTCCACAATTTTAATCTTGTTGGCGTCGGTTTCCTCCCGGTTAAAGGTGCTGACGCATTTGATGATATGATAGCCCTCTTCGGTTTCCACAATATCGCTGATTTCCCCGGTTCCCAAATTGAAAGCCGCGTCCTCAAAGGCTTTTTCCGTCTCGCCCTTTCCAAAGGAAAAAGTACCCTTTTCCCCTTCGCTGTACCGGAAAACCAACTGTTCAAAGTCGCTGTCCTTTTCCCCCGCAAGGCGCAAAACCTCTCTCGCCCTTCTTAACGCATCCTCCTTCGCGCTTTCCTCATAGGCGATTTTTTTTCCGGTTCCGTCGGTTGTGCAGGTTTTAATCAAAATGTCTAAAATGGTAATGGTTCTGGCTTCGTCGTCGCTGATTTCAGGATAGATATCCTTTATGATATATTCGTACACCTTGCCGGCAAGCGCAAATTCCGCATAGAGGTTTTCGATAATTTCCTCCGTCACCTGCATTTCCTCCCGCTCCGCCTGGTTTAAGGAGCCGTAATACTTCTCCGCGGCGGCCTTTGCCAGTTTCAGCTCGGACTCGTCAAGGCTGACCCCCTGCCTTTGCGCTAACAGGTTCATGGTCTTTATCTGGGCAAGCTCCGCGAGAACCGTGTCCTTGACGCTCTCCTCAAGGGTCACGCCGTTTAAATTGGTCTTCCATATTTCCACCCCGTAGACGCTCTCGTACTGGTCCTGGGTGTTGGTAAGGTATACCATGGCTTCCGGCAGGGTACAGGACATGGTTTCAATCCTGAAAATCTCGTCCTTGTTAAAGCCGGTGGTGAGCACCACCCGCATCTCCGCCTCGCTCTCCCCGCAGCCCCACGAAGCAAGCAGTAAAATACCGCACAGAAAAAAACACAGGCAGTACTTTAACAGGCAATCCTTTATACGTCCATTCACTCTCATGCTGAAAAAGCCCTCAGAATGCTTCTCGCCACGCTGATGCCGTTGGCGGATGCCTGCTGCAGCCCTCTGGTCACGCCGGCTCCGTCGCCGATTGCCCGAAGTCCCTTCATGCTGGTTTCAAAGTCCTTGTTGACCACGACCTTGTTGGAGTAAAACTTCACCTCTACCCCGTAAAGCAGGGTCTCGTCCGCCGCAATGCCGGGCGTGATTTTATCCAGCGCAATCAGCATTTCCTCGATATCCACCATAATCCGGTGCGGGAACACCAATGACAAATCGCCCGGTACGGCGTCCTTTAAGGTGGGCATCAGATTGTTGCGGCAAAGCCTCTCCTCCGTGGTCCTTCGCCCTCTCTTGAAATCCCCGAAAGTCTGCACCAGTATCTTGCCCCCGCAGAGCATGTTGGAGAGCTGCGCGATATGCTTTCCGTATTCAATAGGGGTCTTAAAGGGCTTGGTAAAGTTCTTGCTCACAAGGATGGCAAAGTTGGTGTTGTCCGTCTTAAAGTCCTGGGACTTATAGGCATGGCCGTTCACCACCGCCAGTCCGCCCTCGTAGTACTCCGTTGCCACCTCGCCGGAAGGATTGGTGCAGAAGGTTCTCACCTTATCGTCAAAGGTCGGCGTGTGGTAAATCAGCTTCGCCTCATAGAGATTTTCGTTGAGGAACTGCATCACTTCGTCCCGCACTTCCACCCTGACGCCGATGTCCACGGTTCCCGGCGTGGTGTCAATCCCGATTTCACCGCATTTGGCGTTGAACCAGTCGGCGCCCTCCCGGCCCACGGCGGAAACGATTTCACCGGCATAGAAGTTTTCGCCTTTATCCGTCCTGATTCCCACGGCCCGGCCCTCTTCCAGAAGAATTTCCTCCACCATGGTATTGAATTTCAGCACCACGCCCGCTTCTTCCAGATGATGCTGCAGTTTTTCGTAAATTTTATACCCTTCCTCCGTTCCTAAATGGCGAATCGGGCATTCCACCAGCTTTAAGTTGGCGTTGATTGCCTTTTTCCTGATTTCCCTGATTTCCGCCTGCTTATCCATGCCGTAAACGCTGGTATCCGCGCCGAACTTCAGGTAAATATTGTCGGATTCCCTAATCAGTTCTTCCGTCTTTTCATAGCCTAAAATGGCCGGGAGATTTCCTCCCACATCCGGGGAAAGAGAAAGCTTTCCGTCTGAAAAAGCTCCCGCTCCCGCAAAGCCCGTGGTAATCGAGCAGGGCTTACAGCCAACGCACTGCTTTGTAACCCGCTTGGGGCACTGCCGTTTTTCGATGGAACGGCCTTTTTCAACCACCAGCACCCGCAAATCCTTCTTTTTGTCCATCAGTTCATATGCGCAGAAAATGCCGCCGGGGCCGGCGCCGATGATAATTACGTCAAATTTATTTTCCATATATGCAATCCTCCTGTTCCGGTTCCTCCTGCCGTGTTCCGTTTTTGCAGGAATCAAATCTTTCCAGCTAACTTTATCATTATACTATAAACCCAAAGATTTTTGTAGCAAATTGTTTCTTTATTTGTACATATGGGGTATACTGGTGTTGCCGCTTACGAGGTGTCCGGCAGCAGGCCGGGAATTTCTTTGTTTTGGAAAGGTTGATTTATTATGATTCGAACGATAGTTTTTGATATGGACGGGGTTTTGATTGATACCGAGGCCCTTATTCTGGAAGCCTGGAAAGAAGTGGCTGACAGAATCGGGATTACGGATATTGAAAAGACTTTGTATCAGTGCATCGGAATTACCTCGCCGGAGACGGAAGCCCTGTTCCTGCGGACATATGGAACGGATTTCCCTTATCGGAAGTATAAGGCTATGTCTTCGGAGATTTTTCACGCCAATATAAAAGAGCACGGGCTTCCGGTAAAACCGGGAGTGTATGAGCTGTTTGACTTTCTGAAAGAAAACGGTTACCGAATCGGACTGGCTTCCTCTACGAGGAAAAGCCTTGTCTTAGAGGAAATGGAGAGCATCGGGCTTTTAGGCTTCTTTCAGGCCATTGTGTGCGGGGATATGGTAACCCACAGCAAGCCGCACCCGGAAATTTACCAGAAAGCCTGCGGCCTTTTAGAGACTCCGCCCTCCTGCTGCTACGCCGTGGAGGACTCGCCTAACGGAATCCGTTCCGCCCACAGGGCAGGCATGAAGCCCCTTATGGTGCCTGATTTGATTGCACCGGACGAGGAAATCAAAAGCCTCCTGTTTCGTCAGTTTCAAAATCTGCTGGAGGTCAGGGATTTTCTGAAACTATAAAAAACACACCAAACGGACATGTACAAAACGCCAAATGAGGATAATGACAATGACATTTTTTGAAACCATAAAAAACGCCGCTCTGGCAGTTTTTCACTCTGTTTACCACATACTCTGGGGAGACCTTATCACCATCCCCTTACCGGGCGGCAGCTCCCTTGGGCTTTCCCTGCTCATCCTGATTCTGATTCCGTCGGGAATTTACTTCACTCTCCGCACCCGCTTTCTTCCTTTCCGCATGTTCCCGGAAATGGTAAAGCTCACTGCACAGACAAAGGAGTCCTCGCAGAAAGGCGCGATTTCCGGCCTGCAGACATTGTTTTTGTCAACCGCCACCCGTGTGGGAATGGGAAATCTGGTGGGCGTGGTCGCCGCCATTTCCGCCGGCGGCGCGGGCGCGGTTTTCTGGATGTGGGTGATTGCCCTCCTTGGCTCCTCCACCGCTTTCACCGAAGCCACCCTGGCGCAGCTTTATAAGGAAAAAGACCCCCTTTACGGCGGGTATCGGGGCGGCCCCGCTTATTATATCCACCATTTTTTCCTCTCAGGGAAGGGAAGAGACGCCAAAAGCATGCAGGGCAAAGGCCGCAGACATTCCGTGATTGCCGTTTTATTTGCGCTCTCCGGCCTGATTTGCTGGTGCGGCATCAGCCAGGTAATCGGCAATTCCGTCTCCTCGGCCTTTGAGAACGCTTTCCGCATCCCGCCCCTTTATACCACCGCGGTTCTGGTAATCATAGCCGCCGTGATTGTGCTGCGCAAAAACGCCACGGTAAAGGTTCTGGATATCATGGTTCCCGTTATGGCGGTCTGCTATTTTGTGATAACGCTGTTTATCATCTTCAAAAACGCCGGTCAGCTTCCCGCTATCTTCCAGAGAATTTTTGCGGAAGCCTTCGGCCTTCGGCAGGCGGTCGCAGGCGGCATCGGCGCCGTGATTATGAACGGCGCAAAAAGAGGACTTTTTTCCAACGAGGCCGGTTCCGGCTCCGCTCCCTGCGCAGCAGCCGCCGCGGATGTCAGCCATCCGGCAAAGGAAGGACTCCTGCAGGCGCTGGGCGTTTTTATTGACACCCTTGTCATCTGCAGTTGTTCCGCCATGATTATGCTCCTTGCCCCGGCAGAGCTGACGGACGGGCTCTCCGGCATGGACCTTCTGCAGACGGCCATGGAGTACCATATGGGAGAATTCGGCGTTATCTTTATCGCCGCCATTCTCTGGCTGTTCAGCTTTTCCACCTTTATCGGCATCCTCTTTTACGCAAGGTCCAATGTGGCCTATCTTTTCGGGGATAACTGGCTTTCCCAGACGCTTTACAAGGTTCTGGCTCTTATTATGCTGTTTATCGGCGGTCTGGCCGCCTACACCTTTGTGTGGGATTTGGGGGATATCGGTGTGGGGCTGATGACTGTTTTCAACATGATAGTGCTCATACCTCTGGCTCCTAAGGCAATGGAGGCGCTGCGGGATTATGAGGAAGGAAAAAAATCGGTCAGGAGCAATTAACGGTCACAAAAACCCTGTCCCCCGGCTGTTTTCCTATTTGGGCGCGGATATCCTTTCGTATCCCTATAATATAGCAGATACTTCCATCATCATTTTTGACGCCCATATTTACAATGCTGCCGTCATACGGCGCCCCGTCAAAAGTGACATGCGCCCTCACCCGTCCCCGGCCAAATTCTTTACGGATATCGTATGGAAAAATAACGTACGCGCCGCCTTTTTGTCCGGCTTCGTAAATTACGGATTCATATTCATAAACTTTGTCGTTCACTGTCCGTACCTCCTTCATGCAGGTATATTTAACATTAAAAAGCATTAAAGCAAATATATATTATTCCACACAAATAAGAATATCCCATTTGCTTTATTAAGGCAAATTTTATTGTTGTAAAGATATCATAACTGAAATTCTTATTTTATCTCGGATTTTCTGAAAACTAAGTGTGTTGCTGTCAGTGAAATAACAATCACCGCTGCTGCAAACACCGCCGACAATGCAAGTGTTCTGTTATCACTCGTTTGTGCAAGGCTGAAACAGGTCAGCCGGAAAACACTCTCTCTGATGAAGTTTCTAAGGATATTGCAGGACACAAAGCTGAACACAACCGTTACAGCTATTCCCGATGCAACTTTTTTGAGGGCAAAGACAATAAACATAACGATACAGATGTTGGCACATATCTGCAACATGATTACCAGCAGCCAAACAAAATCCGTAACAGAAAATATACTACTGTCAAACCTGTATTTAACAGCAAATCCGATAACTGTTGCGAAAACATAGGTTAAATGCAGCAGCACCGCCATGATAACGGCTGTAATAGTTCTTGTAACAAACACTGAAAAACGGCTGTACCCTGCCTTTATCTCATTATGTATTGTTCGGTTTAGAAAATCATTTCCTGCAAACCAGGCAGTAACAAGTGAAATGATAAACATAAAAGATGTATCGCAAATCGAAAAAGAAAACACCGTTGCTGTATCAAGATTTTCCGGGAGTTTCAGAAATCCAAGGAAAAATCCTGCTGCTGCAAGAACAACCGCCGCAAGATACATGATAATAAATCTTTTCGCTTTGTATTTTTCAATGATTAGCTGATTATACATTGCTGTCACCTCCCGTAATACTAAGAAAGTATTCTTCAAGGCTTTGCCCCGTAACTGAAAGTTTTTCGTCAAGTTCATTATGGGTGAGCGACTTGATTATTCTCCCCTTGTGGATAATATAGTAATCCGTGGCAAGCAGATAAAGCTCGTTAAGGATATGGCTTGATAAGAACAGTGTTACGCCGTTTTCCTCATTCAGCCTTTTGAGCAAGCTGCGCAGTTCAGATATGTTTTTCGCATCAAGACCGTTTATCGGTTCGTCAAGTATAAGCAGCCTCGGCTTGCCGACAAGAGCCATTGCTATGCTAAGTCTTTGCTTCATGCCCATAGAGAATTTTCCTACTTTCTTATCCTTAACCTCGGTCATTCCCACCATTCCAAGCAGCTTATCACATATTTCCCTGTCGGGATTGCCGATAAGGATACGCTGTAATTCAAGATTACGGTAAGCGGAGTATTCCGGATAAAGGGCTGGAGCTTCAATGATGCTGCCGATATGTCGGCGCATTTTCAGAATATCGCATGGCCTGTTCTTCCCGAACAGCGAAAAATCACCGTTTGTCGGGTAAAGCAGCCCTGTCAGCACTTTCATCAGTGTAGTCTTACCTGCGCCGTTCTCACCAATAAAGCCGTATATATGCTTATTTTTAAGACTAATGCTTACATCGTCAAGCGCAAGGAACTTTCCATATTTTACGGATATTCCGTGTGTTTGCAGGATAATGTTTTCCATTTTGCAACCCTCCTTGCATTATCCAAATGTGCGCTTAATTTCGTCACGTTCTCTTTGCGTTTCCACCCAGTTCTCCACATATCCGCAATCGCGGCAGACATAGCGTATAACCGGGATTTTTTTCATCAATGTAAAGGTCGAAGTATAAATATTGTTCCCGCTGGCATGACGGTTTTGGTTATCGGGAACACGGACAATATTTTGTGAGCTGCATTTAGGGCAGCGTTTTGTATTTTTCATGGTATTATATCCTCCTTACGACAAGCGATAAGCTTAAAACTTCAGCTATGACAATGCAGAGCAAAACCCATATACTTACAGACCACATACCGATAAGCCCTGCAATCAAAAACATAATCAGCGGTACAATATATTTTCGCGGGTGGTGCCATAAATCATCTTCAATCTTCCAGTTCCGGACGGGACAAAACCACTCCAACAGGACGGACAAGATTGC
>CAJTMZ010000006.1:55680-68885 GCA_910577445.1 uncultured Lachnospiraceae bacterium | reverse complement strand
CGCGCCGCTTGTATTTAAAATGTCCGGGCGAAAGAAACTCTTCCTGCCCGGACGCACTCCGGCCCCATCAGGGCCGCTTCAAAACGCAGTTAAAAATTTTAACGGTCTAACCCGTAATCCTTCTGTCCAGCTTCTTTGAAAGCCTTGTCCCAATCATCTGCAGGATTTGCACCAGGGCCACCAGAAGAATTACCGTCACAATCATAATATCTCCTTGCCATCTGTAATACCCGTAGCGGATGGCAATGTCTCCAAGACCGCCGCCTCCGACTACGCCGGCCATTGCCGAATAGCCGAGGATTGTGCCAAGTGAAATGGTAGCCCCCACTATCAGGGACGTCCTGGCCTCGGCCATAAGCACTTTCCAGATAATCGTCCACAAACTTGCCCCCATACTCTGGGCCGCCTCAATCACGCCGTGGTCCACTTCCAGCAGGGAAGACTCCACCATTCTCGCCACAAAGGGCGCCGCCGCAATGGCAAGAGGCACGATGGTCGCCGTGGCCCCGTAGCTTTTTCCCACTATCAGTCTGGTAAACGGGATTATCAGCATCAGAAGAATCAGAAAAGGAATACTTCTCACAATATTCACCACAACGTCCAGAATCTTGTAAATAATTTTAATCGGTTTTAATCCCCCCGGCGCCGTCACAACCAGCGTAATCCCCATGGGAATCCCCAGTGCATAGGCAATCAGCGTTGAAACAAGGGTCATATAAAGGGTTACCCCCGTGCCCTCTACTATCATCATAATTGTCTGACTATCCCACATAATTATCAAGCTCCTCCACTTCCAGTTTTCTGCTCTTTAAGTACTCTATCATCTTTTCCGCCACCTCTTCATTCTCCGGAAGCTGCAGAATCATCTGCCCGTGAGCCACACCTCCGATGTCCCGTGTATCCGCAAGGAGAATATTCACAGGCGTCTTGCAGGCAAGCACCATATTGGCGATTACCGGCTCAAAAGAAGAATTGCTGGTAAAGACAATACGGATGCACCTCTTGCCCCGCATTTCCTCGTAGGAAGTATTTTCTCCCCGGAAAACAAGCCTTTTGGCCGCCTTCGACCTTGGCCTTTGGAACACTTCCTCAACCCTTCCGGTTTCGGCCAGCATCCCTTCATCTATGATTGCCACGTGGCTGCAAATCTCCTGCACCACAGCCATTTCATGGGTAATAATTACAATGGTAATGCCGTACTTCTGATTGATTTCCTTCAGCAGAGCCAGAATCGCCTTGGTTGTGGTCGGGTCAAGGGCGCTGGTGGCTTCGTCGCAGAGCAGAATCTTCGGATTGGTCGCAAGGGCCCTTGCAATCGCCACCCTCTGCTTCTGACCGCCGGAAAGCTGTGCCGGATAGGCAAGCTCCTTTTCCGAAAGCCCTACAATGGAAAGCAGCTCCCTCGCTCTTGCCACCGCATCCTTTCTCGGCGTTTTGGTTATTTCCAGCGGAAAGCAGACATTGTCAAGAACGGTTCTCTGCATCAGAAGATTGAAATGCTGAAAAATCATCGCAATCTCCGTGCGTATGGCTCGAAGTTCACCGTCGCTTAAAGCCGATAAATCCTTTTCTTCTATATAAACAGTTCCCGTGGTGGGCCGTTCAAGAAAATTAAGACATCTTACCAGCGTGGATTTTCCCGCGCCGCTCATACCGATGATGCCGTAAATTTCCCCCTTATGGATTTCCAGATTAATCCCCTTAAGGGCTTCCACCTGATTGTCCTTTCCCACAAAGGTTTTGGTGACATTATCTATTCGTATCATTGTTTCCATTCGTTTACCATGACCTCATTCTTTCCTGCTTCTTCCGTAAACATTCTCCCGGTGGCTTAGAACCGGCTTTTACATCATATCACAAACCGGACGTACCCTCAAGACCATTGTGCCATAGCCATCCAGCGTCAGGGGGCCTGATACCTCTTTTCCCGTATACATATCCAGCATTGGTTCCAGAACCGTGATATTGGCAGGGGTATTTATATAGTTTAATACAAAAATATACTTCACGCCTTCTTTTACCCGGACGGCAATCTCGCATTTCTCCGGTATCCTGATGAAACCGGCATAGGGATTTTCGGCACAGGCTTCTTTCAGGAATGCCCTGACGGCTCCTTCCGTAAAAGCGCTCCCGTAATAATAAACCTTTCCCTCCCCGGCTTTTCTTGACACAAGAGCGCCCGCCCCCGCGTCGTCGCCGCTTATATAAAGGGCCTCCTGTACGCCGGTTAAAGGCTCCACCAAATCCGTGAACACCGCCGCCGGAAAAGTTTCCTCTCCCCACTTAACCGTAACTTCCCCTGCGTCCGGCGCAATCACCGTGTACTCCGGAATATCCGCTCCGGTAGGGCCGGCGATAACGCCCGGCAGTTTTTCCATGGTGCATTTTCCGTTAATATCCTTATAAGCGCTCCGGCAGCCAAATACCAGAATACCGCCCTTTTGCGCATAATCCTCCAAAACTGCCGCCTGCTCATTACTTAGAATTGACGGATGGGGATAAAAAAGAATCCTGTATTTTCGCAAATCCTCCGCTTTTGTCCGCTCCGTCAGGTACACATAATCCATCGGCGTATGGGTTTTCTGCATAGTCTCAAACAATGCCCTCTGGCTCTGCTTTTCTATTTTTTCATGCAGTTTATCGTATTCGGCGTCAAAAATATTGTCATAATCCCTGATTACGCCGACTCCCGCTTCGTATTCCCCTCCGGCAATTTCGCTGACAGCCGTCACTTTTTTATGGATATCGCCGACTTCCTTAAGCCTTCTGTTATCCCTGCCGGAATAATCCAGAATCCCGTGCCAGTAAATCTCCGTTCCAAAAATGCAGGTCCGCCATCTGAAATAGCTGATAAAATCCGCTCCGTGGGCGATGGACTGCATGGTCCATAAGGTCATCTGTCCCCTTTTGGGCGACGGCTGTATCATGCGGGAGTTCCATCCTCCGCCTCCCGACTGCTGCTCCATAATTCCGAAAATCCGGGAAACCGCCCGCGTCTCTGCAAGGTTCCGGCTCCACTTCCTGTCCTTCATTTCATCCTTATCGCTGTAATTATTCAAACCATAGGCAAAGTTAGGGTAGGAATCATAAGTAATAAAATCGATGCTTTCCCTGGTCATTTTCTGATAATCCACATGCCCGAAAAGGCCGTTGGTGGTGATGAAGTCTCCCTCTTTTATGTACTTTCTGATGATATCTGCCTGCAGACGGGCAAATTCATTGGTGCTGTCCGAAATGAACCTGAAATAATCCAGCGTCTGATGGGGATTGACGCCTCCGCTGACGGTAGGGCGCGGCACATAAATTTCTTTCCAGTCCGTGTAAGTCTGGTTCCAGAAAACTGCGCCCCACGCTTCGTTAAGCTTCTCCAGACTGCCGTATTTTTTCCGCAGATAAACACGGAACGCCTCCGTGTCGCTCTCCGAATAAAATTCATTCGCCTCACAGTTTAATTCATTGTCAAGCTGCCAGCCAATCACACAGCTTCTTCTCCCGTAACGGCCCGCCATGCGCTCCACAATCTCTGCACAGAATTTCCGGTACACAGGGGAATTGTAATTATAATGCCGCCGTAATCCGTGCCTGTACAAAACGCCGTCGATTGCGGCGTTTAAGCATTCCGGATATTTTTCCGTCAGCCAGGCCGGGGGCGTGGCCGTAGGCGTTCCCATAATCACCTTCATTCCTGCCTCTTCCGCCACGTCCAGAAACCGGTCAAAGAAGTCATAGTTATATACGCCCTCCGCGGGTTCGATTTTATTCCATGCAAATTCGGCAATTCTGATTACCTCAATTCCGCAGGCCAGCATTCTTGATAAGTCTTCCCGCCACAGAGCCTCATCCCAGTGTTCAGGATAGTAGCACGTTCCCAGCGTGATTTTTTCTCCGTTCAATATCTGCATTTTTCTTTTTCCTTTCGCCGCATTTCCGAATGTTTTCCTGTCGAAATTATACCCCTAAAATGAGAGGTTATCAACGCTTTTTTGAAAGTCAGTGTCGGTATCGCCCGTAAAAATCGTATGTTCATCCGTTAAACAAATATTGATACCATAACAAAATTCCGGGTATAATTATAAACCTTCACCCTTCTGTTTCTCCCGTCCACATCGATAATCGTACAAACCCTGTTTTCGGACATGTACCAGCTCCGCAAACTCTCCCTGCGATTACACCCTTATTTTAAGGGTTCTTCCATTTTTCATATCCCGGTCATATTTAAATTGTAATCTTCCCCCGATTTTGATATACTGTTTACATATTTTTAATATTACAAATTCTCATTTGAAAATACATTCAGCAGAAAGGGTTTAAAATTATGAGCAAAAAAAGAGCTGTCGTTTCACTTGGACACAACGCCCTTGGTTATACCACCACCGAACAGTGGGACGCCGTTAAAGTTACCGCAAAAGCCCTTGCCGATTTGGTGGAGGCCGATTACCAGCTTACCATCACTCACAGCAATGGCCCCCAAATCAGCATGATACACAAAGCCATGACGGAACTTCGCCGTCTTTATATCGACTATACCCCCGCCCCCATGTGCGTGTGCAGCGCCATGAGTCAGGGATACGTGGGCTATGATATCCAAAATTCCCTGAAAGCGGAGCTCCTTGGACGGGGCATCAGCAAAACCGTGTCCACGATTTTAACCCAGGTCACGGTAGACCCTTACGACGAGGCTTTTTACGAGCCCACCAAGCTGATTGGCCGGTATATGTCCGCCGATGACGCGGAAATTGAAATGAAAAAGGGCAACTATGTGAAGGAGTCGCCCGGAAAGGGTTTCCGTCGAATCATAGCCGCCCCAAAGCCTATTGATATTGTGGAAATCGAAGCCATCCGCACCTTAGCCGACGCCGGACAGATTGTCATTGCATGCGGCGGAGGCGGGATTCCCGTTATCGAGCAGCAGCATGCCTTAAAGGGCGCTTCCGCGGTCATTGAAAAGGACGCCATCGCCGGAAAACTGGCGGCAGACCTTATGGCCGACCAGCTCATTATTTTCACCTCGGTTCCCAGCGTTTACCAGAACTTCGGAAAAGAGAACCAGAGGGCAATCGCCTCTCTCACCGCTGCCGATGCTGAAAAAATGATTGCAGAGGGCGAGTTTGAAGAAGGCACGATGCTCCCCAAAATCGAAGCCGCTATCGCCTATTTGTCCGTGAACCCGAAAGGAAGCGTACTGATTACCTCTCTTGAGGCAATTGCCGACGCGCTGAAAGGAAAGGCCGGAACGGTTATTACGGCGTAACATCAATAAACCCCTGGCCGGTGTGAGGATGGTAATTGCAGGCAGCCGCCAGCCTCGTTACTCATAGGAATCAAAAAGTTCCGGCGTTATGAGATTTCACAATTCCATAACCCGGAACAATTTTTGATTTATATCCATTTCTTCATTCCCGGATTCCAAAACCTCACTTCCGCACCACCGTCAGTCCCAAATCCTCCGTAAACAAAATCACCGGCGCGCTTGCCCACGGATGGCACAGGCTGGTGTTCCATTTCTGTTCCTTTCCCCACGCCTCAAAGCACGTGGTCGCGCCCTCCCTCAGCATATTTACCCAGGAGTGAATCCCACTGCCTGTAATCAGCTCATATGCAAGCTCCTTCTCCCCGATATTCGCCAGTCCCTTCAGAACAAAATAGGCCATATACACCCCGCAGTTAAGCCCCTTTTCCCGAATCAGTTCTGTTATGGCCTCTTCGCTTTCCTCCGGCTGCATGGAAAAATAAAGGGCCAGGGCATTTACATGAATGGAAGGGTGCCGGGAACCCTCCCTGTCCACAAACAGTCTTTTCCCGCTGTCATAAAAAGCGGATGTAAAGGCGGCTTTGCGCTTTTCCAATTCCCTTTTCCTGTCGGCTTCGCCAGGCAGCGCCCCGTCAGAGAGTATTTCCTCCACCTTTGAGAGATACAGGCACGCGCCGTAATAATAGGCGTTGATAACACTGTGGCAGCCCGGGCCTACCGGCCTTGTCAAATCAAAGTCATAATTATCCCGGAGGTTTTCCGGCCAGTCAACCATATTCCACTTGGCATAAACGTCGGCAACAAGACCGTCCTCTCTTTCATACTCTTTAAAATACAGGACCACCTCCCTTGCGTATGGATATAACTCCCGCAGGGTATCTTTGTCCCCGGTAATCTGATAATAGTAATACAACTGCAACGGGTACAGCAGGGAATAGTCGGCAATTTCCTGCATGATGCCGGACGCGGATACCGCCATCATCCCTCTGTCAATCCTTGTGGAGGCGGCGAAATCATAGAGAGCCTTTTTAAACATGGCGCCATCCCCGGTAAGATACATATGGCTTAAACCGGTTACCAGCAAATCCCCAAGGTACTGGCCCTTTTCTCTGGACGGACAGTCCACATATACCTCCTGAGTGCCCAGCATCGCCGTCCGGGCGCACAAATCCCATATTTCCTTTGCCACAGGCTCGCAGTCATCCCTGAGCGTCCGCACCATATGGAATGGGTAGTGTCTTTCCGTCACCACCAGATTCTTTTCTGAAAAGTTTCTGCAGTCCGTGATAATTTCTATGTACCGGAATGCTTTGTAGTCATAACTCTCTATGATATCCTGTACATTAACAGTCTCCTTCCCGGCATCCTTCCCCCGCCCGGAAAGCGTCCATTCCTCCCGGTAGCTGCAGTTACACCGCATCTCGTATCTTGCATGGCCGTTTTCGTCCAGCTCCTCTGCGTAATACAGGCTGATTTTATCTCCCTTTTCCCCCGAAACGGCAATTCTCACGCCGCCGACTACTTCCTCGCCGCAGTCAAACAAAAAATGCCCTTCCCCGAAAGTTCTTATCAGCGCCGGGAACCGCTCGCTGATTTCCACCGGAGCGGTTTCCTGCAATTTAAGTTCATGGTCGTCGTAACTGTTTTCCATACATCTTTTCCAGTTACTGTCGTCATAATCCAGCCCCTTCCAGCCATAGCTTATCCGCCCCGCGTCAATATCCTCCAGAAAGCAGGTGTCGTACCCTGTGGTGCGGCCGGAAACAAATTCCTCCGCCCTCTTATATTTCCATTCCCCGTCCGTGGCGGCAATCAGCCCATCCTTCTGCCATACGGCAGCCTTCAGCCCCTGCCGCTTATCCGCGCTGTACCAGACGCGGTTTACAAGCCCCTGATAGTAAACATGGACGGCTATCACATTTTTTCCCTCACGAAGCGCGCTGCCAATCTGATACCGGTTGTAATAGTACCGGAACGGATAGCCCGGGGCCGGGCCCTGCCCGATAAAAACACCGTTTATCCACACCTTGTAATAGTCGTCGGCAGTGATGTCAAGCACTGTCTCCCCGTCTCTCTCCATCATGCCCTCATCCATATAAAAAACATGGCGTACAAGCATGTGGTAATTTTTTGGCTCGTCCGAAGGCGGCTGATGCGCTGCCGCCTCCCGTTCCGGACACATATAATCAAAAGGTCTGCCACTATACTCTTCGGCGCTGAGCCATTTTCCATTCTCTATCATTTTTCCGCTTTGGCCTTTCTGTTCCCGTTTCATTTCAATTATCCGTTCTTTCTCTTAAAAACGCTTCATATTTCCTGAGGATATCCGCCGTTTCCAGATACAAATCACTGCCGGAAGCATTATCGGCGCCCTTTTCCACCCGAAAATAAAAGTCAATCTCCGCTTTTACGGACTCCGCCTTTTTCACTGTCATTTTAACCTGCGCCAGCCTCCTTTTCAACAAAGGGATAACGCAAAAATACAGTTCATCGTCCTCAAGGGATAAATACCCCAAAAGGGTCCTGTCCCCATCCATAACCCGGATTTTATTTCCCTCAAAGGACGCGGGATAAAGAACGTCTCCCGCTTTCAGTCTCTCAATTGCAGGAAATCGCCGCCTGCGCCCCTCCGCCCCGAGAAACGCCCGGAAGAGGTAAATCTCCCGCCCCTGCCCGTCCCTCCTTAGCGGCTCCGCCATCTTTTTCAGTACTGCCGCCGGACGGATATACTGCATGGAAAGACTCTGGAAAAGCCGCGCCTGAAAACGGAATCTCTCCGTTTCAAAAAGCGCGTCCTCTTCCCGCAGGCAGAAACAAAGTCTTTCCTCCGCCTGCTCCAAAAGCTCCCCGGTGGCATGCCGGATACTGACAAGGAACAGTTCAAATTCCTCCTCATCCGGGTCCCACAGATATTTCCCCCGCGCCTCCTGATAAAAAAGCTTTTCTTCTCCGGCGTCTAAGCTGTAATAGCAATAAATGTTTCTGTCGCAAAAGGCTCTTTCGTTCACTTCCCCCTGCCATACCGGCTTTTCCTTTCTGGGGGCCGGCGTTTTTGCTTCTTTTTTCAGAACGCCGTATGCGGCGTTAATCTCCTGCGCCCGCCTTATATACTCCGGTTTGTCCGCTCCCGCCGCATCGGGATGAAAAGCGCTCATCAGCCTGTGGTATTTTCTTCTGATAGCCGCTTTGTCATCCTCTCTGTCTATATTCAGGATTCTTTTTGCCTGCTCGGGGGTCATTTCTTTCTGTCTTCACCTTTTTCCGGCCTGCCGCAGGTTGTCTTTTCCCGCGGCGACCGCTCTTATTTTTCTTTATTTTGCATTATTTGCCACAATTTCATAAATATTTTCTATCATTTCCTGATAACCGAAGCAATATTTCCGCAAAACGCCTCTCACATAGCTTTCCGGAAAAGAATGCAGAAAATCCTGCTCCTTTCGGATACACTTTAAGTATTCGTAAATTCTGTCTATTCCCGTGTACCCGGAAAGGTCCCTTGTCACCGGATAGTCCAGCGTCAGGATAGTGTCCTTTGGATTGAACCTGATATCGTACCATTTAAAAAACTCCGGCATCCCTTTAACCACAGTATCATACAGACATATATTACCATAATCAGAAAATTCCGGCATCATTTCATTGTACATTGCAAGGGTTTTCCTCACCTTTTTTTCCACAAGGGCCATGCCCTCCTCGTACGCCTGCCGGGCCGTCATTCCTTTTTTCTGCGCAAGGACGGTTCCGTTTGCGTTCTCGGATTTATCCCGGGCCGTGCCGGTTACGGCATCGTCCCCGCCCTCCATACCGGATAGCTCCGTTTCATGGATGGCATACAAAACGGCGCCCATTAGCTGCTCCGCTTTCTCGTAAGTAATCGAAGTGCTTTCCTTTGCGGTATACTTCTCCGCCAGTTCTCCCACAATCGGTATCAGTTCTTCCATGGTATAGTCCATCGTCTCACCCCCAGCAAAGTTCTTTTAAGGTTTCAAAATACAGTTCATAGTCCCATCTTTTCACCTCGTCAAACTGTTCATATTCGCCATAGCCCTGAGAACTTTCATGCCCTCTGTAGCCAGCCCGGATTGCCTGTGAAAAGTTGTTTAAGCAGGTTCCCTCCAGATAATCCAAATCACCGAAGCATATCTCCTCAAACTGCTCTTTCATAAAATGCAGAAGCTCGTCGTCCGTGATTTCATCCAGCATTTCATTCTTGTACAGATAAAATATCTCCTGCAGGCGAATAATCGTTTCCACATAATTATTCTGGTCAATAAATGCGGAATCGCAAAATTCATGGATAATCTTCGGCACAATCCCCTCCCCGAACTCGATTCGCCTCTGCTCCTTAAGGGTATGGCGCTGCTCGCTTAAAATCAGCTTTGCCTCCTGCTCGCTCAGCGAAAGCCCGAATCTGGCGGTTTCATTATTTGCCGCAACAATCCCCCCTAATTGACGTTCCTGCTGTAATAATACCATCCAATCCTTATTCAAGAAATCGCCCTCCTTGCACATTTGTTTTCTGTATTCAGTTGTAGGAATACCGATTATAGCATTGGCGGTATTTTGTTTCAAGTCTTGACTTTTTAATGTTTCTGTGGTATGATTAAGCCACAATCAGGAAAGTTCCCTTTATCTAATCAACCTCCTGCAAACCTCCTCCACTTCCCTCTTTCCCTTTCCGACTACAAAATAAAAATCCATCTGTCCCTTATTTTCCATATAAAGATAAGAGCCATAGGCCGGAATGTCACAGCATATCGCGGTATCCGCCGCAAGGACCAGTCCGTAGCCCCGCTCGGAAACCACAACGGCGGGTTTTCCATTCCCATGGGAAATGTATCTGGCCCCGCCCCGCAAAGCAATACCGGATTTTCCGAAAATCCCCGGCGCATAAAGATTTTCCGCTTTCTGCCAGTCCAGATACAGCCGGCTCTTTGCTTTTCCGCCCGGGCCATCCTCAATCTGGCGGCATTCCTTCTCCCGCTCCGCAAGCAGAAGCTTTTTATCCCGCGTCATATAGTGAATGGCCCCGTTTCCTTTATTAACCCGCAGACAAACCTCGTCCGTCAGAAATTCCACCGTATTGCCGGATTCCTTATACAGCCATGCGCTTTCTTTTTTGCAGTCGGCAATGCCCGGATGGACTCTGTCCGAAAGCGCCGCTCCCTTTGCAAAGGTTACCCGTACAATGCCGCCGGTAATCGCGCATAGCCGCAAAGTGCCGTACCGGCTCTGAAAATAAAGCCCGTCCGGCTGCCCCATAAACCATTTCACCGACAAGTCAATTTTTCCGTGTCCCGCCGGACGCAAAATTTCTGTGGGCGGCATACCGCCAAATTCGCAGCCTGCTTTTGCTCCGTCTGCTTTTTCTTCCCTGACGGAAACTCTTTCCGGGGAAGGTTTTACCTGTCTGCTTATAAAAGGCTTTTTATCCTCCGGCGTCACGGCTTTTTTCACAACGGCAACCGCCCGTTTTCTGGGCCGGATGGCCGCTCCGCTTCCTGCCGAATCTTTTTCTTTTCCACCCTCCGTCTCATAAGATACGGATTTTTTCTCATTTTCCTTATCTTCTGCGAAAACCGCAAAAGTTCTTCCTTTTCCTGCCGGCGCCGGGTCGGCTATCAGCCCTGTCAGAGTATCGCAGCAGAGTACGCACAGCTCATGCAGCGCGCGGGTCGCCGCCACATAAAGAAGCTTCGCGTGGCCGTCGTCTGACGGATAGTCTTCCCTTGTGGGATTTAAAATCAGTACGGCGTCAAATTCCAGTCCCTTTGTGTATTCCACGGGAAGCACCATGATTCCGTTTCCAAACTCCGCTTTTTCAAGATTGCTTTCCATCACCTCCACATATTCCGACAGCGAAAGAGCCGTCCTGGCCGCCTCCTTTTTGCTGCGGCAGATAACCGCAATGGTATCAAGCCCCTTCTTCTGCCAGTCTCTGCAAAGCTGCGCCGCTTCTCTTATCAGCGCATTTCGTTCCGGCGCCCTTTTCACCAGAACCGGATTTCCGTGCCTGATTATAGGCTCTACAGGATAAACCGAAAATTTTCCGTGGCGCAGAATATCCGTGGCAAAGTCCGAAATTTCCACCGTGTTCCGGTAGCTTTTCTTTAAAACCCCAAAGCTGTCCATAGCGTCCGGCAAAAGCAGCGCTTTCAGCTCCTCCCAGTCGTTTAGCCCGAAGCCAAAATGGATATTCTGGGAAACGTCCCCCATAACGGTGTAGGTACATCTGTTGATGCAGAATTTCAGCGCATGGTACGCCATCATTCCGAAATCCTGGGCCTCGTCAATTACCACATGGCTTGCCTCGCTTATGACATCCTCCTCTTTGACCCTCTTATAAAGGTAAGCTAACGCCGCCAAATCGTACACATCAAATTCATTCTCCGGCGCTTCAACCCGTATTCCTTTTTCTTGCTGCTTGCTTAAGAAATCCCGGTACATTTCAAAAACAGATATCTTCCAGTGCTTTCCCCCGTACCAGCCCCGGTAAGCCTTTAAAATTGCTTTTCTCTCCGCCTCCGAATAGCTGATTCCTTTTCCGAGAAATTCCTCCTTTACCTTTCCGAGCAGCCGCCCGTTCAGCATATTAATTTTGTTCTGAATGGAAACAGAGGGATTTTCCTCAATATAAGCCTCCACGGCTTCCCCCGTTAAAAGGCTGACCAAATCCTTCTTACTGACTTCTCTGCCGTCTGTTTCGTCATACACGCCGGTTTTTCCGTTCCGGAAGCCTTCCACAAACGCTTTTGGATTTAAGTATACGGTATCTGTGGAAATTGCCTTCCGTTCCAGTTCCCGGCAGTACCCGGCCAAATCCCGAAACCACCGGGAGCTGCCCTTTACGGCGTCTTTCCCCGTTCCCTTAATCCTGTATTTCTTTTCGTCCCAGTCCTCGTACAAAAGCCGGACAAAAAGCTGTTCCATGGTCATCTGCCGCACGCCGTACACATCCAGGTCCGGCAGAACGCCCGTGATATAATTCAGCAGAATCCGGTTGCTCCCCACAATGTAAAAATCCTCCGGCCTGAAACGCTCCGCATAGTTATACAGGATATAAGATATCCGGTGCATGGCCACCGTGGTTTTTCCCGAGCCCGCCACCCCCTGCACAATCACATTGTGATAGGGGGATTTTCTGATAATCTCATTCTGCTCCTTTTGAATGGTGGCAACGATTTCTCCCAGAACCGCCTGCTTGTTTTTGGCCAGATACTTTGTAAGAAGCTCGTCGTTGGCAATTACCTCGCTGTCAAAAAAATCCAGCAGCTTTCCGCCTTCAATTTCATAAGTACGCTTGCGCGTCAAATCAATCGGAATATCCACATCCCCCGGCGCCCTGTAGCTGCATTTTCCCAGATTGTTTTCGTAATATGCGTTTGCCACCGGCGCGCGCCAGTCCACCACCGCCTGATGGGTGGCGTCCCTTGCTATGCCGCCCCTGCCGATATAAAGAGACTCCTCCTTACCGGTTTTTTCATCGCGGAAAACGATTCGGCCAAAGTAGGGCTTGTTTTTTGCCTTTTCATTGCGCATAAGCGCCCGCTTCATGTGCTCGTGCATCGTGACCGTGTTGTTTAAAATGGTCAGCACCTCCACGTCGTTGTCATGGTAACGGGCCAGCATTTCGTCGATATTTTCCTGCATCCGGGCGACTTCCCCGCTGTAATTTTTCAGATTGCGGCTTACTACCTCCAACGTCTCCCGAAGATAATCCTCCTCCGCCTTCCGCGACACTCCAAAATTTTTCCTTTTATCTCCTGCTCCCATCCGCTATGCCCTCCTGCCATCTTCGTAACCGCCTGATACAGACGGACGCCTTTTTGTTTTCTCTGTTGCCGGTATCTTCCATTGTAAGGGAAAAAGAAAAAATTACTAGACTTTAATTTCAAAATGTGGTAGACTATATACTGTTCCAATGATTAAAATTTTTATTCTTATATCGTTCTTT
>CAJTMZ010000006.1:50938-55649 GCA_910577445.1 uncultured Lachnospiraceae bacterium | reverse complement strand
TTTATAATCAAGCAGGGAAGAGGAATCTTCCCTGCTCGTGCGTTTGGGCAGGCTGCGAAAGCAGCATATACCTTTCTGCCCCATGTGCATAAAAATACCCCGAATGCCTGTTACAGCACCCGGGGGTTTTCTTTTTTACATATTATTCCAGTTCCAACTGCTTTCTAATCAGATACTCGCTTAAAAAGTACAATCCCACGCCGATTATAACGGACACCGCCGAAATAATTAAATACATTACCGTCATAAGCGGAAACGGCGTTTCTACATATACGTTATCAAAAGTACTAATCATATAGGGAAACAGAATTACCGTACTGATAATCTGCATGACTGTGCCTATTGCAAAGTATGCGCCAAAGGCTCCTAAAATCCGGTGTCTGCGCACCATCTGGCCAATTGTAACAGAGGCGACTATTGTCATGGTGCCGCTGAAAGCGCTGGCAAAAACCATAACAATCATGCTTACACAAAAGCCCCCGAACTCCTGCATATACGGGGAATCCCAGATACCCATATCAAAAAGTTCCCAAAAGCCGTCCACAATGGTTTTTCCGTCTCCCGGCTCCATAAAAGCCAGTATTATCATTCCCATAAAAATCACTACACTGGCAGCAACTGCAAGAATACTGATGATATTCCATGAAAACATGGTTATTACTTTGCTTAAAAGAAGCTGGTGGGAGCTGACCGGCAGCGTGTTTGTCAGGTATCCCTCATCCGTAAACATATTTTTGTAGTAGCGGACCGCAAAATAAATGGTAATGCCAAGACTGACGCCGATTATCGCTACATAAAAAGTTATTATCATCATCACGCCGGACAGAGGCAGCCCTACCCATTCACTGTCCCAGATAGGAAGGTGAAAGGTGAAACCGGCCATCATGGCCGCGGCCAGCAATATTCCGATTAAGAGCACGGGGATTTTCCAGACTGCTTTCCATTCGTGCTTCAATAATTTTCCTAACATGCGAACACCTCCCTGAAATACATATCCACGGATTTTCCTCTGGATTCACGGATATGCTCCACCGTATCATGCAGCATCATGCGTCCGTCCCGGATAAAAATCACCTCGTCCAGTACCTTCTCGATATCGGTTATCAGATGAGTAGAGATTAAAACCGTGGCATTCTCATTATAATTGGAGATAATGGTTTTCAAAATGTAATCTCTGGCAGCCGGGTCAACCCCCGCAATGGGTTCATCCAGAATATAAAGCTGCGCTTCCCTGCTCATCACCATAATGAGCTGCACCTTCTCCTTCGTCCCCTTGGAAAGGGTTTTTAAACGGGCGTCCTCGCTGATATTTAAATTTGCAAGCATCTGCCTTGCCTTTTCCGGACGGAAATCTTCGTAAAAATCCGCGAAAAAGGCTATCAGCTCCCTGACCTTCATCCCGCCCTGAAAGTAAGTCCGCTCCGGCAGATAGGACACGCATGCCTTGCTCTCCGGTCCGGGCTGTT
Organism: uncultured Lachnospiraceae bacterium; assembly: GCA_910577445.1. GTDB lineage: Bacteria > Bacillota > Clostridia > Lachnospirales > Lachnospiraceae > Suilimivivens. Next base: position 54,183 of record CAJTMZ010000006.1, on the reverse strand, counting down.
TGCCGTTAATCAGGATTTCTCCTTCCGTGGGCACCAAAAGCCCGCTGATTAACTTGATTAACGTGGTCTTGCCGCTTCCGTTCGGTCCCAGCAGACCGATAATCTTCCCGCGTGGTATTACAAGATTCATATGGTCTAAGGCCATTTTTTTCTTCTCGTAAACCTTGGTAAGATTGTTTACATACACAAGTTCACTCATTTCTCGTTCTCCCTCTTTTATTCCGGCTTTGCATCATCCCGCCGCCGGTTCTGAAATTATTCCGCCGCATCCGCCGGCTTCGGCTTTTCGTCCTGTTCCAGCAGGGACAGGATTTCTTTCTTCTCGAAGCCCAGCTTTTTCATCTTGTCAATAAACTCGCGAATCTGCTCCCTTGCCAGTTTATTGCGAACCTCGCTAATCATTTCCATATTCTCCGTCACAACCCTTCCGCTTGTTCTTTGCGCCATCACCAGTCCGTTTCTCTCCAGCTCGGCAAACGCCCGCTGCATTGTGTTGGGATTGACTCCCGCCTCGGACGCCAAATCCCGCACGCTGGGAAGCCGCTCTCCCGGCTGATACCTGCCGGCAACTATCTGGTATTGTATCACTTCAAGAATCTGAGTATATATCGGACGGTCAGAATCCAGTTTCCACGCCATTATCCTCTTCCTTTCTTTGTATTATTGTACTGTTCTGTTAATACAATAATACTAAAAAGGCGTTTTGTCAATATCATTTTAGATATTTTTATCAAAAACCCTGTATTTCTTCCCCAAATGAGGCAATCAGGACAAACAGCGAACCGGCCATAATTGCGAAATCTCCGATATTAAAAATCACTTTCCGCAGACCGCACGGCACATTAAAGCTCACATAATCCACCACGTACTTGCGGAAAAGCCTGTCGTAGGTGTTGCTGTAAGCTCCGCCAAGGAGCAGCGTAAGCCCCCATTTCAAAGCGCCTTTTCCGGCAGTTCCGAGGGTAAGAATAAAAAACACCGTCAGCATTGCCGTCATAAGAACGGAAAGGAGCATTACGATTTTCCGCTTCTTCTCACCGAAATTTAAGAAGGCCCCTTTATTATGGTGCTTTTTTATGATGAGGAGACAGCCGGGTTTTTCCCTGACTTCTCCCTCATTTATATTTTTTTCTATATAACTTTTTATGCCCAAATCCAGGCCGAGGATGCCGGATATTACTGCTAAATATTTCATAATTTTTGTTTTTCCTTATTGGGGTAACGTGACCGCTTACATGCAAAACACCGCGTAAAACGGAATCCACCAGATGTTGTTTTCACTCCAGGCATCTTTATAACTGCGGATACAGCTCTTCAAAAACGGCGTCCATCAGCCGCTTTCCGTCCCGGCACTGCGCCGTCAGGGAAATCACCGCGTCTTTTTCCCGCAGTATGATGGAATACTGGGAATATTTTCCGTCCGCCCTGAACGAACCGAACGGGCCGCCCCAGAACAGATAGCCATACCCGTAATCCTCCTTACGGTCTGTCGCCGCCTGTACCTTCGTGCTCTCCGCCACCCATTTTTCCGGTATAAGCTGCTTCCCGTTCCATGCGCCCTTGTGCAGATAAAGGAGTCCCAGCTTATGCATCTCCGATAAAGTAAGCATCAGGCCGCCGGAACCGAAGGTATTCCCAAGCGGGTCAGTCTCCCAGGTAGGTCTTGAAATCCCCAGCGGCTTAAAAAGCCGGGGCATCAGATAAGACACCAAATCGCAGCCGGCCCGGCGCTGGACCAGCATTCCCGCCAGATACGGCCCCACGTTATTGTATACGAATTTTGTCCCTGGCCTGCAGGTGAAGGGAAAGGCCAGCGACATTTTCACCCAGTCCTGTTCCCTGTACAAAGGACGCTGTTCCCCCATCAGCGCCGGCGTTTCCTGTCCCAGACACATGGTAAGCAAATCTCTCACCGTTGCCTGTAAGAGAAATTCTCCCGGATTTTCCGGCATATCTTCCGCAAATGCGTCCGCTAACGTCTCCTCAAGGGCAAGCAGCCCTTCCTTTATGGCAATCCCCACCGCCGCGGAGGTAAAACTCTTGCTCACGGAATAGACATTACGCCTGCATTCCTCGTCCCAGAGGTGCTTTCCGATATCTTCGCCGTTTTGGGTAATCTTTATTCCCAGAATCCCGTCTTGTGTGGTGCGGTTGATGAAATTTTGCAGTTCCATAATGAGGGTCTCCTTTAAATTGGGTTTTTGTTTATAGTCTAGCATAAAGAAACAGCGCCGTAAAGAAACAGGCTGCAACAAAAATTACCAGAAAAGCCGTCTTCGCAAAAGTTTGCAATATCCGCCTATAGTGATACAATGTGTGTACTAAATGTCAGGAGGCCGCAATGTCTTTAAAGAAACAGATGATACTGTATTTTTCCTGTCTGATGATAGGAATCTTTATTCTGGTGGAACTGATTAACGGGAGTCAGGCTTACTCCCTGCTGGAAAAAAACATCACCTCTTCCATCGGCGAATCGCTGGGGCTGGGTCTTAAAAATATGGATTATTATTTTCAAAATACCGGCAATATCTGCGCCTCTATCATGGCGGATGAAAAGGTTCAGGAAATCCTGAAAAAAGATGTGGAAAATAATCTGGAAGGAAAAATCCTTTTCCGGGAACTGAACAAAATCATAGCGCAGTATTCCTTAACGGCTCCCTATATAACCAAAATTTATCTTCTGAACAGCAATCGGCAGATAATGAGTCAGGAGGTGGATTACAATGATTATGAACTGGCCGCCAACGCAAAGGAAAGTGAAAACCCGGTAAAAATCTCATCCCTTCACCAGACCGGATACATTGCCGGCGATACGAAAGTATTTTCTCTGTTAAAGGAAATTTATGCCTACAACGACCGCACACATCAGATAGGAACTATTGTCGCGGACGTTGACTACCATATTATCGACGGCCTGATTCGTGATTTTACCCTGCCGATGAACGGCCTCCTCGTTCTCGTTGACGAACAGGAAGAAATATTTATAAAAGAAACCGGAAAAAATATCAGTTGGAATCCATCCAAAGAATATAAGGAATTGTTATTGGAATTACAGGATAAAGACAGAATCTCACTGGACGGAAAGCCGTACATTGCCCTGTCAAGACGCTCAGAAATAACCGGTTTCAAAATGCTGGCTTTAATTCCCAGAAATGAATTGGTAAAATCTATTTTTCTGCAGCTTCGCATGACGATTTTCCTTTTGTTTATCTGCCTGACCGTCATCGGGTTTGTGACAAGAAAAA
>CAJTMZ010000006.1:44593-50928 GCA_910577445.1 uncultured Lachnospiraceae bacterium | reverse complement strand
TTATTTTTTCCATTTACGGCCCTTTAAATCTATTGTTAGATTCCATGTCCAGGATAGAAAAAGGCGATTTTAACACGAAAATCACATATAACAGGCGGGATGAATTTTCCACACTGATAAACGGCTATAACATTATGGTCGTCAAAATAAAAGCTCTTCTCGAGGAATTAATTGAAAAAGAAAAAACCAGGCGGAATGCTGAGCTGTATGCTTTACAGGCGCAAATCAATCCTCATTTTTTATATAATACCTTAAATTCCATCCGGTATTTTGCAAAAGCTTATAACATCCCAGAAATAAAAGAAATCACCACCGCTCTCATACAGCTTTCCAAGGCAAGCCTGAGTTCTGAAAAATTTATCAGTATCGGACAGGAAATCGCTTTGACAAAACAATATCTGGCCATCCAGAAAATACGGTACGGCGATATTCTGAAAATATCTTATCATGTAGACAGCGAACTTAAGCAGTGTATGATTCCCCGGTTTTCCATTCAGCCGATAGTGGAAAATTCACTGTTTCATGGAATTCTTCCTCAGGGACAGGGAGAAATTGAAGTTGTTGTATCCAGCCGGGAAAACGGTATTCAAATCAGTATCAGGGACGACGGAATCGGAATGGAAAAAGAGCAGATTGACGCTCTGAACGAAAGCCTGGGAAACAGTATCGGCAAAAAGGAACCCAAAGAGGACATCAGCAAGTTAAAAAATATAGGCCTGGAAAATATCCATTACAGGATAAAAATGCACTACAAAAACGGCCGGCCCCAGCTATGGCTCGCAAAAGAAAATCCCGGAACTTCCGTATACATTTGGATTCCGGAAAAAATTTACGGGGACTTTCCGGGAAACGGAGAATGATTTAATGAGAAAAGTAATGATTGTAGATGACGAAATGCTTGCCAGAAAAATGTTAAGGGAAAGTATTGTATGGGAAGAATACGGATACACCGTGATATATGAAGCGCAAAACGGAAAAGAGGCATTGGAAAAAATAAAGGAACTGTCCCCTGACGTGATTTTCGTGGATATCAAAATGCCCGTGATGGACGGGCTGGAGATGCTGCGCCAAATGAACGCCCTGCAAACCGACAGCAAAGCAGTACTGCTCACCTGCTATGAGGACTTTTCCTATGTACGGGATGCAATGCGGTACGGCGCTGTGGATTATCTGACCAAGCATACCTTTGAGCCGGAAGACTTGATTTCTCTGCTCGACAAAATTGAGAAACAAATACGGAAAGAAAAGGCACATCAGGAAAGCTTCAATATTCTGAAAGATGATGTGCTCAATAAAGTGATGGAATCTTCTCTTACCCGGGAAGATATCCGCAGATACGTGGAAATAGGAATACTGCCTGTATCAAAACCCCGGTATCTGATGGTCTGTTTTAAACTACAGAAAGATTTAAATAATGAAAAATGCCGGATTTTTGAAAATAAACTGAAAGAAGTTCTGAGAGAAAGAATCGACGGAAGGATTATTACCGATGCCTATACCTCCACTGTCAGGGAAAAGGAAATTTACTCCATCCTTCTCTGTCAGGAAGAATGCAGCGTTTCAGAGATAAAGCAAAATATCCGTGAAGGAATAACCAGCCTTCACAGTGCAATGCCGGATAAGGAAATCCGGTGGCTGACTGGCATCACCTATCATATTTTTAATCACTGGAGCGACCTTCCAGGCGCCCTGAAAGAGGTGAGGGATATCGTAAGGGTGGAAGGCGAATACCTGGAATGCTCACCTAAAATTATTATGGCAATAGAGTATATCAGGGAGAACTACCACAAGCCCATCACCCTGGAGGAAGTTGCGGACTATGTAGGCATCAGCAGGGTGTATCTGAGTCAGACCTTTAAGAAAGAAACCAATAAAAATATATGGGACTATCTGGCTCAGTACCGCCTTTCCAAGGCAAAAGAGCTTTTGCTCACCAGCAATTTGAAAATATACGCCATAGCGGAATTATGCGGCTTTGGCAGCCCGCAGTACTTTAACAAAATCTTTAAAAGACTTACCGGATTCAGTCCTTATCAGTTCAAGGATAATAAAATGCAATAAATCATAACGGAGATTCTATATTTTCTTTTCCAGATTGTTATACTTCTTTATAGACAGACTATTAAGCAGCATGAAACAGCAGATATACGGAAAGTATATCTGCAAAGCCAAATGGAGGATAACATATGAAAAGAAAAACAGCATTATTTCTGGCCGGAATCTGTCTGGTGTCATTATTAAGCGGATGCGGAAGCAAAGAGTCGGCTGAAAATACGGATATTAAGGACCCGGCACCGGCAGTGACCCGTGAAGAAGCAGACAGCGAAGAGCCCAACGCACAGCCCGAAAACGATTCTTCCAATCAGACCGACGAATATTACATGGTCAATGGGAAATCGCCTGAGGAGGTTACAGGCAACATCCTCTTCTGGAGCTGGGACCCTAACTTCTTTGATATGGTGGAAAAAATGAACACCATTTACCCCAACGTCACCTTCGACTTTGTTACCGTAGCTTCTGCAGACGACTATATGCAGAAACTGCAGGCCGCCCTTACCAGCGGTAGCGACGTTCCTGATATTCTGGCAATGGAAATCAACAACCTTGGAAAATTCTATGATATGGGCATCTGCGAAAATCTGGATGAACATGAAATCGATAAAAGCCTGCTGATTCCCTACCTGGAAGAAATGGGTAAGGATAATAACGGAACCTTCATCGGCATACCAAACACGGCAGCGCCCGGAGGTCTTTATTACAGAAGAGATATTGCCAGAGAGTATCTCGGAACAGACGACCCGGATGAAATTACAGAGATGGTAAAGGATTGGGATTCCTTTATTGAAACAGGAAAGAAAATCAAAGAGGCGTCCGGCGGTGAAGTAAGTATGATACCCGGAATCGACACTCTGGTACAGCCTCTGGTAAATCAGACAGGGCTTCGCTGGCGCGACGGAAACAAACTGACGATACAGGAAAATTTCACGGATACCATTGCATTAATGCAGAAAATAAAAGAAGCAGAGATAGACGCCGGTCTGGACGTTTGGACGCCTGCATGGAACGCGTCTTTTGCACAGGGAAATGTATTCTGCTGCCCGGGCTCCTGCTGGTTCCAGAGCTATGTCATAGAGCCTAATGACCCGGAAGGCACCGGAAACTGGGGCGTAGCGGAAGTCCCCGGCGGCTACTACAACTGGGGCGGAATATGGTGGGGAATGTACAACCAAAGCCAGAACAAAGATGCCGTTGCCGCCTGGATGAAATATGAGCTTACAGTGGAAGGCGCGCAGAATAAATACGACCTGATTCATTTTTATCCCGGTGTTAAAGCAGTCTATGAAGATGATTACCTCAATAAGCCCAATGAATTTTTCGGAGGGCAGAACGTAACTGAGCTGTATCTGAAAGAAATGGATGAAATGACGGTTTTAAGACCTATTGCCGACGACGCCCTGTTCTATAACAGCATGACCTTTTTTGCACAGTCATTGGAGGGAACCCCGGAAGAAATTGCGGACAAGATAGAAGACGATATTATTTCCTCCAATCCTCAATACGAAAAGTAAACCACATTTGGGCTGCGGCATGAAATACTGCGCGGCCCTTTTTCACACATAAGAACAAGCGCATGACAATCCCATTGCAAGGAGGAGCATCCAATGAAAAAAAAGAAGGTGTGCTGGCCGTTCATATTTATCGCCCCCTTTTTTATCGTCTATGGAATTTTTAATTTATTTCCTATTTTATTCAGCTTTTATATCAGCCTGACAAACTGGCAGGGATATGGTCCCATGAATTATGTCGGCTTCAGTAATTATGCATCACTATTGAAAAACGGAGCCTTCTGCAAATCTGTCTTAAACAGTTTTATTATCGTTCTGGAAGCTATGATTCCGATTCAGACACTTGGCCTTGTTCTTGCCCTGCTGCTGAATTACGGAATTATAAAAACCGGCAGAAACTATATCCGAAACGCCATGTTCCTTCCCTATGTGACAGCGCCTATCGCAATAGGGCTCATTTTTGCCACTTTATTTGACCAAAATTTCGGCGCGGTCAATCTTTTCCTTAGAAGCATCGGGCTAATCGGTGAAAATATCAACTGGCTGCACACCGAAAGCCTGGCAAAGCCTCTGGTCGCACTCGTTACCCTCTGGCGTTATGCGGGATATACGGCAGTCATCTATCTTGCCGGACTGCAAAGCATTTCCAGGGATATCTATGAGGCGGCAAAAGTTGACGGGGCTTCCACGCCTAAGGCAATTATCCACGTGATTCTTCCCATGCTCAAGCCTATCCTTATTTTTCAGGTTACCAACGGCATCATTGGCTGTCTGAGAATTTTTGAAGAACCTTATATGCTTTTCGGCGATTACAAAGGCGGTATCAACAATGCCGCCCAGACAATGAATATGAAATTCCTGGATACCGCCTTTAAGGCCGGACAAAGCGGGTATGGCGCAGCTACCGGATACCTGATGTTCATCATCATTATGATTTTCACCACCATCTATTTTGGCATAGTGAACAGGAAAGAGGATAATTAGCCCATGAAAATAAACACGTCAAAACTGATAAGAAAAATAATAAATTTACTGGTAATTGCTCTTGCAACGATAAGCATTATACCGTTTCTGTTAATGTTTCTGATGGCAACCCAGGATAATCAGACCATTTTTGCCGGAAAAATCCTGACATTTGGACGCTCTCTGTCAGAAAATTTTCAGACGGTTGCGGAAGCGGAATATTTCAGGTCTTTTTTAAACAGTTTGTTTGTGTCAGTATCAAGTACCTTACTTACCGTTTTTTTCGGCGCCATGGCCGGATTCGGATTTGCAAAGTATGAATTCAGGCATAAAAAAATAATTTATCAACTGGTAATACTGACCATGCTTGTCCCCATGGAAGTAGGCCTTGTCGCTTTTGTATGGGAAATGAAAATCCTTCATTTATCCAAAACCTTTCTGCCGCTGATACTGCCGAATATGGCAAACGCTTTCAGCGTGTTCTGGATGACGCAATATATAAAGGATGCCTTCCCCTATGAACTGATAGAAAGCGGGCGGATTGACGGCTGTTCGGATATGGGCATCTTTTTGAGAATGGCTCTGCCAATAATAAAGCCGGCCATTTTCACTCTGTCTGTAATTTCGTTCCTCCAATCCTGGAACAACTACCTTCTGCCGATGATTATGATTAACGACCCTAAAAAATTCACGGTTCCTCTGGTCATCGCCTCCATCGGAAATATGTTTGTTGCCGACTACGGGGCAAGGCTTCTGGCCGTAGCCGCCGGAATTCTTCCTATTATGATTGTTTTTATTCTTTTCTCCAGACAGATAACGGAAGGACTGGCTTCCGGCGCAGTAAAGGGGTGAGCATATGCAGATTTTACCGGATATATATTTGTTGTCAGGATACGCCTTTGGGCTCCACCAAAACGTATACGGAATTGACATTCCCGATAAGAAACAACTGATTCTCATTGACTGCGGGCTGGACGAGACAGACAGACACATGATAAAACGCAGCCAGGTTCTGTGGAATCTGGAAGACAGAAAGACAGCCGCCGTTTTTATTACCCATTCCCATTTTGACCACGCCGGGAACGCCGCCGGATTTGAAGCTGGCGGAAGCCGGATTTATGCGGGAAAGGACAGCGAAAGCCTTCTGTCCGGCGATGAGCATACCATTGATTTCGCATATGGAAAACCCTTTCCCGTATGCCGGAGTGTACACACGCTTTATGATAAGGACAGAATAACTCTTGGCGCAAACTGCGAAATCATCTGCCACCATACCCCCGGCCACACCCCCGGAAGTATGTGCTACGAGCTCCATCATATGGGAATGAAAATCATATTTACAGGAGACTTTATCCAGGCCGGAGAAAACGTAAATGAGGTACGGCCCGGAATTAAAGTAGATATTGGGTATAACTATGTTGATTATCTTGATTCTATGAGAAAAATGATGCGTCTGGACGCGGATGCCGTTCTTCCCGGACACTATTATCCATGGCTGTCGAACGGCAAAAGGCTGTTTCAGTTGGGGTACAGGGAGCTTTTGGTCAACAGGGAACGTTATGTATAAGATTTTCTGTCATTTATTTTTAAGGGGTCAGTTCCCCCGCAGAGCAAACTGACCCCCTTTTTATATAATTTTTATTTACTTATGTCAAATGCAGCCACTTGGCTCGTTGCTCACGGAAATCAATACCTTCATTAATTTCCCTCATTTCTCCTGTACCCGCTGCAGGCCTCTGTTCCTTTTCCAAACCGCACCTCACAGTCCTTGTGAAAAAAGGCTATACCATAAAAATTTATATTCCG
>CAJTMZ010000006.1:28837-44574 GCA_910577445.1 uncultured Lachnospiraceae bacterium | reverse complement strand
GTATCCCTCCGCCCATAATTCCTCCGCATATTTCCTATCATATATCTGCCGCAAAGCTTTTCCGGCATCTTTCTCCAAATCATCAATGTGGTCGGAAACCTTTATTTCCAGTATAAACGCCCTCCCTCGCAGAGACGGGCTTTTCACCATAATATCCGAACGCCCGTTGCCGGACTCCCTGTTGGATTGTACGATATAATTTTCACTCTGGCTCAGAATCCCGGCAAGAAAACCATGATAAAAATTTTCTGCACTGTCATAAAAGCTGATTGTCGAAAATAGCTGACTGTTGATAATATCCCGGACTGTTTCCGCCGCTCCCTCCTCCATGGCGCAATATAAAGCATGGAAATCCTGCTTCTTTATGGTCTGACGAAACCAGCCCAAAATGGTGTTCTGATAAATCGTCTTTACTTCCGTATTGGGAATTCGTACTTTTAAAAACACCGATGACTCTTTGAAATATTCGCTCTCTTTCGTCAGATACCCGGTAAAATAAAGGAAATTCCACAGGCTCTCCCCCCGGCTGCGCATATCTCCATAGGTAATTTCCTCATGCACCTGAATATCCAACGGTTTTCCTCGAAGGAGCGACTCTATCTGTTCTCCTGTTTCCCGGTCCGCCCCTGTAATCAGCTCCTTTATGATGTCATTCGAACTGGTATTTATCCAGTAGGGACGCGGGAACGCATTAATATCAGCGCTCAAATCATATAAAAACCTGATTACACTCCACGGGTTATAGACGTCGGTGTTTCCAAAGATATATCCGTCATACCATTCCTTCATTGTCGAAAAACGGCTGCTTACCTCATAATAAGACATCATATCCCGCACTTCGGACTCTGTAAAGCCAAAATGTTCACTGAATCTTTTATCAAGAATTGATACGATATTCAAATGATTCAGGCCGGTAAAAATACTTTCCTTTGAAATCCGAAGACATCCGGTGATTACTGCAAGCTGCAGATAATCGTTGGTTTTCAGCCCCGCTTCAAACAGGGAACGGATAAAATCCGCCATCTTCTCATAAAAGCCTGCAAAATATGCGTTTTCCAGAGGGACATCATATTCGTCTATGAGGATAACCGTATTCTTCCCTGTGATTTTGTACATACACCTGCAAAACAGCAACAAAGAGTTTCTTACTTCCTTTTCATCTGCCTTTTCCTCTGCAATCGCAATATACCGCTCATATTCATTCCCGGAAAGGCGTTCTTTTCCCTCCTCCACAATGCTTCTGTGCCTTTCAAACTCAGCTGCAATTCCGGTCTGTATCATGTAATAAGCGGTTTCCACATCTCTTTGTTTTGCAGATTTTAAAGTCAGGTTCATCACCGGATACATTCCCATCTGACCGGTGTATTTTTCCCCCTCCTTCATAATTTTCATTCCGTAAAAAAGCTTTTTATTTTCCTCATTTCTATCGCTATCTCCGGTATCTTCAAAAAAATACCGGAGCATACTTAAATTCAGGGTTTTTCCAAAGCGTCTGGGGCGGATGAATAAATTTACTTTTCCCTTCAAATCCAGCAATTCTTTCATAAATATGGTTTTATCTACGTAATAATAATCGTTTTTTACCATATCTGCAAAATTTTCAACCCCTATCGGAAACGGTCTCTTCATCAGCATACCTCCATGTTATCCTTCTTACCCTGATTATATCCCACCCCCGCCCCTTTCACAATCCATTATTTACTGCGTTTCCATTTTAAGAAAGTTTCATTTTTCTTTTTATACCGCCTTACGAATCCGTAGCGCCATATACTGCCTTCCGGGCATTTCCACCCTGTTAAAGCCACGCATTCTGCCAAGAGGCGTAATCGTCATATCCCATGTATCGATGACATCCACCTCGTAATCCGCATCCTCCGGAAGCATCACCAGGCGATAGACCGGCTGGCAGATACCCAGGTAGTGAATGGAGTAGTCATAGCAGCTTGCCATGCCCTCTCCCGTCTTTCCTCCGGCATATCCCACAACCTCGTCGAACACTCCCTGACCTTTTGTGAGAAAGCCTCCCGGAACATCCTTCAGAATGTCCAGCAAAAAGCGCAGCCTCTCCGGGCTATCCCCTTTCAAAACGCCGCCATGGGACCACCAGAGAATGTCCTCCGCATCCATAAAGGTTTCCCCGTGTCCGCAGTGGCCGCCTCTCATAAATGCCTCCCAGAATCTTCGAACCAACTCCTGCCCCGTAATGTTGCCCCAGCCAAGTCCGATATTTCCTTCGTAGCAAATCTCGTCCCAGACCACCGGCTTTCCGTATTTTTCCAGAAATTCATCGGTAGTTTCCGTTGTCTTGTAAAAGTCAACTCTCTGAAGGGAGCAGTGGGTCACCCAGTCCTTTGAAAAATCATAATTGGGTCCTCCGTTATGTACGGAGAGAAGCCGGTGGAACTTATCGCACCCGGAAACTATCTGCCCGTAGCGCTCCCAGTCCTCCGGCGTCTTTGTTTTTATAAAGTCAAACTCATTGGAAAGGGACCACCACACATTCCTGTAAGCGCCGTATCTTGCCACCACATATCTCAGATAAGCATCGCAGGCCGCCTTTCCCATCTCGTTGTTTCCCCATTTATCGTAAGGATGCATGAGTATCATGTCCGCCTCGATACCCATCTCCATGAGCTGGGCGATTCTCAGGTCAAATTTTCTGAAATGCTCCGCGTTTGGTCTGTAGTAATCAAAACTGTAATCCTGCTCCTCTTCTTTCATCCCCGGAAATATGAATCTGTCTTCTTTTTCCTTTTTTACAAGCTCCTCGTCCAGCCCTTCCCCGCTTCCTCTCTCAAAAGGATAGCTTAAGGGCTCTTTGGTGTTAAACTCATAGAATTTCGGAAAAAAGCAAAATCTGATTTTATTAAATGCGCTGTTTCGCAGCGTTTCAAGTGTCTGCTCCTGTCTCTCAAGAGGCTGATTCACCCAGGTATAACAAGTGGTTCCGATGGAAAAGTACGGCGTTTCGTCCGCATAGGCAAAATGTACCTTATCCTTTACCAGAACCGGGCCGTGATTTCCCATAGAGGGAGCGACAGCCTCAAAGGCTCCTTCTTTTTCCTCTATATTATCAGAAAAATCCCCTCCGATTACGTAGGTATAGATTCCCTCGTAAGAAGGCATAAATCTCGCTCTGTATACTCCGTCCCCATCATAAAAACCGTTTACCGTCACCTCCTCCTTATCGCTTTTGAAGATAGCTGTCATAGTGTAATCAAGAAACGGATTTCCGTCGCTTTTCCCCTTGCTGCTCACTTCAAAAATTCCCCATTTTTCTACTGTCTGCATCTGTCATCCTCCTGTTTTTAACTCAAACGTCAGATGCCCCGCCAGCCGTGCGTGCGCAGTATCTGACATTCTGTCCTTTTTAATTTGTTCTGACCATACCTACGGCATTCTTATAGCCGCCGTATTTTCTTTCCCGGACCTCCTCCGTCATCTGCGGCAGAACCTTGCTCCAGCTTATGGTGTCAAAAATTTCCTCCTGCCACACGCCAAGAGCCATTCCCGCCATAAAAGCCGCGCCTGTCCCGGATAATTCCTCTATTCTGGAGATGGAAACCTCGCTTCCCGTAATATCGCTCTGGAACTGCATCAGATATTGATTCCTTGTAGGGCCTCCGTCCACCCGCAAAATCCCGATTTTCTTTTCCGAGTCTCTCTCCATGGCTCGTACGATATCCGTAATCTGATAGGCAATACTCTCAAGAGCCGCCCTTGCAAGCTCCGCTTTTCCCGTGGTTCTGTCCATTCCCACAATGGCCGCTCTTGCGTTGCTGTCCCAATAAGGCGCGCCCAGACCGGAAAATGCCGGAACCAGATACAGACTATCCTCCTGCGCAGCCTCCTTCGCCAGCGCTTCCGTCTCGGACGCGCTCTCAATTAAGTGCACGCTGTCTTTCAGCCAGGTGATTACCGCCCCTGTGTAATTCAAATTTCCCTCCAGAACATACTCCGGCTTCCCGCTGATGCCCCATGCCAGCGACGTCACCAGGCCGTTGCTGCTCAATATGGGCTTTTCCCCGATGTTCATCATAATGGAGGAGCCGGTTCCATAGGTCACCTTTGTCTTGCCTTCTAAGCGGCAGTTCTGTCCGAAAAGCGCCGCATGGGAGTCCCCCATCACCCCGCAAATGGGGATGGGCTTTGCAAAAAAGCCCTCGCAGTCCGTGTAGCCAAAGCAGGCGTTGGAATCCTTCACCTCCGGAAGGTTTTCCGTGTCTATTCCAAAGCTGCCGCAGATTTCCTTATCCCATGTAAGGGTAAAAATATTAAAGAGCTGGGTTCTTGAAGCATTGGAATAGTCCGTGGCGTACACTTCGCCCTTCGTGAGTCTGTATATCAGGTAGGAATCCATAGTTCCGTGGCAGATGTTATGGTCTTTTGCCTTTTCCTTTGCCCCCTTTACATTTTCAAGCAGCCAGCAGATTTTAGCTGCGGTAAAGTAAGGGGAGAGCTGCAGCCCTGTTTTTTCCCTTATCTTTCCCGCCATGCCGCTGATTTCTTTTCTCTCGCAGATTTGCGCCGCCCTCGCGCACTGCCATACAACGGCGTAATCGGAAGGCTTTCCGGTTTCCCGCTCCCACATGATGCCGGTTTCCCGCTGGTTGCTGATGCCAATTCCCGCCACCTCGTCGGGGTTTACCTTTGCTATGTTCAGAACGTTTTTAATCACTTGAATGGTGTTCTGATAAATTTCCTCCCCGTCGTGGGAAACCCAGCCCTTACCGTTCACAATCTGTTTATGAGGCAAATCCGTCCTCATACACAGCTCGCCCCTTTCATTAAAAAGAAGCGCCTTGGTTCCCTGCGTGCTCTGGTCGATACTGACAATATATTTTCCGGCATGACGCCCTGCATCATATTGTACATCATGCTTTGCAATTTCCTTTGCAGTTTGCTTTGCACTTTGCTTTTCCATATGTTCCCTTCTCTCCAAATTCCTGATTATATTCAGAAAATCCAAGGCAATATCCTGCCTCAGATTTTCCTCTCATGCTTCTGCTCTTATTTTTATTTCAGCTTATCTCCTGACTTTTGCTCTTATTTCATTTCAGGTTTTCCACAGCCTTCTTTGCAATCCCCTCCGCGTTCAGTCCGTAGTAATCAAATACCGCCGCCGATTTTCCGGTAATCACGTGGTCGTCGGGAAGCGCCATTGTGATGACCTTTTTGGGACAGTTGGCCGACACTTCCACCGCGACGGCGCTGCCAAGGCCGCCAAAGGGCGCGTGCTCCTCCACCGTTATCACTAACTTCGCATGCTCCGCAGCCTTTATCACAGCGTCCTTATCAAGCGGCTTTACGCAGTACATATCCAGAACCACCGCCCTGATTCCCTTTTCCTCAAGGAGCTTTGCCGCCTCCATGGCAGGCCGCACCATCTCCCCGCAGGCAACGATGGCAACATCGTTTTCTCCTTCAAGTTCTCCCCGCACCGTGGCCTTATCCATCTCGAAAGGACAGTCGCTTTCGCTGTAAATATCCTCAACCGGATTGCGTCCCACCCTGACGTAAGCGGGCTTTTCATCCTTCAAAAGGCTTTCAATGAGCTTTGCGGTCTGGAACCTGTCGCTGGGAAGGTAGACTCTCATGTTGGGAATGGCTGACATTGCCGCGATATCCTGGGCCGAATGATGGCTCATGCCCAGCTCCCCGTAGCTGATGCCGCCGCTGATGCCGATGAGCTTTACGTTGGTGTCGGAATAGGCCACGTCCACCTTTGCCTGCTCGTAGCTTCTGGTGGAGAGAAAACATGCCGGCGAAAAGCAGTAGGGCTTTTCCCCACAGTGCGCCAGGCCCGCGGAGATACTCACCAGATTCTGCTCCGCAATGCCCACCTCCACGGACTGTTCCGGGAATGCATTGAAAAAGGGGGTCATGGAAGCGGAGCCTCTCGAATCCGAACACAATGCGATAATACTTTTATCTTCTTTGGCGTGAGCCATAAGGGTCTCGCAGATTACCTGCCTGTTTGGAATTTTATTCATGCAGCACTTCCTCCTTCTTCGCGTCTAAAGCTTTCATTATCTGCTCGTATTCCTCCTGCGTGGGTACGTGATGATGCCATGCCGCCTTGTTTTCCATGACCTCTCCGCCGCCGTAGCCCTTGATGGTGTTGGCAATAATGCAGGTGGGCCTGTCGGTCACCGTCTTTGCCTGCTCGAATGCCCCGTGAAGCTGGGCGATATCGTTTCCATCCTGCAGCTCAATCACGTTCCATCCGAAGCTTTCAATCTGGGCGTGAAGATTTTCGTGGGTCATAACCTGCTCCGTGGTTCCCGAAATCTGCAAATGGTTCCTGTCAACCACCGCGCACAGATTGCCCAGCTTATAATGTCCGGCCGCCATAAAGCCTTCCCATACGGAGCCTTCCGCCACCTCTCCGTCGCCCATTACCGTATAAACGCGGCTGGGCCGTCCTTCCTTGCGGCATGCCAGGGCCATGCCCACGCATACGGGAAGCCCATGTCCTAAGGAGCCGGAATTCATCTCGATTCCGGGCAGCTCATTGTTGGGATGTCCGATAAATTTGGAGCCGAACTGAGAAAATTCATTGATAACCGTTTCCGTCTCAAAAAATCCCTTCGCCGCGAGCACCGCGTAATAGCTTTCCACGGAATGTCCCTTGCTCATTACAAAGTAATCCCGGTTTTCATCATCCATATTTTCCGGACTTACGTTCATCTGGTCAAAGTACAGGGTAACAAGGGTATCCATCACGGAAAAGTCCCCTCCGATATGGCCGCCGCCGGATTTTCTAATCATCTCGAGAACCACTTTGCGCAGCTCGAGAGATTTTACTGTCAATGCCTTTGCATCAAATTCTGCTTTCTTCATCTTTATAACCATGCTCCTTTCCGCGCATAATGGAATTTGCTTATGCCTTTACCCCATGTACCGTATCAATCACTTTCTGCTCCACATCATCGTAAAGGTCGGGCTTTACGCCGATATACTTGCAGGCTTCGTACAACACGGGCACCACGTCCTGATGGATGCCCACACAGTGATGGATGTAAGGGCCTTCCACAATCTTTGCCTCCAGCCTCGGCCAGTTTTCCACCTCAATCCACAGATAGGTTCCCTTGGTGTAAGGGCCGTCGATTCCCTTAGCGTTTCCAAGTAAGAGGGAATACTCACCGCCGTCGCCGTCAAACCTTGCCAACGTAAGCTCTCCGTGTTTTGCCTCCGCTTCCACCGCGCCCGGATGGGAAAACGCCAGAGGATAGCCGATGGTAGGCTTGCAGGAAGCGCAGCTAACAGGCCAGGGGCCGCAGTGCTGCAGCAGTTCGCCGTTGTCGTTAAAAGGATGGCGCACCGTCCAGTCCGCGAAGAAGCTTCTGCTCTTATCCATTCCGGCAGCTTCCACCATAAGGGCCGTGATTGCTCCGTGAATATCTGTCTCGCACACTACCGGAAATCCCTCTTCGTTGAGAAGCGCATTTGCCGCACAGGGCATAATTCCGATTTCCGACTGCAGCGCGTTCCAGCACTGGATTGCCCCGGCGCAGCACCCGTATTTATCGGCAAGGTTCCTGATTGCCACTTTAAGAGCCGCCACGTTCAAAAGCTCTTCGTCCTTAATTGCAATATTGAAGTTTTCCTTGCAGTAAGCCACTACCTCGTTTACCTTTGTTCCCTCTTCCTTTGCCTTTTTCATCTCTTCCGTAAGCTCCGGCATGGGAATGGGCGCAAGCTGAACATTGAATTTCTCTAAAAGCTCGCCTTCGTTGCACATGGTTGACCAGAAATCGAAAGGCCTCGGCCCAATCTGCAGGATTCTGATGCTCCTGAAGGTTTTCACCACATTACATACCGCCAGGAATCTGCCTATTCCCTCTTCAAATTCCGCGTCCTCCAGGTTACAGTTTGTCAGATAGGTAAAAGGAACCTGAAATCTCCGAAGGACCTTGCCCGTGGCGAAAATGCCGCACTGGCTGTCGCGCAGACGGATTCCCTTTTCGTCCGGGCATTCGTCCCTGGGCCCCCATAAAAGAACGGGCACGTTCAGGCTTTTCGCCAGCCTCGCCACCTCGTATTCCGTTCCGAAATTTCCGTGAGGGAAGAACAGGCCGTCCACCTTTTCTTTCTTAAACTTTTCCTCGATTTTTATTCTGTCTCCGTCGTCATGGAGCAGGCCGTCTTCTGCGATATCGTTGATATCCACAAAGTCAACTCCCATTTTTTTCAGTTTTTTTCTCGTGTAATCGGCATACTCCACCGCTGCCGGCGCGCTGAAAATACTTCTTCTCGTAGGTGCAAAACCAAGTTTTACTGCTGCCATTTTTAAATCCTCCTATCCTTAGTTCCGCAAGCTCACTTCCAGTACACCTTTGTCTGGAACAATTTGCGACCGCATTTCTGCGTTCACAAATCGTTCCGTGCACTCTCCGTTCGCTTGCTGTTGCTCTTTTCTTTGAGCAGACACATTCCATGCGAACTGAAGTTCGCCAGTGTCTGCCTGGTGATAAGGAATCCTCCCACTTCGTGGGTCCCTCCTTGCCACATTAGTTCCGCAAGCTCTCTGCCTCTTTTATATAGTATAGATTACGGCATGCCTTACTTTATTTCAACAAATAATAAAGTGAATTTTACTTTATTTTAACTTTATTTATTGCAAATATTTGCTTTTTCATTATACTGGTAAATAGAGATTTTTACAGGGAAAGGAAGCGATGAAAATGGCCGTCACTGCAAAAGAACTGGCGAAAAGACTGGGAATATCGGCAACCGCCGTTTCCATGGCGCTTAATAACAAAGCCGGGGTCAGCACGGAAACCCGTGCCAGAATTATTAAAGCCGCGGAAGAATACGGGTACGACTTTACTAAAATAAAAAGCGACCCTCTGCGGAGCGGTTCCATCTATATTATTTTCTATAAGACCCATAACGCCATCCTTTCCTATACTCCCATTTTTAATGAGCTTTACGACGGCGTAAGGGGGGAGTGCCAGAAAGAAAATTTTACCGTGAAGATGATGCAGTTTTACGAGAAGGTTGACGTCCTTGAGGACTGCTTTTCCGATTTGCGTATTTCCGACTGCAAGGGCATCATCCTTATGGGAACGGAAATCCGGCAGGAAGCCTGCCAGCGTTTTCTCTCCCTGGGCTACCCTACGATTCTTCTGGACACCTGTTTCGATTCCCTTGACTGCACCAGCGTTCTGATTAACAACTCTCAGGGGGCGTATCTTGCCGCCAATTATCTTATCGGCACCACCGGCGCGCAACCCGGCTACCTGCAGTCAAGCTACTCCATCCCGAACTTCATCCAGCGGCAGGAGGGATATTTTAAGGCAATAAAAGAAAGCGGGATGTCTCCGTCCCGCTCCGTTATTCACAGGCTTTCCCCGTCCATTGAGGCCGCCATGGCGGACATGCTGGAAATCATAGACAGGAACGACCCCCTTGCCGGGTGCTACATTGCCGACAACGATATCATTGCCATCGGCGCCATGAAGGCGCTTATGCTCCGCGGCTACAGGGTTCCCGAGGATATCTCCATAATCGGATTTGACAATATCTCCGAGAGCAAAATCGTGGAGCCGTCCTTAACTACAATGGATGTGCCGCGCCATTATATAGGGAAAACCGCCGCCAAGCTGCTGATTGAACAGATTGACTCTAAGGTTGTGCATACCTCCAAGGTGGAAATTTCCGCAAGGCTTGTGAAGCGGTTTTCTGTGATGAGGCCGCAGCCCCTCTGATTTTGCTAAACAAGCGTATCGTTCCGCAAAGTTTCATTTAAGTCGCACTGTAAAAGACGCTTTCCGCCAATATAATAGGCAAGCGCGACAAACAGTACAATCGCGGCCGCAAATAGTAAAACCGGCAGGACCGGCGCCTCTGACCAGAATACCATCGGGTCCAAATAGCTTGCCGTTACGGAAAACTGCACAAACAGTACCGTAAGCGGCAATGTAATCAAAAGCGGTTTCCCTGCTATCACAAAGGCTTCGATGCAGAATATTTTCCTCATCTCCCGCGGCGTCAGGCCAATAGACATATACTGGGCAAATTCCCGTTTCCTCTGGCGGAGAAACCCCAAGGTATTTGAAAACACATTTGCAATCCCAATCATGGCAAGCAATACGCAGAAACCTCCCAAAATCATTACCATGCCCTGAATTAAACTTTCATTGGACAATCTTTCCTGTATCCGGTTTTCACTCTCGATTTCATACCGCTCCGATACAAGCCGCACGATTTCCTGTTCCAAACCGTCTAAATCCGCAAGGTTTTCAGCTTTGTCTGAAAGGATACGGATATAGCTGTCGGATTCCGCTTCGCATACCTCTCCCATCCTTTGATTCCACAAAGTAAGCGGAACGAAATGTACAAGGGCGTAGTCATCATATTCCTCCCGCAGCAAGGGTACTTCCCTCGCATAGGATAAGACAGGGATTTCTACGGTTTTGCCGTTATTATAAAGCGTTGTTGTCCGGTTATCCTCCTTCACAAAAGGAACATACTTCGGATAACGGAAATTGCTGTTTATGCTGTCCCAAATCTGATTGAATACGATTGCCCCGTCAAGCTTTGGCACAGCCCCAATCTGTGAGCAGAAGTTTAAAAAGCTTGTGTCGTCCAGAACAACAATCGCCGCGGACACCTGAAACTGCCCGTCCTTCTGCGGCGTTCCCGCAACCTGTTCAAGCCCGCCAAGCGATAACAGCTCATCGCTCTGTAGGTTTTCCGAAAGGAACGTTACCGCTTCCGCTTTTTGATATACCGCGGCTTCCTGTATTCCGGAAATATCCTGCAGTTCATCCGTCAGGTTAAAATCCGATATTTCCGTATCCTTTAATGTTATCATAATATCCCACGCATCCTGATACCGCTCAAAATAAGTATATCTGGTACTGATATTCGAAAGGGTGGTAAAGCAAATCATAATAGAAAATCCCAGAAAAGACAGCAGCAGTGACAGAGAGGATATCCTCAGGGCTTTCTTCCGGGCCTTTAACGCGTTTCCCGCAAGCTCCCCTTTTATGCCGAAAATATAAGATAAAATCCGGGAATGTTTCCTTTTCTTTAACAGGAAACCGTCTGTATTTCTGATTGCTTCAAGCGGCGTCATTCTGCTCAGTTTTCCCGCTGGAATCCATGCGGAAAAAATTACAGTTAAAAACGAAACAAAAACCGTAACCGCGAACAGGAACGGGTGGTACCGAAAAACAGCTTCGTGGCGTCCGGATACATCCGTGGCATAAAAATTGATAGCTTTTATTACCCCATAGCTTATCAAAATTCCCAAAAAACTCCCGGACAGCATCGGCACGATGCTTAAGACCGCCGCTTCCTGCAGCAGGCAGGTTCTGATTTGCCCCGGCGTTGCCCCGATACTGGAAAGTATTCCAAACTGATGGATTCTGGCATTCATTGATAACTCAAAGGAGCCTCGGATAATCAAAATTAACGACACCGCCACAATAAACAGTATCGCCGCATACATTGTCAGAAGCATCGGCGGCGACGCATCCTCCGGGTCATGTATAAAGTAGCGGGATAAAAGCAGGGAGTTATAACTGACGGAATCCTTATTTAGTCCGAGCTGCGCCGCGATTAACGGCATATCTCGGTAAATGCTCCCGGCCTTCTTAAAATAAACGTCCACCACTGTCCCTTCTTCTTTGGATAATTCCTCGTTGACGGCCGCTTTTTCCACATTGGCAAACTGGCTTATCACAGATAAAGCGTCCGGACCTGACGTCCCGCAAACAATGCGTCCCTGCCAGCCGCCCTCCTCCAACGTGATTTTTTCAACGTCATACGCCCAAAAATTATAAGCGATGCTGCATAACAGTGATAAAAACATGGACGCAGCCAAAGCAGCCGCCATAATCGTTACGCCGGACGCGCGGTTATTTTTAATATAGCTTCTGGAGTAATCCTTCCACATGCTGCTCACCTCCGCTTCTGGTCGCTGACAATTTGTCCGTCTTCGATTGTCACAATCCGGTCGGCTTCCAACGCAATTTTTTCATCATGGGTAATAAGAAGTATCGTCTGTTCCAAATTCCGGTTTGACAGCTTTAAGAGGTCGATGATTTCCTTTGAATTTTTCCGGTCAAGGTTTCCCGTCGGTTCGTCCGCAAAAAGAATGGCCGGGCGGTAAATCAAAGCCCTTGCGATTGCGACCCGCTGCTGCTGGCCGCCGGATAGCTGGCTTGGCAGGCTTTCCAGTTTGTCCTCTATTCCCAATGTTTTTACAATCATTTTGAAGTATTCCGAATCCGGTTTCCTCTTGTCAAGAAGCATCGGCATAAGGATGTTCTTCTCCGCTGTCAGAGTGGGAATCAGATTGTAAAACTGATAAACCAGTCCCACCTTTCTCCTTCTGAAAATCGCGGCGTCCGCCGCATTTAACCTGCTAATGTCAACGCCGTCTATCGTTACGGTGCCGCATGTGGGCTTATCCACACTGCCTAAAATGTGCAGAAGCGTTGATTTTCCGGAGCCGGAGGCCCCGACAATCGCCACAAAATCGCCTTTCTCAACAGACAAGCTGATGCCGTTTAGAGCAGTGACCTGACCGGCGTCTTTTCCAAATACTTTTTTGATATCTTCGCACCTGAGTATTTCCATATTGCCAAATCCTCCTGTTTGTTATTTTTTTATTATAACAAATGAAAGTGACATCTCGGTGACTGTGCCCAAAACATACTCTGTTTATGCGCTTTGCGTTATTTTCATTGGATATAGAAACGAATCTCATAGCAGGCCCCGCCGTTTGGAAGATTGAATGCGCGGATGATTCCGTTTTGCCTTTCTATGATTGCTTTTGAAAGGGAAAGCCCTATTCCGATTCCGGTATTTTTCGCTTTTTCCCCACGATAAAATCGCTCAAACAAATGCGGAATATCCTCTTTTGCAAATCCCTCTCCCTCGTCCCATATCCGAATCTCCACATAAAGCGGATTCTCTTCACAGGAACAGTGGACGACAGTGCCTGTCTGTGCCGCCTCCATGCAGTTTTTCATCAAATTCATAACCGCTTCCATCGTCCAGTTTAAATCCACATTGGCCCTCATCTCCTCCGTTTCCGGCACATCAACCAGAACGCCCTTTTGTACGGACAATTCATATAAATTGTCCGATGCCAGAGAAAGGATTGTAAAAACATCCGTCGGTTTCCTGTCAAACGAGAGCGTTCCCGCGTCGATTCGGGATAACAGCAATAAGGCTTCTTCCAAATGCGTGAGCCTGTTTATCTGCCGTTCTATCTCCTTAATATGGGCGCGCATTTTACACGTCATGGAGGAATCTGTCTCCTTCCGCGCCGCGTCGTTTCCCTGCGCCGTTTCCACGGCATAAGTATCCCCCAAATGTTCTTTCATCATCTGAGCCGTTAAGGAAACAGAGGTAATCGGAGTTTTAAGCTGATGGGCAATATTAGAAAGATTTTCCGCGAAATTGTTACGTGCTGCCAGCGCCTCTTCCCTTGTCTTAAAAAGCGCCGTTACCGTTTTATATATTTCGTCCTGGAGTTTGGAAAATTCATCGTCAGAAGGCGTAAAAAGCAATCCCTGTCCGCCTGTGTTTATTCTTTCCAGATATCCCGTCAACGCCCGGATACGGGCGTCCGATTTCCTGTGCCAGTACCAGAAAGAAAAAAGCAACAGTGCGCCCCCCGCCAAAAACCCTATAAGAGCAGGCAGCAAAACAGCCCCATCCGTAATCCCCAGATTCGATGGAGAATAGCCAAAGCCTGACACTATATTTTCGCCTGCCATATGGAAATCCTGCGTTTTCAACAATTCCAAAACAGTCCCTCTTAAGTCCGGATTCTTTTCAATCAAACTTTCGCAGAATCCCCCCAGCATACGAAAACATACCCGGCGATAGTAAACGGTAAGAAGGTACGCCGTCGCCGCCGCTGTCATCAGGCCGACCGCCAGCACAGACAAAGCCGTTATTCTTCTGTATGATTTTTTGCTCATATCTCGTCCTCCATTCGATAGCCAAAGCTCCGTATTGTTTTGATAAAGGAGGGATGATGGAGTTTTTCCCTGAGCCGTTTCATCGTCACCGTCAGCGTATTATCATTGACATAATTTCCATTATTATCCCATATTTGAGACAGCAGCCGTTCTCTTGTGACGGTTTTTCCCTTATTTTCCATCAAAAGCTGTAAAAGCCGGTATTCTGCCTGGCTGACGGTAATTTCTTCTTCACCGCAAAATACCGCCGTTTTACTTTTATCAATTGAAATGAAGCCGCAGGAAAGATACCGGCTCCCCACGTTTCCGGCCCTGCGCAGCAGCGCCCGGATGCGGGAATGCAGAACTTCCAGTTCAAAGGGTTTTGTCACATAATCATCCGCCCCATATTCAAAGCCGGAAATAATATCACGGGAGTCATCCCGGACGGTAAGAAAAATAACCGGCAGTTCTTTCCATCTTGAGCGTATCCATCTGCAAAAGCTGCTTCCCTGGCCGTCCGGCATATTCCAGTCAATCAGTATCATGCCGGGAACATGGTGCTCCAACGCTATCTTTCCGCTTTCCAACGTCCCGAAAGCGGAAACCGCGTACCCTTTCCGGCCCAGATATTCCTTTACAGCCATTGCAATATTCTCATCGTCTTCAATATAATAGATTTCCGTCATTTTCCACCTGTTCCTTTTGCTATCCCAATCTATTACCTTATCCGTTTTCAAGCGGCAGGAATAAAGCCGCCGCTTCCCGAATTTTCATTCGCCAAAGCGGCAGCTCCTGTTTCATTTCAATCCGTATTTCCCTTACCGGAACAGCTCCGCTGCCTTTTTCATCCTTTCGGAAATTTCCACGCCAAAAGGACAGCGTCCCTCGCAGCCCTTACAGCCGATACATTCGCCGGCTCCGTGTTCCAGCGCAAGGTAATGCTCCCGCACCGTGGCCGGAACCTCCTTTTGCATAACGGCAAGGTCATAATATTTATTTACCATTGCAATATCGATTCCTGACGGACAGGGTTTGCAGTGCCCGCAGTATGTACACTCGCCCTGCCCGAAGGTATGGCGGGGAGCTTTGGCCAGCACCGACGCATAATCTTTCTCCTCGTCGGAGGCGTTCTCATAGGCCACCGCCGCCTCCACATGTTCCGGGCTGTCGTATCCGGCCATAACCGCCGCAACCGCCGGACGGGTGAGGCAGTAATGGATGCACTGCACCGGCGTTAAGGCAACCCCGAAAGGAGAGCGCCCCTCGTCAAACAGACGGCCTCCGGCGTAAGGCTTCATAACGGTAAGCCCCACATCCTTCTGCTCGCACAGGCTGTAAAGCTCCGTTCTCGCCGGGTCGATGCCGCCTAAGCCTTCCTGGTATTCCTCTGCAAAATAATCGTCTATGTTTTCGGTGGGAGGAAGAAGGTCAAAGGCCGGGTTGATGCTAAAAAGAAGCATTTCCACCAGTCCGCTTTCCACCGCCTTTTTGGCCGTTGCCGGATTGTGGGTGCTCATGCCGATGTGGCGGATTTTTCCGCTTGCCTTCAGCTCTTTCACATACCCGATGTAAGGCCCGTTCATAAGCGCATCCCAGTCGGATTCCTCGTCCACAAAGTGAATCATCCCCAAATCAATGTAATCTGTCTTAAGCCTTGCCAGCAGGTCCTCAAACGCTTCCCTGCACTTATCCACGTCGCGGCTGCGGACATACTGGCCGTCCTGCCAGGTGGAACCGATGTGTCCCTGGATAAACCAGCTCTCCCGCCTGCCCGCAAGCGCTTTTCCGATATTGGAGCGCACATTA
>CAJTMZ010000006.1:0-28827 GCA_910577445.1 uncultured Lachnospiraceae bacterium | reverse complement strand
GACATCCAGCAGTCCAGAATATTAATACCCAGCCTTTCGGCGCAGTCGATAATGGCTTTGCATTCCTCGTAATTATGGCGCTCCAGCCACTCCGCCCCAAGTCCAATCTCACTGACCATCAAATTTGTTTTACCAAGACGTCGATAATGCATAATATCCCTCCTGTATTTTTTATTTGAATATTCATTTTACATCAAATACCGGTCTTTTGAAAGGGATATTTTCAATTTCGCCTGTCAGTCAAAATTATACTCCATGGAAATTGCCGCCCAGAGACAGCCGCATACGGCCTCCTGTCCGTTTACCTTCTGAGGATAATACACATAATCCTCATATGATTTCTGCACGCAAAGCCCCTCGCAGGCGCCGTGAACGTCAATCAGTCCCTCTTCGTTTGTCACCATGCGGCTTTTTACGCCCTCATAGCCTTTCCGCGCCGCGGCTTCATAGTCTTCGCCTTCCACAATCCCGAGACGAAGCACACGGCTTAACGCGTAAGTGAACATGGCGCTGCCGGAAACATCGCACCAGTTGTCCGCGCCCTCCGGCTGGTCCACCACCTGATACCACAATCCGGACGCGTCCTGTACCTTCAAGAGCCCGGCCAGAAGTTCTTTTAACTGCTTTTTCGCCGTGGCGTAAGCGGCGTGCTTTGCCGGAACCAGTTCCAGCACTTCCGATAAAATCAGGGCGTACCAGCCCAGCCCCTCGCTCCAGATACAGGGGGACTTTCCCTCCGCCCCGGCCCAGGGCGTAGCCTCATTCTCGCTGTATGCGTGAATCAGCAGCCCGTCGTGGGCGTGGCAGTACCGGTAAATCAGTTCAAGCTGCCTTTTGGCCTCGTCAAAGCAGGCCGGCTCGTGGAAGGCTTTCCCGTAGCGGCAGTAAAACATCTGGCCCATGAAAACGCCGTCCACCCACATCTGGCCGGGCGTTCCCGTCCTGCCGTGCAGAAATCCCCCCTCTTTCGTTCGGGGATAGTCCGCAAACGCCTCGTAAATCCGGCGGCAGGCTTTTTCATAGCGCGCCTCCCCGGTCTGCTCATACATCCACACCAGAATGGAACCGGCCATCATGTCGTCCATGCTGCCGCCCTTAAATCCGATAATCTCTCCCTCGGGTGTCACATGGGATTTACAGTATTCATAAATGTAATCCCGGTACCGCTCGTCTTTTACTGCCTCCCACAGTCTGGAAAAGCCAATCAGGAGATACCCCTGCGGATAGCACCAGTCTCTGTAGGGATAGTCTGACGCTTTCGGATGCCTTTTCATTACGGTCTCCGCAAGCCCGCGTGCAAAATCTGTCTTCATTTTTTTACCTCGTTTCTGCGCTGTTTTTCAGCTCCTTTTCCGTCCGTTCCGGCGCTTCCTTTTTCGCCGAAAGAGGCCATACGCCCTCCGGCGTCATTTTCCCGAAAAGCACTGCCGCCGCCGCTTTAATGTTCTCCGGGGAGGTGGCGAAGGTCACCAGCACATTTTGAGCGTTTTTCGGAATGGAAATCTCCTCATAGGGCGTGTTGGTGACGATAACCACTCTGACATTCGGATGCAGCCTTATCTGCTCCTCCCAGAAATCCCTGTTTCCGGCTTTTCCGCGGAGAAAATAGTTTGTGGCAATCACGGCGTCATAGCCCGAAAGAGCCCCGGCAATCTGCTCCCGGTCAATGTCGTCGTAGGAATAGGAGGTTTCCAGATACGCCGCCTTTTCATTGTAGCGGACACACTCCTCATACAAAATACCGGAATGCCAGTACATATCGTTGTACTCTTTCACCTTCTGCTCCACCACAAGAACCTTTTCTTCCCGCACCGGAATCATGTTTTCCCGGTTCCTCTCTATCAGCACGCTCCGTCTGGCCGCCTGACGGGCCAGCTCCTTTATGGCTTTATCCTGCAGCACTTTTTCCGGTTCCCCGGTATTTTCCGCCGGCCCAAACAGGCCGTACTCATATTTCAGATTTAAAATCCGGTATACCTTGTTATCCAGCTCCTCCATGGTAATCCGCTCTTCCCGGATAAAGGTTCTGATGGCCTCTATGACCTCCTCCACCAGATGGTTTTCCGCTTTCATCAAAACGATATCGGCCCCCGCCGCCAGAGACAGGGCGCACGCGTTCGCGACGCCGTATCTGGTTGCAATTCCGCCCATAGTCATACTGTCCGTGGTGATTACGCCCTCAAATCCCAGCTCCCTGCGCAAAAGCCCGGTGATTACCTTTTCGGATACCGTGGCGATATTATCCGGGTCGATTGCCGGGAAAATGCTGTGGGCAATCATAATCGAGGGCAGAAGCCCTTCCGCAATCAGCTCTCTGTAGGGAAGGAGCTCTCTCTCCCTTAAGGTTTTCCCGTCCACGTCGATAACCGGCACCTTAAAATGAGCGTCCACATCAGAATGGCCTCTTCCCGGAAAATGTTTACCGGTGGCAATCATTTTTTCCGCTTTTAAGCCTCTGCAGGTTTCTCTTGCATAGGTCGCCACATCCTCGGCGTTATCGCTGTAGGCTCTGGTGTAAATCTCCGGATTGGCCGGCTGCGAGTTGACGTCCAGCACGGGAGAATGCATCCAGTTAAATCCCACCGCCTTTCCCTGTCTGGCCACCGCTTTCGCAATTTCATACGCCATCTTCGGCTCATCCGTTGCCCGGATTCCCATAGGCTTTGTAAAGAGCTGGACTCCCCCGAAGAAGAAGTCCGCGCTGCTGCCGCCCTCCTGGTCATAGGAGAAATGCAGGGGAATCGACAGGGGACGGTTTTTGGCGCGGGCCTGCAAATCATCCAGCACCGCTTTGTACTGGCCCGCCGTGGGAACCGGAGCGTTTTTCGGAAAACGGATTCCGTCCGCGTTTTCCAGCTTTACCACCGTCTTGTTGCTGTTCGGGTCCACATAACTTCCAAACTGTCTCATATCACAGGACAGGCGCAGACCTCCGCAGTGATATTTTTCAATAAACCTGTAAATATGGGCTCTGGGTACGGTTCCCGCAAATCCCAGCGTCAGCACCGCCCCGATTTTCTGCTCAAGGGACATTCTCTCAACCAGATTTTTTATGTAAGTATTTTTCTTTTCCATCCTGCTCTCCCGACTTGTCTTTACAAATTGTATTAATAGGCTTCCCTCTTATAAGGCGTCAGAATTTCATCAATCGCCGCCAGCTCTTCCGCCGAAAATTCCAGATTTCCCATAGCCTTTAAGTTATCGTCAATCTGGGATAAGCGGCTGGCTCCGATAATCAGCGTGGATACCGGCTCGCTTCGATAGCACCACGCCAGCGCCATCTGCGCAAGTGTCTGCCCCCGCTTTGCGGCTATCTCATTGAGCTTTCTGGCTGTGGAAACCTTATCTTCCGTTATCTGTTCTTTATTTAAGAACACGCTTTTTCCGGCCGCTCTGGAGCCCTCGGCAACGCCGTTGAAATACCGGTCGGTGAGAATCCCCTGCGCAAGGCACATGTAGGCCGCCGCTCCCACGCCGTGTTTTTCCAGCGCCGGGAACAGATTTCCCTCGGGCCTGCGCTCAAACATATTGTAATTGACCTGATGCACCAGACAGTGGATTCCTTTGGCCTCCATAGCCGTCAGGATTGCTTCCGTCAGCACGGAATCATAGTTGGAAATGCCCACATACAGCGCCTTCCCGGATTTTACGATGTATTCCAGCGCTTCAATGGTCTCCTCAATGGGTGTGTTCCTGTCAGGCCTGTGATGGTAGAACAAATCCACGTAATCCAGTCCCAGCCTCTTTAAGCTGTTATTGCAGGACGCTACCAGATTCTTTTTGGAACCCCACTCCCCGTAAGGCCCCGGCCAGTGGCGGTATCCCGCCTTGGTGGCGATAAAAAGCTCATCCCTGTAAGCGGCCAAATCTTTCTTTACAATCTTTCCGAAACATTCCTCCGCGCTTCCCGGAGGAGGCCCGTAATTGTTTGCGATGTCAAAATAGGTGATTCCTCTGTCGAAAGCGCCCAGAACCATTTCCCGGGCATTGGAATAGGAAGATTCCTCCCCGAAATTATGCCATAACCCCAGCGATAAGAAGGGCATCATCACGCCGCTTTTTCCGCATCTTCTGTACAGCATATCGTCATATCGTGTTTCACTTGCCGTATACATTCTTTTTCCTCCTTAACATTTCTCCACTTTAATCGTCTCGCCTGCCTGCGTCCTGATGCAGGCAACTGCGTCGTTTCCTTCATAGCGCACGCCATCCGCCGCCGTCATTTTAAATTTTCCTTCCCCGAAAGGATTACACAGTCTTAAGTCGCCTCCGAGGGTTGATAAAATCCGTATTTCTCCCGGAACGCCCTTTCTTATGGAAGCCTCCGCCTGAAAGCCTCCCTGGCACCACAGACTAAAATCTGCGTCCCAGTCCTTTGGAACCGCGGCAAACAGCTTAATGACCGGTTCCTTTGCGGGCGCGCCGCCGCTGCTCTGGCAAAGGGCGAGCTGTACGGCTGCCGCCACATTGCCCAGCCTCTGGGCGCTGATACAGTTGACGCCCTCCCTCACCGTAAGCCGGCTTTCAAACTGCGGAACCCTGCCCGTATCGGCAAAATAGCAGTATTCTACTTCCGCGCTCGTACAGTCAAGCTGTGCGTTGGCAATCTCCTTAAACTCCTTAGCAAACCCATGGGCGGCATACATTCTTGCACAGCCGGACATCTCGGATACCGTATAGCGGCTCACCGTCCCATGCTTTTCCACCCGCGCTTTCAGGGTATCCTGGCTGATTTTGTACACCTCAGGCTCCGCGTACTGCGTTACATAGGAAGACAAATCGAAATGGTCGCAGGGGTACAGGCTTGGCTGTCCCTGGTCCTTATCCAGAATCGGTTTTCTGCCGTTGGACCACATAACCGCGTCTCCTTCCTCCGGCCTGCACGTATCGCCTTCCATAGCAGTTGTGGGCAGGGGCGCCATATCCGCTTCAAACTGCTCCCATTTTTCCCAACTTTCTCTGTCGGCGTCCAGTATCTTTGCCGCCTTTATGAGAATCGGTACCATCGCCCGCATACCCGCTACATTTTCCATACCGTCCGTACAGCCGAAATAGGCTTCTCCGGTGCAGGTTTTGTAGATGTGGTACTTTCCGTCATCCGCCTTTACCGTCAGCGGGAAATTCATAAAAAATTCCGCCACGCCTTTGATAATGGGATAAGCCTCTTCCCTTAAGAATTTCTCATCCCCCGTATAAAGATACTGCTTCCAGAAATTATACGCTATGGCCGCCTGAGAACCGAACATATAAGTGGTGGCTCCGTAAGGGCCGCAGCCCCGCTCGTCGTATACCACTCTTCCGTCCTCATAATGCTCGTAAAACTTGTAATTATAACGGGACTCATGGGGCGCCTTTCTGTCCACAAAGTCTGCGAACCGCTCTGACTTCTCCTCCCAGGGCCTGCGGAACAGATACAGCTCCCTCATCTCCGCCGCGATATCCTCCGGCAGAACCTGAGGCCCGTTAAACCATGTAACCTCAGGGATATACATTCCTTCCGTGTCGAACTGCTGTCTGGCAGCCGTCCTGCACGCCTCGCTCATGCCGCCGTAAAAGGAAAACAAAGGCTCCATCAGTTCAAAATGGCCGGACGCCTGAACTGCGTTGTAATAAAGGCTTAAATTGTTCCACCACTGCATGGTTCCCCAATGGCGGTAATCTCCTCCGGGCGAGAAAATCATGCCGCCGAAGTTGGGCGGATATTTTCCTTTAGAGCTGGAGTTCATCAGATAAAAGAAATAGGTGTAATGCGTCTCCAGCTTCTGTGCAATACCGTCTCCGCTTTCCATCTGCACGTAGGATTTTTCCCAGAAATCGGCCCATTCCTTCTGATGCTGCTCCCGCATGGCCTCTGCGCCTTTGGCCGAAGCGGCCTGCGCCTTTTTCAGCACGGTTTCCACGATGTCCTCGTCCTTTGAAAAGGTGGCCGCGCTGACCATATAAACGGTAAAATTCTTTGTGCGGGGCCGGATACACAGCCGCATCTGCGTTTCCTGGGGCTTGCCGATGACGTCAAACTCTCTGCCGGAAATCTCCATGGACTGCCTGCCGCCGGTCTCGTTGTTCATTCGGATAACCGCCTCCGCTCCCTCCACCCAAACGGCCAGAGCGCTGGCGCAGTAATGCTCGTTTTTCGTGCATTCTTCCTTTTCCGTAAAAACCTGCCGCAATACCACGGTATCCTTTTTGTCTCCCTTTACGGTCTCTGCCGTAAGCCTTGACACCGCCAGATTGCTCAGGGTACGGAATTCCGACGGCCGCATCATATCCACCTTCACCTGAACGCTGCCTTCGTAATCCCTTTCGTCTTTTACCTGGACGCAGAGGGCTCCCTGTCTGGCACTGGCAAACACGCCGGCTTCCACCTTATCGCCCCGGATAACGGCCTCCGCCTCATAGAGGGAAAGATGCTGCACGGTGTTCTCCCCGAACACGTCGTCGCCGTAATCCACAAAATCCACGTCCACAAAACCGATTCCGTATCCGTAATCCGAATGCCGCCGGTTGAAGCTGTTGGTATAGCTGTTTGCCGCGAACACGTCGCATCTGTTTACCGCAAACTTCAGCGCCGAAGGCGAAGTAAAGAGCATCGCCCCCATTTCCCCGTCGCCTATGGGAAAGCCGCCCTCCCGGCGCTTTACCGTTCCCTGATAATGTAAATCCCCGCGGGATACCAGTTCTTTTCTGCTTAATTTATCCATCAAAATCACTCCTGCTCTTTCTCAACTTTTTTTGAAATCTGATAGGGCTGGCAGAGCCTTATCGTCATACCTTTACCCGCCCTGCCGGAGATGCGCAGCCCGTAGCTTTTCCCGTAGGCCAGCTTCAGTCTCCTGTGGACATTGGAAAGGCCGATTCCCCTGCCGTTTTGTTCCCCGTCCGTTACATACTCCATATCTTCCACGTCTATGGAGGGGCCTCTGCCGTTGTCCGTCACGTCAACCAGAAGTTTTTCTCCCTCCCTGAACGCGCGGATACGGATAAAATGTCCCGGTTTTACCCCGTCCGCAAAGGCATGTTTAAAAATATTTTCCACAATGGGCTGCAGGCAGAGCCGCAGCATGGCGGCATCCTCAGCCTCCTCAATATTAATTTCCAGTTCGGGCATCTTACCCTGACGGTACTGCTGAATCTTTAAATAATTCTTTACATGCTCGATTTCTTCCGTAATCCTTACCGGAACCAGAGGATTCTGCACCGCATATCGGAACATCTTGCTGAGGGCGTCGGTAATGTTGGAAACCGCCTCTGCGTCCTCCATCACGGAATACATATTGATTGCTCCCAGCGTATTGTACAGAAAGTGCGGATTAATCTGAGTCTGGAGCGCTTTCATCTCCGCCCTGCTTCGCTCCGTCTCGTTCTTCTGGTTTGCAAGCTGGGTGGCATAGACGCTTTGGATTAAAAAGTAGGCCAGCGCGGAAGCCATCAAAACCGCTGCCGTTCCCACAATCAGAAAAGTCCTGTTCAGGCTCCAGACAGAGTTGTGGTATATCTGTCTTGGCACCGCGACCACCGCCGTCCACCCGGTATAATCCGATTTGTCCCAGACATAAAGCCTCTCTTTTGCTTCTTTCGGTCCCTCAAAGAAATCGGAATCCCGGCCAAGGGACAGATAAAGCTTTTCCGTCTCCCAGGAATCCTCCATATTTCCGTAAACGGCATCCCCGTTTTCGTCCAGCACCAGCACCCGTATGCCGTCCAGATTTTTATTTTCCCATATCCTGTCAAGCTCCGTCCGCTTTATGGACATCAGAAAATACCCAAGGGGCTGAAGGTCCTTATAGGAATAAATGTACCTGCCCACCGTCACAAATCCGCTCTCTTTTTCCTCCGGCATGAAAACAGTGATTTTCCCGCTCTTTTCCACCCTCTGCGCCAGAGCCGCCGTCTCCTCTTTCCCGATGCTGCGGTCGCTGGTGTAATAAAAGCCGTTGTTTCCCAACACCTGAAAACTGCTCACCAGAGAATTGTTCAGAAACAGCTCCACCGTAAGCTGCTGCTCCAGCCAGGAATAAGCCTGCGCATACTCCACCTGGTCAAACTTCTGCCGGTAAAGGATGTTCAAAAGCTCCTCCTGAATCAGCGCCGTCATGGAGAGACTGTCGTATTCCCTGACCGCTTTATCCATATCGTAGGTAATATCCTGCACAGTCATCTGCCAGTATTCCAGGTTGCGCTCCTGCATCTGACGGCTGTTTCTGTGGATTCCCGCGATACTGATGAACAGAACGGGCAGAATGATAATCAGCGCCAGGCCTATGATAAAATGTATAAAATCCTTTTTTCCTTTTAATACCTTTGTCAAAGACTTAATCCCCTTCCCTCCCGGAACTGCGCTGGCGTTTTTCCGTAAAATTTCTTAAAAACACTGCTGAAATGGGAATAATCGTTGTACCCCACCTCTGCCGCCACCTGCGTTACCGTTTTGGAAGGGATACAAAGCTGCCTTCTGGCCGCCTCCATCCGTATTTCCGTCCTGTAATCCACAAATTTCTTTCCTGTTTTTTCCTTAAAAGCGGAACTGAAATGAGAGGAGGAAAATCCCAGCAGGGAGCAGAGCTCTTCCTGGCTCATGGCCGGATTTGCCAGCAGATGTTCCCGCACCGTCTCAAGCAATCCGTGCCGCTTGCGGTTACTCGCCATTTCCCAGAGAATCTCCAGATTTTCCTCAAAATCATGTTCCTCAAAGGCGTCCGCCGGGAGCCGCTCCCCCATCCTGTCGGATATCTTATCCGCGGTATTTAAAATGATTTCCTTTAAAATTTCATTGCCAGACCTGCTGCCCATACCGGAAAGGCTGTCTCTTGCCTCCTTACCCGTGCGCTGCCAGGCCTCCTTATCCTGATTCCACAAAGCCTCCGCAAGCCCCGTAACCAGACCGTCCATCTTGCTGTATTTTAAATGGATTCCGGATTCCTCCCGTTTTCTGACCACTTCTTTTAACACTTCAATCAGCTTTGTCCGGGAAACCGGCTTTAGCACATAATCGGACACGCCGTATTTAATCGCCGCCTGAGCGTACTTGAAATCGTCATAGCCCGACAGCACCACAATCCCCGGGCGCATTCCCTTCTCCCGGATGCTTTTGCACAGCATAAGCCCATCCATGCGGGGCATACGGATATCCGTAATGACAATGTCAAAATCCCCCTGCTCAAGCAGCCGCATTGCCTCGCACCCATCCACCGCCTCCGAAATTTGCCCGATGCAAAAATCGGATTTCTGAAGCATGGCCCGGATTCCCCTCCGGAAGACCATCTCGTCGTCCACAATTAAAATCTTATACATACTCTGTCCTTTCACTGCATGGATGGCCGGCTTTTATTTGCGGTGCTTCTAACCGCGGCAGCCTTCCAATCATAAGAAGGCTGCCGCATATATTTTATCTTCTTTATTCCCGGATTTTAGCCGTACCGTTCTGATACTGCTCGGTAGCTTCCGCGATAACCTCGGAGCCGCCCCGTTCCATCCATTCCTGTACAAAACTGTCAAAATTATCAAGTGATTCCGTTCCAATCATTACCTTGGAAGCATAGTTGATAAACAGTTCCTGCTTATCCTCTTCCACGGAAAGCTCGGGATGCTCCACAATACTCTGCAGATTAATCGGCTGAATATACGTTAAAATGTCGTCCTTTGCCTTTGTGTCGTAATACTCGATTGCCTCCGGGCCGCCCTTCATCGCGTTCAGCGTAGCCCTGTCAATGCCGGCGTCCTTTACTCTTCTTAAGAACTGAGGAATCACGTCAAAGGGATTCGGTGAAACCGTGGGAATCTCAAGATTTACGGTGCCGTCCTCGTTTACGGTGTAGAACTCGCCCTCAACGCCGTAGGTTAAAAATCTCTGTAAATCCGGGTCGGGCTCAAGCATTTTGTCAAAGAATTTAATAATTTCTTCCGGGTTTTTGCAGTTCGCGTTGATATAATGTACGTTGGCCGTAGGAGTGAAAGCCGCGTAGCCGTGCTTTCCGCCGTCAGGATTTAAAGGAGAAGATACACACATCCACTCTCCGTCCGGCACATTTTCCTGAAGGGCAACATTGTAGCCCGGCAGTGC
Organism: uncultured Lachnospiraceae bacterium; assembly: GCA_910577445.1. Taxonomy (GTDB): domain Bacteria; phylum Bacillota; class Clostridia; order Lachnospirales; family Lachnospiraceae; genus Suilimivivens. Next base: position 18,767 of record CAJTMZ010000006.1, on the reverse strand, counting down.
CGAAATATTCAGAACCATCATGCCCACATCACCGGCGGCCGCTTTCTGGTCCCGCACCGTTCCGTTGTTTGTCAGACTTTCCGCGTCAATCAGTCCCTCGTCATACAGCTTTTTGTAGAAAGCCAGCGCCTCCTTCATCTCAGGAAGGATGTAGGCGGGAACTACCTGCCCGTCTTCGTTTAACTGCCAGGTTGTAGGCACTACGCCGTAAGCCGCAAAGAATGTCTCGCTGTATTTGAATTTTTCCCTTCCGATAAAAGGATACTTCACACCAGCATTTTTAAATGCTACCAAAACATTATAATAATCGTCAAGGGTTTCCGGTACGTCAAGTCCCAGTTCGTCCAGTAAATCTTTTCTGATTGCCGTACATCTTCTTGCGGTATTGCTCATAAAATCGCCTATTGCGTAAATATGTCCGTCCGGGCCTCTCAGCTCATCCCATACATTTGCCGGCACCTGCTCCATCAGGTTCGGTCCGTATTCCTCAAGCAAATCGTCCAGCGGCATAAACAATCCGTTGTCAATGGCTCCCGCCATAACCGAAGTATAAGGCATTTCTCCCGCAATCACGTCAGGGAAGTCCCCCTGCGCCAGCATCATGCCAAGTTTTTCCGTAAATCCGTCATGCTGAATCAGTGTAATGTCAAGGTCCACGCCCATCCTTTCCTCAAAGGCCAGCACATGTTCGTCGGCATTGATGTCGGGACAAGCCTGTACATAACTGTTGCCTGCCCTAAGGCCGATGGAAATTGTGGGATTATCCTGGCTCTTTGCCGTCTCTTCCCCGCTATCCTGCTCCTTAACCGTCTCCTTATTACCATCCGCCGCGGTATCCTTAGTCTCCTGCTTTCCTCCGCAGCCCGCCAGCATAACCAGTGCAAGCCCTAACGCCGCAATCCTTGTAAACTGTTTCTTTCTCATAACAAACCTTCCTTTCTCCTTCTTTTTACTTTATTTGATATTTTAATAACTTTCAACCTTATCCTTTTACGGAACCGATGGTCATACCCTTCACAAAATGCTTCTGTAAAAAGGGATATACGCACAGCACCGGAACGGCCGCTACAATAATCGCCGTCATCTTAAGCGCCTGGGTAGAGGTGCCGGTACTTACCAGATTCATGCTCTCTATGGCATTGGAATCCAGAACAATGGATTTAATCCGCAACTGCAGCGTATACAGGCTCCGCTCATTTATCAGATAAAGGGGCGTCGTATAGCTGTTCCAGTAGCCCACGCCGTACATCAGTCCCACCGTGGCCATCACCGCCTTGGAAATCGGCAGAATAATCTGCATCAGAGTTCTCATTTCCCCGCAGCCGTCCACCTTCGCCGCGTCTATCAGGGCCGGCGAAACCTCCGTAAAGAAAGAACGCACGATGATAATGTTGTAAGTACTCAGTACCGAGGGCACGATAAGCGCCCAGAAATTGTCGTACAATCCGTAAGCTCTCATGGTCAAATACCATGGAATAATTGGCGCGTTGAAAATGAACACGATTAAAATCATAATGTTGCAGAACTTACGCAGCTTAAATTCTTCCCTGGACAGCGGATAAGCAAACATTACCGTCAAAAGAAGGCTCAGGGCCGTTCCCACAACCGTCATCAGCGCCGACACGCCGATGGACTTTAAAATACTCTTATCCAGAAAAACCGTCTTGTAATTTTCAAATGTCAGCTCTATCGGAAGAAAGGAAACCATTCCCGAATCCACCGGCCCCGAGCTGCTTAAGGATACCGCCAGCATATTGATATAGGGCAGTACTGCAATCAGTCCAATAAGCCCCAGGACAATCAGATTGAACGCATTAAATATTCTGTCCGGCAATGAACGCCTGATTTTCGTTTTATTCATTTCTGCCTCCTTTCAATCAGATAATCGACTGGTCTGTGGTTTTGCGGCTGATGGCGTTGGATATAAACAGAAGAATAATACCCACTATTGATTTAAACAGTCCCACCGCCGTCGCGTAGCTGTATTGCAGATTCTGTAAGCCGTACCGGTATACAAAGGTGTCAAACACATCGATGCGGCCCTGGTTCATGCTGTTCATAAAGGAATTGGTCTTTTCAAAACCGATTTCCATAAAGTTTCCGACCTTCAAAAGAAGCATCGTCATAATGATGGGAAGAATCGTGGGAAGCGTAATGTTCAGCATCCGCCGGAACCTGTTCGCCCCGTCAATTTCCGCCGCCTCGTACAGCGCCGGGTCGATTCCCGCAATGGCTGCCAGATAAACTATCGAGCTCCATCCCATTTCCTTCCAGATACTTGCAATCACCAGAATTCCCCTGATATGCTTTTCGCTGGCCATATAGTAAATGGAGTCCAGTCCCAGCATCTGCCGGAAATTGTTGATAACCCCCGTATTGGGCGAAAGCAGTGTGGTAAAAATACCGCCAATGATAACCCAGGAGAGAAAGTGGGGAACATATACCGCCGTCTGCACCGCCTTTTTATATTTGGCGTTTCTTACCTCGTTCATCAGGATTGCCAGCACAATCGGAATCGGAAATACGATTAGCACCTCGTATGCTCCCAGAATCGCCGTATTCCTGAAAACCTCCCCGAACTCGGGAAATTTGAAAAAGTGTTCAAAATGCTTCAGCCCTGCAAACTTGCTTCCCCCGATTCCCTTATAAATGTCGTAATCCATAAAGGCGATAACTGAACCGGCCAGAGGAATATACTTGAATAAAATAAACCAGATAAATCCCGGCAGCGCCATAAAGTACAGTCCTTTATGCTTGCAGATGCTCTGCCAGAGGCTTTCTTTTTTTGTCCCGGCAACCGGCGACCTTTTTTTGCTCATCGCTCTACCTCCCATATCATTTGACTTCTCTGTGCTTCTTAAGTGAGTTCATTATAAGAAAAATCATTTTTTTCAGATAGGGATTTTTTTTCGGTTCTGTATGGATATTTTTCGCTTATGCCAATAAAAAAAGCTCCTCTCTGATAAACTTATGGGTTTATCAAAAAGGAACTTATTGCGTTTGCCGGTTTTGGGGTTACGGTATTTTATTGTACATTTCTTCTAACGAAATCAATATCAGAGATTCCTCCTGTTTTGCCGCAAATCCTGACCTGCTCATAAAACCATATTTATAGCACTCAAATCCCGTCTCCTTCACCTGAGCTATTTCGGCCTGAATCATCTCCTGCGTCACCGGTTCTTTTCGGAACTTCGCCTCATAGAAAATATAACCTTTTGCGTCTTTTGTCACAATATCAAATTCGCCGTTTCTCTTGCGTACCGGGTCGTCATAATAGTATTTACCGATTTTCTCAAAAGGTTCTTCCAGAAGCCCGCGGCGGTTTAAGCGAATCAGATACTGTCTGCAGACCGTTTCAAAAATGCGCGGCACATAAACCGCCTCAAAATCTTCCTTAATATAGCGGTCATAAAATGTCTCCGGCTCCATGACATTCATCTGGGATAAATAGCGAAAAATATAACGGTAATAAAACAGAGATAAATTGTCAACGATGCGATAGCTCATTTTTTTTCGGTTATTTTCGTCGTTAATCGGCGCCTGCTTCTCCACCATCTCCATGCGCATCAGTTTATCCAGAACATCCACCATAGCCGGCCCGCTGGATACATGGGACTGCGAAAGAATATCGCTGTACTTTGAAAAGCCGCGGGCCAACGCGTCGAATACCTCATTGGCATTGATGATTTTTGATATCTCCGATTTCAGATACATAGACACTTCGTTTTCCAGCCTCGCCCCCGGAGAAGCGATGAGCTCTGTAATGTTTTCCCTTACCGTAAGCCCCGGTTCAATCAGCCTGTTAAAATAGGGAATGCCGCCAAACACACTGTATAACCTGACTTTGTCTTCATCCGAAAATTCAGGATAAAACAGCGACGACTCAAAATAATCCATGGGTTTCAGATTTATCGTCAAATCCACACGTCCGTACAACGGATTTTCATTATAGAGAAGCGACTTCATAATGTCCACAAAGGATCCGCACAAAATCAACTTTATGGAAGAACTCTCACTGTATTTGTCAATCAAAGACTGCAGAATGCTGTCCATTCCCGTCACACAATCGCGGAGATAGGAATATTCATCCAGAACGAAAATCATCTTCTGTCCGCATGCTTTTTGGAACAGAAAATCCAGAACCTCTTCCATATTCGCAAAGGCCGGCCGCGGCAGATGAAATTCTCCCGCAATCAGCACCGCCAGACTTTCCACATTATTCATCTCTGTCGTCTGCTTACATTCATAATAAATGCCCGCAATATCTGATTCCCGGAGAACCTGCTTGATTAACTCACTTTTCCCCACGCGCCTGCGCCCATAAATCAAAGAGACTGCCTGAGAATCCTTATCTAAAATCCGGTGCAGCTTTTTCCTCTGCTCCGCCCTGCCCAAAAACTTCATTTCCTCAAGCCTCCTTTTAAATGTTTTTCTGTAAAAGCAGTATAACATATAGGATAAGGAAAATCAATTTTTACTCGGTTTTATCCGAGTCGGTTTGTTCCGAGTAAAATGTTTGCTGGGCTTGTAGCAAATTAATGAAAAAGCGCGGCAAATTAGTGCCAAATTCCGTAAGTTCCGGTTCACTTACACCGAATAGGTTTATCCAAAATAGAAAGAACCGTTTTTGAACACAAATTTATCCGTCAATTCAACGATGTAAGCAACCGTACAATAAGCGCAAAATATCTGCTTTCAAAAATCAGAAAACATCCTTTCTCACTGAAACTGATGTAAAAAACAGTATTTACTATCCGTCTATCTCAAACCGTTACCAGAATTTCTCATTAGTCTGTCTTCATCTTATATTCCCGCCGGTACATCAAACGTCCCCGCAATATCAAGCCACCCGTATCCCTCTTATGTCAAGTTGTATTTGCTTCATACTGTCAAAGGTTCCGCCAGTCTCTCTACCTCTGCAATATCCAGCCCTGAATACTTTGCAATCTTATCAATTGGCAGTTCCCCATCCAGCAACATTCTGAGAGCAGTTTCTTTCTTATTTTCATTCTTAATTCTCCTCGCTTCTGTCTCTATCAATGCTCCTCTCATCATCCCACCTACACCTTTCTGCACATTTTCATACTTCTGCGTGATTTCTTTAATCACATCGCCGGAAAGTTCTATAATCGTGCGTTTATCAAATGCACCGATAATTCCTTCATGTTCTGATTTCTCAAGCCTGGCCAGAATATCCTGATATTCTGTTTTTAGTTCTTCTAATCTCTTCTTATCAGTATTATACACCACAAAATCCTTTTTATGTGAAAAAATATAAAATGGAATCAGCAATAGTAAATTTTTAGCAAAAATTTCATCCAGGGAATATTCCTGCACTTTCATAATCGGCACATCATACTCTACTGTACCACCTGGTGTCCTTATTACATACCGCATTTTGTCAGGTGTTTTTTTATATGTCCGCAGATACAATACTGCTGTATTCGGGAATGTTACAGTCAGCGTTTCATGGATAACCTCTCCTTCGTCCAATGCAATCTGGGCATCATACTCAAACAGCCGGATTGTCATCTTCCCATCCGGCAGACTGCTCTCACATTCAAGGTGGTATTTCTTCCTTTTCCGTCCAAATATTGTAAAGTTAGTGTCTGTGATTCTCCCTTGGTTCGGCGCATCCTGTTGGTCAATAAAATGTTCATTTGGATGAAACTCAATTTTTTCATTCCCTGTGTAATCTTCCCCGAATATCTCATTGATGACCGGAATGATTAGCCGCCTGCAGTCATTTAAAATTGTCCGGAATGCCCCATCATAAATATTCCCCATACCAAATCCTCCGTATTTCTTGGTTTTATAATATCTTTGTCATTTTACAGGAACAAGCGCATATTCATCTTTTCCTGACCTATAGCCTTCCCATTATCCTCCCTGCTGCCATAAGAGCCGCCCAGCACAATAAAACGTACACCAAGAGCCGGAAAGGTCTTCTGGATATACCTTCCGGATTCGATGTAATCACGCCTGAAACGGGAAAGGTCTTTCACAATGACACAGTTTACCATTCCAGCATTGATGTTGCACATCATTCTCTTAAATTCCAGTCAGTTGAAATTGCTACCTGAAAATCCGCCATCCACATAGATATCATACAGTTCGATATCTTCCTGTTCACGGATATAGGCTTTGATCAGCTCCCGCTGGTTTGCGATGCTCTCACTCTCGTTTTTGCAGACACCCTGCCCCCGCTCTCCTTTGCACTGCCGCCATCGGCAGCATCATCCCTTGAAAGACGGAGGTACATAGCCGTATAGAATATCTTTTCCTTCATACACGCATCACTCCTGACTTTTATGTTTGACCCGCATAAAAAACCTTCAAGCCAGGTGCTGCGCCAGTTTAGTCCTGATTATATTTTATCACGTTTTTACGTTTTATTCAAGTTTATTATACATAAACTTCTGCAAACCTGCGTATGTACTCTTCCTTTTTTTCATCTATAGTTGCCCCTCTTTCTGGTAACATACCTTCTCCACATAGTCGCCGCTCCTCCTTAGAGCATACTTGTCCCAATCCCTTTTTGCTGCTTCCACAGCAAAAAAATATTGGGGCTTAATCAGCGGAGCACCTTAATTTACCGGCTCCCTGCTGACCCATCCCCTAATCCCCTTTCTTACTTATATTCCCGCCAGTACATCAAACGTCCCCGCAATATCAAGCCGTCCGTATCCCCACTCCCTGCTGGGATAATTCTCCCCCTCCGTCCGGTCCGCTCCCCGAATCAGATAATTTTTAATTTCCCTGCTTTCCACCGTATTCTGGTAGCCTTCTACAACAGCCCACTCAAAAAACTGCGCGCACGCGCCGGCGGTAAGCGCCGCCGACATACTGGTTCCCGTCTTGCTTCCCAGAATCGAATCAATATCCACCCCGGGCGCGCACAAATCCGGTTTGACGCGTCCCGTCCGCGTAAAGCCCCGGCTGGAATCCGTCCAGAAACTGTTGTTGGAATCGTTATAGGCCGTAACCGTAATCACCTCCCGCACATTGGAAGGCTCCGTCAGCGTCTGATAGGGAGACGGCCGCAAAAAATAGGTTTCATTATCCAGAAATTCTTTTAAAGGAAGCCAGATATGGAAACAATTCCCCACGCCTCCCCCGCTGATTGTCACGTGAATCGTCCATACGCCGGGCGTGGGGTCTATGAACCTGAAAAAGATAAGCTCCTCCCCCGACCCCTGCTCCACAAGCACATGGTCCACAAGCACCCTGCTTTTGTCGTAAATAAATACAAATTCCCTGCCGCTCTGTTCCCGGAAATCAACCTTGGGCGTTATCTCCCCGCCCGGCGTGCGGATGGATATGGCATGGGTTGCCGGGACGCTTCCCCAAAGCTCCGCTGTGAAGCCTTTTCCCCGCCCGTCCACTCTGATTTCCACATTTTCAATGGTTTCTTTCAGCCCTTCAACGGAAGTCGCCGTATAATGGTGGGCGCTGTTCCCCTCATTCCCTCCGCATACCACCACGGCTCTGCTTCTTTTGGTTGCAATCTGATTTAAGAATCCCGCCATAACCGAGTGCCCTTCATGGTCCCCCATATTGCTTCCAAGCGCAAAGCAGATAACCAGAGGTCTTGACAGGGAAACGGCGTAGCTGTCCAGATACTTGAGCGCTACCAGAATATCGCTCTCCGCATAGGCGGCGGCTCCGTTTGCTATCAGATAAAAGTCTTTTAAATACTGCTTTGCCTCCCGAAGCTTTACCATCACAATATCCGCCTCGGGTGCGGCCCCCAGAAAGCGCAGACCGACGCCAAGGAAACTTCCCGCCGCCACACTGGCAAGCGCGGTTCCGTGTCCGTCCTCGTCGTAGCTTGGTACAATCTCCCGGGGATTATCGCTTTGCAGCGCCAGATTTATTATTTCCCGCCGGTATTCCGTGCCATAGAGGATACCTGCCGGCGGTTCGCCGCTCTGTATCGTCTGGTCCCATATTCCCAGAATCCTTGTGCTCCCGTCCGGATTCCGAAATACATCATAGTCGTAACGGATACCCGTATCCAGAAAGCCGATAACCACTCCCTGCCCCGTAAGATTCAAGGTTTCCCCCTGCACCCGCACGATACCGCTGCGAATCAGCGGGGACGGGTCAAAAGGACTGTCAGGTTCCTGCATCAGCCCATATATGTTAGGCATAACGGGATAAGTAAAAGTACTGATGCTCACCGGCTTAAGCCCCCGCCGGGGCACATAAGTGATGCTGAGCTGGTCGCTGACAGGCTGTACCGCGTATTCGCCCAGTCCGTTCCTTATTTCCTCAGGAAGAATATAATCTGTAAGCAAATCGTAGTAATCGTTTGAAATTGCTCTTTCACGGTCTGTCATTACAAAATCTCCGTCATTTTTCTTCTATTATATGACCGCCCCCTCAAAAGTTTAATTCAGAGATTTTTACTATTTTATCAGAGTTTATTCTTACCACAAAAAATTAAATGCTTATACAATAGAAAAAAGAAAACAGCAGACGCCTGTAAGCGCACGGAACAATTTGCGGACGGCAAAGACGGCCGCACTTTGTTCCAGTTACAGGTGTGCCGAAAGGCGTCTGTGGAACTTAAAAACAGCAGACGGCCGCACAGTGCACGGAAGTATTTGCGGATGCAAGCGCAGCCGTAAATGCTTCCAGACAAAAGTGTACTGGAAGGCGTCTGCGGAACTCAAATTAGGAGGACTCAAAATGACAAGAATGAGTTTGCAAGACAACTGGACCCTGACCGTTTTAGGGGAAAACGTCTACCATATCCCCGAAACCCCAATCGAAACAAAGGTTCCTTCCACCGTGTACGGAACCCTTCTTAGCAAAGGCCTGATTCCCGACCCCTATTTTCGCGATAACGAGCTTATGGCGACAAAGCTCATGGAAAACGACTTTGCCTACGAAACCGAATTTTCCATCCCGGAAAAAGAGAGAGAATCCGACCGGCTGGTCCTTCGCTTCGACGGCATCGACACACTTGCCGACGTTTATCTGAACGACCGGCACCTCGGCTCTGCGGACAACATGAACCGCGTCTGGGAATTTGACATCACTTCCATGGTAATGGAGGACGATAAGGATACCCTTTACCGTTTAAAGGTAGTCCTGCACTCTCCTACCCGTTTTATTGAAAAGGCAAACGAGGAATGTCCCGTAGGCGGTTCCAGCGACGCTATGCCGGGCTTCCCCCACATCCGCAAGGCGGCCTGCATGTTCGGCTGGGACTGGGGCGGAAGGCTTCCTGACGCCGGACTTTTCCGCGAGGTTTCCGTTGACGCTTACAAAACCGCGCGTATTGCTCAGGTTTATTTGGGACAAAGACATGAAGTCACCGGCAAATCCGTGCACGGAAATATTGTTTCTTCCGTACGCCTTACGGCGGACGTTGAAATCGAATGGATGCCAGGGGCTTCCTCTGAGAAAGTAAAAGCCGTTCTTCTTTTAACCTCACCCGACGGCAGTACCACTTTATCAGGCCAAAGCGCCCTCACAGACGCTTTCACGGATTCGGCTCCTTCCTTAAATCTGACCGGATTAGGGTGCGGGCTCCGCAGCAGCCATATCAGCGTATCCATGAACGTTGAGAACCCGCAGCTCTGGTGGCCCAACGGCTATGGCGACCAGGCCCTTTATCAGGCAAAGGTTCTGCTGGTGCCGGAGACAGAGGACGCCGGAGAGCCTTTGGATTCCTGGCAGAAAAAAATCGGTCTGCGCACCATGACCGTCAACACCGACGCCATGGCGGACGAAGTTTTCGACAGCCATATGATAAACCAGGAGGAAGACCTTGACGATGGCAACAACATGATTTTAGCCCACGGGGAAAAACGCATCATTGTCACCGACAGAAAGGAAAAGAAGATTCCCGGACGCAATTTTGCGTACGAAGTAAACGGCCTGCAGATTTTTGCCATGGGCGCGGATTATATTCCCGAGGACAATATCCTTACAAGGCAGAACCGCAGACGTACCGACATGCTGCTTGCTTCCGCTCAGGAATCCCACTATAACTGTCTGCGCGTCTGGGGCGGCGGCTATTTCCTTGACGACTTCTTTTACGACGTGTGCGACGAGAGAGGGCTTATCGTATGGCAGGATTTCATGTTCGCCTGCGCCTCCTATGAGCTTGAGGACGTCTTTGAAGCCAATATTTGCGCGGAAATCCGTCAGAATATCCGCCGGCTCCGCTCCCATCCCTGTATCGGGCTGTGGTGCGGCAATAACGAGATGGAAACCCAGTACGAGACCCTGGCCTGGCCTCAGACCAAAAAGCAGTACTATGACTATATCCGCCTGTACGAGTACATAATTCCGAAGCTTGTAAAAGAAGAGGACCCGGACGCTTTCTACTGGCCCTCCTCCCCTTCCTCGGGCGGCAACTATGAAAACAGCAACGCAGAAAACGTGGGCGATGTCCACTACTGGGGCGTATGGCACGGCAACGAACCTTTTACCGCGTACAGGAAGCATCACTACCGTTTCCTTTCGGAGTTCGGCTTCCAGTCCTTCCCGGCCCTGCAGACAGTCCGCCGGTTCACAGATAAGGGCGACAGGAACATTTACTCCCGGGTAATGGAGATGCACCAGAGGAATACCGCCGCCAACGGCAAAATTATGAACTATATCTCCCAGACCTATCTGTACCCGAAGAATTTTGACGAGCTGCTTTACTGCTCCCAGCTTCTCCAGGCGGACGCCATCCGCTACGGCGTGGAGCATTTCAGACGCTTCCGCGGCACCTGCATGGGTACGGTGGTATGGCAGTTAAACGATATCTGGCCCGTGGCCTCCTGGGCAAGCGTTGACTATTACGGAAACTGGAAAGCGCTGCAGTATGCCGAAAAGCGCATGTTTGCACCGGTTCTGCTCTCCTGCGAGGAGCACGGCGAGATTGACCAGAAACCCAACCCCAACACCCTTCCGGTGCCGGTTGATATAAGCGCGGATTTACATGTGGCAAATGAGACGGCCCAGCCTGTCAGCGGATTGGTAAAATGGTCCCTCCGTATGCCGGACTCCTCCGTTGTCCGCGAGGGAGAATTTGAGGTAACCGCACCCGCTTACGGCGGCGCATGGCTCCCTCACCTTGATTTTAACGGAGAGGACCCCTTGAAGGTTCATCTGGAATACTCCCTCACAGTGGACGGCGTCCTTGTTTCCTCCGGGGCCACCCTGTTCTGCGCACCCAAGCACTACGCTTTCGCGGACCCGAAGCTTACGGTTTCCGTGGATGGCGACACTGTAACGGTGACGGCGGAAAATTACGCGAAATCCGTCAGTGTGGAGACGGAAAACGGCGTTCTGCGTCTTGACGACAACTTTGTGGATATGGAAGCCGGAACCAGAACATTTAAGATTCTGGAAAGCAGAGATTTCACCGCCGGCAGCACCGGGGCAGACATCCCCTGCACCTTTAAGGGCGGCAACACCCTGTCGAATGGTAACACCCTGTCGGGTGGTGAGGTTTCCGGCGCTTTCCGCGTAAGAAGCATTTACGAAAGCGCGGAAAGATAAGCGGCGGACAGCCAAATGTATCAAACGGAGCCTGCATTGCAATCAGATGCCTGGCCCGTTGCCCGGGAAAGTCAAAAAGGCAGCCGCCGGATACGCGAGGAAACACGCATATCCGGCCGGCTGCCTTTAATCATTCTCTGGCCTTGCGGGCCTGTTTGGGGGTGACCCCCTTTAACTTTTTGTAGCACCGTATAAAATAGCTGCAGTCGGAATACCCCACCTCATGGGCGATGAAAGAAACGTCATAATTGGAAAAAAGGAGCATGTTTTCCGCCACATTGATTCGCGTGGCCGTGATGTATTCCTTACAGGTCTTTCCGTACCGCCGGTAAAAATTCCCGGAAAAGGTGGAATGGGACATTCCGCACATGGCGGCAAGCTTTTCCGCAGTCAGCTCTTCAAAATAATGGCTGTCAATGTACTCCGAGATAAGGTCGAAGCCAAGCTCGTAAGAGGGATGTATGCCGGGCGTCGGCAAAAGGTAGCCTTCCCTTTGCCAGCATCTTAACAGTTTTACCATTATCTTACAGACGTCCGCGGTAAATATCATGGAATAGGCATAGTCCTTTTCCCTGTATTCCTTTACAATCTCCTCGAATAACGGGAGAAGATTCATCTCCTTTATTTTATCCGGGGCGAAATCACAGGGATAAACAGAGGTGCTTATTCCCTGAAGCGAAGAACGGAGACTGATATTGTCCGCCCTGCCCGAAGGCAGATTGCCCGAATCAAATTTTACAACATAATAGCGCACCCGCTCCGATTTATCAAAAGCGTCTATTCCATGGACACATCTGGGCGGAAAAAGGATTACGGTATCTTCCCCGCATATCTTTACGGCATTTTCCATGGAAATCCTCACCCTACCCTCCAGAATATAGAGAAGTTCCGCATAATAATGCCAGTGCGCCGGAATGGGAAGCCCGGAACCGGCGTTTTCGCTGTCGCTGCAAAACGCCTCGTAGGGCGAAGCTATGGGGTCGATATATTCGTATAAATTATTCATCATTTGCGCAAGGCCCCTTGTTTAAATGCCCACAGCCTAGTTGTCCTTTAATTCTATGGCTTTCAGTTTGTCGGGATTTTCCCCGCTAAGGCTGCGGATATCAATAATCGGCCCGCCTGTCCCTTCAATATATTCCCGGGTAATAATACCCCTGCCGATGTTGTCGTCCTTGGGAATTTCATACATGATATCCAGCATAAATTCCTCAATAATCGCGCGCAGAGCCCTTGCTCCGGTATCTTTCTCCATTGCCTTTTCCGCAATGGCCTCCAGCGCGCCCTCGTCAAATTCCAGCTTCACCTCGTCCAGCTCAAGAAGCTTCTGGTACTGTTTTAAAATCGCATTTTTGGGCTCCTTTAAAATCTTTACCAGCATGGGCTTATCCAGCGCCGCCAGGGTGTAAATCACGGGAAGCCTGCCCAAAAATTCCGGTATCATGCCGAATTTCTTTAAGTCTTCCACGGTCACCTTGCTGATGATATTCTTTTCTTTGTCAAATTTATCCTTAAGCTCCGCGTTGAAACCGATGGAGGTCTGCTTTTTCAGACGCTGCTTGATAATCTCTTCCAAATCCGGGAACGCGCCGCCGCAGATAAAGAGAATGTTTCTTGTGTTGATGGTGGTAAGAGGCACCATGGCGTTCTTGCTGTTGGCTCCCACCGGAACCTCCACATCCGCTCCCTCTAAAAGCCGCAAAAGCCCCTGCTGTACGCTTTCTCCGCTGACGTCCCGGCTGTGGGTGTTTTTCTTCTTGGCAATCTTGTCAATCTCGTCTATGAACACAATGCCCCGCTCCGCTCTCTCCACATCATTGTCGGCCTCGTTTAAAAGTTTGGAAATAACGCTCTCAATATCGTCGCCGATATATCCCGCCTCGGTGAGGGAGGTTGCGTCGGCGATAGCAAGCGGCACGTCAAGGAGTCTTGCAAGGGTCTTAACCAGATAGGTCTTTCCGCATCCCGTAGGGCCAATCATCAGCATATTGGACTTCTCGATTTCGATATCGTCCATGGTATCGGTGGCAACCCGCTTGTAATGATTGTACACGGCGACGGAAATCACCTTCTTGGCGTGTTCCTGCCCGATTACATATTCGTCAAGCTGCGCCTTGATTTTGTGCGGGGGCGGAACGTTTTTGATGTCCAGTACGGGCTCTTCCTCTTTCTTCGGCTTTTTCTTTTTTACCCTCTGCTTGTTGGGAATCCCTCCCTCTCCCTGCAAATCCGCAATATTTACAAAACGGATATTGGGAAAGCCCTTGCCGTTTAAGTTTTTGTTGATATCGTTCACAAGGTTCGGATTGTTCAGCATTCCCTGATAATCAAACCTGCTCACCGTATCCATGGTTTTATGCATACAATCGTTGCACACCGTAATGTTATTGGGGAGCTTGAACATTTTTCCGGCCTTGCTCTCAGGACGGCGGCACATAAAGCAGACGTCCTCGTAATCGCTTTCTTTCTTTTCGCCCTCACCGGGCTTTTTATCCCCTGGCTTTTCGGACTTTCCGTCCGTATTTTCCAGCTCCTTCTTATCCTTTTCATCAAAATCCGACATATTTTTCCTCATTTCCGTTATATGATTTCTGTTTCACGCTTTTCCATTCATTCCGGCAGCTTCCGATTTGCGCTTTTTTATGCCTCCGAATAATTTCCGGCCTTCGTTTTCCCTGCTTCCCGGCAGCTTCCGTCCCTCTCCATCTATACGATTCTCCGCACGGAAAGAATTTCCTTGTAAGTGGCGTGGGTAATCTTAATCCCCGTCTTCTGAGTGCTGGCATGAACAATCTGTCCGCCGCCTATATAAATGCCCACATGCCCCGCATAGCATACGACGTCCCCCGGCTGCGCCTCCGAATAGGAAACCCCGGTGCCGGAACTTCTCATGGAATAGGAGGTTCTGGGCAGACTGTAGCCGAAATCCTTATAAACTCTCCAAACAAAACCGGAGCAGTCCGCACCCTCCGTCAGGCTTGTCCCGCCGGGCACATAGGGATTACCGATAAACTGGCAGGCATAATTGGCAATCTGCTGCCCTTTGCTGCCGGAACCCGAGTAATTGGACGCCGAAGCATAGGTCTTGGACGAGCTGCCGGAAGAACTATCGGAAGAGCTCTCCGAATCGCCGCCGCCCGAATTTTGCCGGGCCTCCTCTTCCCCCTGCCGCTGAAGAGCCAGTTCCTGCGCTTTCCTTGCTTCCTCCTCCAGTCTTTTCGCCTCGTCAATCTGGGACTGCTTTTCCTGCGCCGCAGCCGTCAGTCTTTTGATTTCATCGTTCTGCTTCCTGATATTGGCCTTATATACCGCCGCTTCCTGTCTGGCCCGGCTAAGCTGGGCCTCGTAATCCTCATAAAGCGTTTTCTTTTCCGCCAGAATGATTTCCAGACTTTCCTTTTCCTCCATCAGTTCGTGTTCCTGGGCTTCCAGTTCGGCTCTTTCTTCCTCAAGTTTCTCCTTCAGCGCCTCCACCATTTCCCGGGCGGCCTGATATTCCTCCAGAAGGTTCCGGTCATACTCGTAGAGCTTTTCCACATACTCCACCTTATTCATCATATCGGCAAAGCTCTGGCTGGTCAGAAGGATTTCCAGATAAGTGGAATCTCCTTTTTCATACATAAACTTGATGCGGAGCTTCATGGCTTCATACTGCTCCTGCTCCGTTGCTATCGCTTCCTCATATTCCCCTGTGGTTTCCTCTATCTGCGCTTCCTTTTCTTCAATCTCTTCCTCGATGATTTCCACGCTGGCTATGGTTTCCACGAGGGCGGCGTCAATTTCGTCGATTTCTCCCGCCACCTCGTCCACTTCCCCCTGGATAGCGTCCGCCACTCCGGCTGCATTGTCGTATTTTTGCTGCTCCTGCTTTTTTTTGGCGTCCGCCTCTTTTTTCTGCTGCTCCAGTTCTTTTTTCTGCTTTTCCAAATCGGAAACAGAGGTCGCAAGCGCCGGCTCCGCCGACAAAAGCAGCATAATACATGACAGCAATATCGCCAAAAATCTGAACTTCTGTTTTTTCATCCCGTTATCTCTCACTCTTCCCGCCGCCGCAGCCTGCGCCACAGACAGCCTGCAATCCTCTCTGCATCGCCCGCCGTCCATGCCCGCTTTCTGTTCTTTCAGCAGTTACGTCCCGGACACCACGGCGTTTTCTCCCAGAAACCCGGCCGCCTTCTGCACAAGGAGAGATTCCTTAAGAGCCTCCCTGTCCACATTCTCGCCGGTAATATTTTCCTCAAGCTCCTCGTCCGTCACTGTTATATCTTCCTTATCGGCAACAGCCGCAAGCATAATATAGCGTCTGGTTATTATCTGTGCCTGCTCCCGCAGCGTATCCTGATAATCCTCCGCCGCTCCGCCGTAAACCCCGGCCACATAATCGCCAACCTCCGTCTGGTACATGCCGGCATAGGCTTCCGCATTGCTAAGAAGAATATCGTAAATCCGGTTCACCATTCCCTCCGGCGGCTCCTCGAAACTGCTGCTGCTTTCCAGCGCCTCCACAGCCGCGTTTTCTCTCTCCACCTCAAAATTTGCCTGTCTCTGCTCAAAAAGCCTCTCCCGGACATAATCCTTATATTCGGATACGGTACTGCAGTCCGTAAGCCCAAGCCCCGCCACATATTCGTCCGTAAGCTCCGGGACCTTGGGCTCGCTGATTTCATGCAGCGTAACGGTAAATACCACGGGCGCCCCGGATAAATCCGGATTGGGCTCATAGGGGTCGGGAAACTTCAAATCAAGGTCCTTTGTCTCCCCGATTTCCATTCCAATCACGCCGTCTTCAAAGCCGGCTATAAACTGCCCGGAACCAATGGTAAGCTCATACCCGCTGGCAGTGCCGCCCGCAAAGGCCACGCCGTCCTGCTTTCCCTCAAAATCAATAATCACCCTATCGCCGTTTTCCACGCTGCGCCCCGTAACCGGCACATATTCCGCGGCTTCCATCATCATATAACTGAGCGCGCTCTCAAGATAATCGTCGGATACCTCCGGCGATTCCACCGCTACCTCTATTCCCTTATATTCTCCTAAAAGCACATAATCTTCGGCCTTAAAATCCGTCATATACCGCATCTCGCCGGTATCCTTTCCGCCGCATGCCGTTAAGCCAAATGCCAGCGCTATCGGCGTCACCGCCGCCAAAAACCTTTTTCCTTTTAAAAACTTCATAAAATGTCCTGGTCTCCTTTTCTCATAATGATATGGCACCCCTCGAAAACTAATTATATACCAAACCGGATTTAAGTTCAATGAAACCTCTTGCCTATTTCTCCCAAAAATGATAAAATTATTTAGAAATATGCCGTATATCCGGCGCACCGCAAAGCGGCAGGAGGTTCATTGTGAATACAGCACTTATCATTACATTAGTTACTCTGGCAGTTTTGGCCATTGTCATCGTCGTACTTTATTTTCTCGGAAAAAAGGCCCAGAAACGCCAGACCCAGCAGCAGGAACAGATTGAAGCAATGAAGCAGACTGTTTCCATGCTGGTTATCGACAAAAAGAGGATGAAAATAAAAGACGCCGGGCTGCCGCCCATGGTTCTGTCCCAGACGCCGAAGCTCCTTCGGGGATCCAAACTTCCGATTGTGAAAGCCAAGATTGGCCCCCAGATTATGTCCCTTGTTTGCGACGAAAAAATCTTTGATTCCGTTCCCGTAAAGAAAGAAGTAAAAGCCGTTGTCAGCGGCATTTATATCACAGGCGTAAAAGGGCTCCACGGCAAAGCGCCCCAGGCTCCCGCAAAGAAAAAAGGCTTCTTCAGGAGAGCCCTCGAGAAAGCACAGGAAAAGACCGGTGCGAAACCGCTGAAATAACAGCCGCAACTTTTACAAACAACGGGCAGTCCGCAAAGCGTACTGCCCTCTTTTTATTAACAATTATCTGACTCGCAGAGCATGACAGCGTTTATTCCTGCTCTTCGCTATGCCAGGCTGATTCCGTCCTTTCTCGGGTGAAGCTCCATCTCTATCCGGCAATCCGCCAGATACTGATAATTCGCCTCCAGAGTGTAATCCACCAGTACGCTTATCTGATTTTCCTTTTCGTTTATCTGCACGGATTCCGTGTCAACCCCGATTAAAATATTCCCGAAAGGCGTCTGATAGCTGGTGATATTTTTTTTGCTTTTCTCAAAGACCATGCGGACATTGATAAGCCCTCTCTTAAACACCTCAAGGTAGGAATCCTGAAACCTGATAATATTCCGGGTGGTTTCCGTAAACCCCTCCGTCATTTCGTCATAAACTATGTAATGGCTGCCGCCCTTCCGGTAATAACTGGCCGGCGTTATTGTTTCCACTGCGTCTGAATCCTCCGCATATTCCATCTGAAGGCCCTTCAGGGACAGGAGAATGTCTTTCGTCATAATTTTCCTCCGTTCAGTTCGGCGCCTGATTGGTAAGACGCCGGTTTTCTGTGCCGTATCCCGCACATTTTGCACGCTAATATTCCTCTATGTTTATGATTTCCGCGGATAAAATCCCGTATTTGATAATGGAATTGGCAAACCGTTTGAATTTATCCGCCGCGTCGCTGACATAAAAGCGGTACCGGTTATCTCCCAGCCTCGCCGCCTCGTCGTTTAACATTCCTTTTTCTCCCAACAGCCTTTTAAGTTCTCTCGCAGTCTCATAGGCGGGGTTTACCAGCGAAACGCTCTCTCCCATAATCCTTCCCACCGTGGAGCGAATCAGAGGATAATGGGTGCAGCCTAATATCAGCGTGTCGATTCCGATATCGAGCAGCTCCGTAAGATACCTTTTGGCAATTTCATCGGTCACAGGGTCTTCCCACAATCCCTCCTCCACAAGAGGCACAAACAGGGGACACGCCTTGCCCGTAACGGCTGCCTCCGGTTTGATTTTTTTTATGTACTGGGAATAAATGCTGCTGTCAATCGTTCCCTCGGTTCCTATCACGCCTATTCTCCCGTTTTCCGTAACCGCCGCCGCCACTCTCGCGCCCGGCTTTATCACCCCGATTATGGGAATATCCGTTTCCCTTTCTATTTCGTCCAAAGCAAAGGCGCTGGCGGTATTGCAGGCCGCAACAATCACCTTTACCTCCCGGGCCTGCAGAAAACGCACAATCTGGCGGGAATATCTTGTAATGGTTTCCCTGGACTTGCTGCCGTAGGGAACCCTCGCGGTATCTCCAAAATAAATAATTTTTTCATTGGGGATTTGGCGCATGATTTCCCTTGCCACCGTAAGCCCCCCTATCCCGGAGTCAAAAACCCCCACAGGCGA
>CAJTMZ010000005.1:47229-69716 GCA_910577445.1 uncultured Lachnospiraceae bacterium | reverse complement strand
ATGTTTAATTTTTATAATAAAAAAAGCAAAAAAGTTATATCAGGAGTTATTATTATTTTACTGATACTTGCCATGATAATACCAACTATAGCATCTTTTATGATTTAAGGCAAATGGTAAGCGGGGAAATGAGGAAAGGTATGAAGAATTTTTTTAAAGGGGCTTCCTGCTTTCTGGCGGCAGCCATGCTGGCCGGTATTTGGGGAATGCAGGTTAAGGCGCAGGAAGAAGATGTAATCTTGTCCGGCATTTACATTGAGGATATGTCTTTAGGCGGAATGACGGTCAGCGACGCAAAGGCGATGGTGGAAAACTATGTTGACAGCCTTTCGGACAAAGTCATTACGCTGACAATTATGGACGGCAATTCCGTTGAGATTACCCCGGCGGACGTGGGGCTTAGCTGGAATAATCCGACGGTTGTGGAGGAAGCGGCCAAAATCGGCCAGAGCGGCAATGTCGTACAGCGGTATAAGGCGGCCAAGGACCTCCAATATGAAAATATGGTGTTTGATTTGGAGCTGGCGGTGGATAAGGAACTGGTGAAAACCATTCTCACGGAGCAGTGCGCGGTATTTAACGTGGCGGCAGCGGACGCCACTCTTAGCAGGAACGGCGGCGGCTTTGTGGTAAATCCGGGACAGACGGGGCTGATAGTTGACGAGGCGGCGTCCGAGACGCTTATCAGTGAATTTTTCGGCAGCGAATGGAACCGGGAGGACGCTTCCCTCCAGTTGGAGGTTATTGTGGACGAACCCCGCGGGGAAGAGGAAGAACTTGCCAAGGTGAAGGATGTGCTTGGCACCTTTACTACCAGCTTTCGGACTTCAGGGCCGCCCAGAAGCGCCAATGTGCGTAACGGGTGCGCGTTGATTAACGGGGCAACGGTTTACCCCGGAGATGAGTTTTCCACCTACGAGGCTGTGTCGCCGTTTACGGAGGCAAACGGTTACTATATGGCGGCCTCCTACCTGAACGGCCAGGTGGTAGACAGCCTGGGGGGCGGTATCTGCCAGGTATCCACAACGCTTTACAACGCGGTGCTTTTGTCGGAGCTTGAGGTCACGGAGAGGCACAATCATTCCATGATAGTTACTTATGTAAGCCCTTCCGCCGATGCGGCGATTGCGGAATCCGCCGGAAAGGATTTTAAATTCATCAATAATACGGGAGCTCCCATTTATATCGAAGGGATTACCACGGACGATAAAAATATCACCTTTACCATATACGGCATGGAAACCAGGGACAGTGGCCGTCAGGTTCGCTATGAGAGCGAGGTTATCAGCCAGACCCATCCGGATACGGAAGTGATTTATCCGAATCCTTCCCTGCCGGTAGGCTCTGTTTCGGTTCAGTCCGCTCATATAGGTTATCGGGCGAACCTCTGGAAGGTTGTGACGGAAAACGGGCAGGAAGTGAGCCGGGAACAGATTAATTCCAGTTCTTACAAGATGGCTCCCCGGACGGCTACAGTGGGCGTTGCGACCGAGGACCCCAATATTTATAACCAGATGATGGAAGCAATCGGCACCAACAGCATTGACTATGTAAAAAGCGTAGCCGCCGCCCTCAGTACCGGAGAAGCGCCGCCTCCTCCGTTGGAGACAGCACCCCCGGAGGGCGCTCCGGCAGAAGGAACTCCGCCCGAGGCGCCGCCGGCAGAAGCGGCCCCGGCACCGGAACAGCCTGCGGAAGCAGCGCCGGAGGGATGATTATGAAAACAGGAAAGCTGTCGGAAACCATTTTAAAGCGTTCCGTGTTAGGACAGATAAAGCAGCATAGGGAAGAAGTGTTAAAAGGCGCAGGCGTTGGCGAGGACTGCGCCTTTTTGGCACTGCAAAGCAGCAGGGATGCGTTTGACCGGGAGGAAGGAGCAGCGGCAACGGCAACGGCTGTTTCCACACAGACGGTCGCGTTGCCGGTTAGAAATGCGGCTTATCTGGCGGTTATGGCGGCGGCGAATAACGTCGCGGCAGGCGGCGGCAGGCCGGTATCGGTCATGTTGTCTGTCACTTTGCCCGAGGAGACGGAGGAGAGCCAGCTTAAAACGCTGGTGGGAGAGGCGGAGCGTTGCTGCCGTGATTTGAAAATTCAGATTGCAGGCGGCCATACGGAAGTCAGCGGCAACGTAAAATGTCCTGTCGTCACGGCTACGGTAATAGGAACGGCAGACCGGCTGTCAGAACAAATGCCGGAAGCGGGAGAATGTCACCCAAGGCGTGACATTGTTATGAGCAAGTGGATTTCTCTGGAGGGAACCTGTATTCTCGCAAAGGAAAAGGAAAAAGAACTTCTGGAGAGATATCCGGTAAGGCTTGTTAACGAGGCCAAGGCTCAGGAGAAGTATTTATCCGTGGCGATAGAGGCGGAGACGGCTCTTTCGTTTGGCGTCTTTGCAATGCACGATGTAAGATATGGCGGCGTTTTTGGCGCGTTATGGGAATTGTCCCAAAAAACAGGTATGGGATTTGACGTGGATTTGAAAAAGATTCCGGTGAAGCAGGAAACCATTGAGGTATGCGAGTTCTTTGGCTTAAATCCTTATGAGATGCTCTCTGGCGGCGCGCTGCTCATGGTGACTGGGGACGGAGCGGGGCTTGTAAGCGCGCTGGAAGAGGCCGGGATTTCTTCCGCAATCATTGGCCATGCGAATTGCGGAAACGACAAGATTGTCAGAAACGGAGAGGAAATCCGTTATCTGGGGCGGCCCTGGCAGGATGAAATTTTCAAAATTCCTTATAGGGAATGAAGCCGTTTATTTTGTGGTTTGGGTTTTGTTTAGCCGCAGAGGGAACTGAAGGAGGAAGGGAATGAAGGCTGACATATTGATAACATATAAAAGCGTAACGGGTTTTACCAGAGACTATGCGGAAATGATAGCAGGCTCCCTGAATAAGGATAATAACTGCGCGCTTATGGATTTAAAGGAAGTTACGGCCGAAAGAATGTCGGGCTTTGATACGGTAATATTTGGCGGCAGAATGCATGCCGGGACGGTTGACGGCCTGAAAAAGGCAAAGGAGCTCTATGGAAACAGTAAAGCCTCACGATTCATTGTTTTTGCCACCGGCGCTATGCCGAATATAGCGGAAAGCACAATAGAAGAAATGTGGAGAAATAACCTCACCGGGGCGGAGCTCTCTGATTTTCCCCACTTTTATATGCAGGGCGGACTGTGGTATGAGAGAATGCCGTTTATGGAAAAAATATTAATGAAAACCTTTGCAGGCATAATGAAAAGAAAGATGAAAAAGAAAAAAGATAAGGATGAAATGGACAGGCAATTTGAGGAGATGATTGCAAAATCTTACGATATATCCGATAAGGAGTATATCAGGCCGTTGGTGGAATGCGTTGAAGCCGGGAAGTAAGGCGTCGGTATCAGGTACAAAGCGGATAAATAAAAGGCAGGCACCTGTTAAAAGATGTCTGCCTTATTTTAATCTGTCCGGTATCAGTCTATTTCATACCAGATAATCTGATTCTCATCCAGATTCAGCTCAAAGCTTTCTCCGTTTCCCTTATAAACAACGGTGCTCTGCGGCTCATAGGTATTGTTTACCACGCAGTATTTTCCGTTTTCCGGGTAAGCGTGGACGTCTACATTGTAGTTGCTTGAAAACCACTGATGCAGATTTGCCTCGTCGCCGGTACTCCAGAGGATTGCACGGTACAAAAGCCGGCTGTTTTCAAAGCTGTAGGGAAGTCCGCTGATGTAGACCGCCCGCCCGCTGCCGAAGCTGTTCACTGCAAGCTGAACCTCCTGCGCTCCGGGGGTTTCGCCCGTTGCGGCAAGGATAGCAGCGCCTTCTAAGGCGTAGATATTCTTCTTTCCTTCCCCGAAATCTATTTCGCCTTTTACGTCTTCGGTAATAAAGTGGCTGTGGACTTCATGGTTGTATTTATCGTATCCCAGGGTAAAACCACGTTCTTCCTCTACGCCGAATACATTGAAAAGCTGGAAGAAATGCCCGTTTGCCTGATGGGCACAGGGTTCTCCGATACCGATAATTCCGCCGCCCTCATACACAAACTTCTTCACTGCGGAGGAAATTTCCGAATCGCACCACCACTCTCCGCCTGTATGGGCGGTATCTGCGTCGCCCACGTTGATGAGCACATCGATTCCCTTCAGTATATCGGGATTTTCCTTCAAATCGGTAAAACTGATAAACTGCACGTCAAAGGGCGCGCCGGAAAGGGCTTCTATCACGCCGGCATAAGAATAATTCTGCTTGAAATAAATAGCGTGATGCACCATATGGCATCCCCACGCGCGCATCTTTCCCCAGCAGTTCAGCACGGCAACCTTTTTCACACAGTAGGGTACGCAGCCTTTGATGTTATCATAAAGCTCACGGAACTCATTGCAGACAGATTCCACATAGTCCAGAAATTCCGGGAAATCCAGCGTCAGCTTTAAGTAACCTCCATAGCCGATGCGGTCGATGGGTTTGCGGAGGATGGCGCGTCTGGCAGTGACCCAGTTGACCTTTGCTTCTTTTACGGGCTCTCCGCCCTCGTGGAAGGTATCCGGGAAGAAGTACGGCAGAAGCCTTCCCTCCCTGTAGGATACGCCTTCTATATCGCTAATCAGGCGCAGAGTAGAGCCGTTTCCAACACTGCCTACAATGGCGTCCAGTCCCATCTCTTTAAATTCTTCCATAAAAGGCTCTGTGCCAATCCAGTGGTCCCCTAAGAACATCATGGCTTCTCTGCCGTATTCATGGGTGATATCCACCATTTCCTTAACAATCTTTTTTACTTCCCTTCTCTGGAAAGCCTGGAAATCCTGAAATTCCTTTGAGGGAATGCGGTACTGGCCGTTATAATAGCCCTGGTCAATAATATATTCGGGGCGGAAAGGATATCCGGCTTCACGCTCAAACTGTTCCAGAATATAAGGGCTTACGGAAGCGGAATAGCCATACCAGTCCACATATTTTTCTCTCGCCAGTTCGTCGAATATCAGCGTAAACTGGTGGAAAAATGTGGTAAAACGCAGTACGTTTACATAAGGATGTTCCTCAATAAACTTACGCAGGCGTTCCATTGTATAAGCGTGGGTTTTGGGCTGTCTCACATCAAAAGTAATCTGATGCTCCACATCTTTCCAGTCATTGATTACAGCATTGTACATATGTACGGGGTCCCACATAATGTAAGCAAGAAAGCTTACGGTGTAGTCGTGGAAAGGCACGGTTTTGACCGTGACCTCTCCTTTGGACTCGTCGTAGGACCAGTCTGTGGTGGGAACAACTTCCCCTGTGGTTCTGTCAATGACTTCCCACCAGCGTCTGATATCGTCTCTGTTGTTGGGCGTCAACATATCGGGATAGAGACCTTTCATCAGCCGGATGCTTAAGGTGTCTCCCGTTGCCGTGTAAAAAGGCGTCATCACGTACATTTGCTGGATTTCGTCGGGATTGGCCTTTGCCCATGCGTTGTCTTTTCTTGTGGTGTAATACGTGGAATATACCTTCATACCCGCGTCTTTTAATTCAACGGGAAAATCCGTGCCGTCGCAGTCGCGCACTGCGTCCGCGCCCCAGCGTCTGGACAATTCCAGAGTTTGCGGAATAACGTCCACGTCTGTAGGAATAGTAACCCGGCCGTTCGTTTTGCTCATTTTAAAGTTCCTCCTGTTTTAACCTTTGATGCCGCCGCCTGTAACGCCTGCTATAATCTTCTCAGACAGGAAAATGTAAAGCAGGAAAGTGGGCAGGAATACGATAACAACTGCCGCGAACAATCCGCCGTAGTCGCCGGTGTACTTCATCGCGTTTACAATCTGAAGCAGTCCAACGCCGACCGGAGTCATCTCCGCAGAGCTTGCAAAAATCAAAGCCATGAAAAATTCGTTCCATACGCCCAGGAAATTGAAAATAGTAACCGTAATAATAGCCGGCTGAACGAGAGGAAGCATAATTACCCAGAAAGTTTTTCCCGGAGGGCATCCGTCTATGGCCGCCGCCTCTTCATAGGTTTTGGACAGCGTCGCAAAGAAATTCAGCAGGTATGTCGTGGTAGACGGAACATGCATAAGGATGTATAAAAGAATCAGCAAAATTCTTCCCTTAATGCCAAGCTGCGTCGTCAGTGAAAAAATAGGCATGATAATCATAACCGCGGGAACGCTCATTGCAATAATCAGGCTGGACTTCAGGGATTTGTTTGCAAAGAAATCAAAACGGGACAAAACGTATGCGCCCGGCGCGGAAATCAGAAGCGTGCCGATACAGGCTGTCACTGCATACAGCAGGGAGTTTCCGAAGAACTTTGCAACGTTCTGAGACTGCCATGCATTTATATAGTTTTCCCAGTGGAAACCAGACTCGAAAGCAAATACTTTGCCTGAGAAAATTTCTTTTGCGGTTGAAAAGCTGGCTCCCAGAATCCAGCAAAGGAAGGTCGCCGTAAACCCTATCCAAATCAGAACAATAAGGTAACCGGGCAAAAGCCGTAATTCCCTGGACCAGTTCCAGGGCTGTTTAAAGTTTTTTTCTTTTTTACTTCTGGCCATTTTTTACACCTCCTTAAAATTCCAAATCGTCATCTTTTAATACTTTGTTCATTACAAAGTAAACAAGGATGATAATCAATGTCAGAACAACGCCGACTGCAGCGCCGGCTCCGGCGTCACGGCCTGTATTTCCCATGGAGCCAAAAACCGTATCATACAAATACACAACAGGCACAATCGTGGAAGCTTCCGTATTGACAGGAGAAAACATTTTCGTCCAAAGGAAGAATGCCGTTGTATGTACGCTGTAGAAAGTAATATTTGTCTTGATAATACCCTTTAAGAGAGGAAGGGTCATTTTGAAGAACTGCTGCACCTTATTGGCGCCGTCTATGGTAGCCGCCTCATATAAATCGGCCGGAATCCTCTCGATGCCGCTGATGAAAATCAGCATATAATAACCTACCGCGCCAAACATATACGCAAGGAGCATTGCCCAGAATTTGTTATCGCTGGAAAGCCATTTTACGCCGTCCAGACCGAAAAATTCCAACACTTTGTTCAGCATACCGTAATCGTTGCTGTATACATACTGAACCCACATGGTTGCCAGCGCAACGGCGCTGATTACGTTAGGCAGATAAATTGCCGCGCGGAAGAATTTTTTGAAGCGGACGCCGCTTGTCAGGATTACCGCAAACAAAAGGGCAAAAAACAAAGTGATAATACCGCCGACCAGCCATATTAACCCCATGTTTTTCATGGAACCCTGGAAAGTAGGAGAGCCGAAGATTTTTGCATAGTTCCCCACCCCGTAGAAAGACCATGTGGACATGCTGGAAGTAACGCTCTCAATCTTAAAGAAGCTCATAAGAACGGTTCTTGCCACAGGATATAAATACATTATAATTAAGGAAAAAGTCAATGGTAATGAAAAAGCTAAAATCATACCGCGATTTTTTTTCATTTTCCTGTCACCCCTCTCGTTAAAATAAGGCGGCACCACAATAGTGCCACCTTATTTGTAAAAGTTTATTTATTTTTTGTTAGAATTTAGTACAGAGCATCCATAGCTGCTGCAAATTCTTCACCTGTCTTGAATCCACCTTCGAATAACTTAATTGCTACATCCTTGAACTGAGGACCAAGGTCGGAGTTATCGGAAAGGCCCATGTTCCACTTAAGGGGAGCCTGTGTAGCAAGCAGAGTTTCAACAGTACCGTTCATAATTGCAGGAGCGGTATTTCTGGAATCTGCAGGAATCTGGGAAGCGCCGTCGGCCATCTTCTGGTCGAACTCACCGCTTGTCAGGAACATGATGAAATCAAATGCTGCCTGAGGATTTGCGCAGTTCTTGGAAATTGCAAGGGAGTTAGCGCCAGCGTAAGCGTTGGAAGAATCAGCGCCGCCGTCAACTGCAGGATAGTTCATCAGACCCCAGTTAATGTTGGAACCTGTGTTGTTGTTTACCTCTGCACATACATAGTTGGCACATACAATCATTGCAACCTTTTCCGTGAGACCAATCTTGTTCTGGCTCTCAGGGAATGCGCCCGGTGCGCCGCTCTCAAGGTAACCGGCGTTAACGAAGTCAATCAGCTCCTGAGCGCCTTTGATAATCTTCTCGTTCTCGCTCCAGCCGCCGTTTACTGACAACTCGCCAAGAACATCCTGGCCAACGTGTCTGGATAAGTGATATCCAAGAGAGAAATCAGCGTAAGCATCGTCAAGCGCCATAGGCTCGTAACCAGCGTCTACCATTGCCTGGCAGGCTGCCAGGAACTCGTCCCATGTTGTAGGAAGAGTGGTAATTCCGGCTGCGTCAAAGATATCTTTGTTATAGAAGATACCGCCTACCTGAGGCTGCTCTGCAATACTGTTGAAAGCGCCGGCCCATTCTTTCTGCTGGTCAACGAAACACTGGAAACCGATATCGCCGTAACCTGCAGCTTCTGCCATGTCTGTAACATCAAGGCAGTACTGGGAATATGTACTTGCTATTCTCTGATAATCTTCTTCGAAGATATCAACATTTTCGTTTGCTTCAAGGGCTGTTACGATAATTGTCTTAATGTCTCTGCCCTTCCACTCAATATTAACGGTTGCACCAGTCTGTGCGGAGAAAGCGTCTGCCGCTTCCTGAAGAACCTTGCCCTGAGGCTCGGTGTTTGCCCACATGGACCACATTGTCAGGGTAACGCCATCATAGTTAGCTGCACCATCAGCGGGAGCTGCTTCGTCAGCAGAATCTTCGGTTTCAGAGGGAGCTGCATCCTCAGCGGGAGCCTCGTCCTCGGTGGAAGCTTCTGTCTCGGCAGGAGCGCTGTCTTCAGCGGGCTTTTCGGTATTTCCGCAGCCTGCAAGCAGAGTAGCTGCCATAGCTGTCGTTACCAGTAAACTGATAAGTTTCTTTTTCATTTATAATCCTCCTTTTTCCGGCGGTTAATACCGCTCTTTTTATGGTATAAGTATATCGTTTTAAAGAATTATTAACAATCCCATATCTTGCGCTCTTTTTTATATATCTTGCTTTTGGGGAGCCGGCAGGATAATAACATTTTTTGCATATGTTGCAGAAATATAACATTTATATATCTTGTTTTCCCGTTTTATACATGTTAAGATTATTAATACAAAAACGTTTCAGTTTTGGGCCTTATGTTTTCCGTATTTAAAATAGGAGATAAACCATATGGGGACTTCCATTTATCCGCTGCCCCGCGCCGACAGAGAGGCAGTACAGAATAAGCTTCTTTATATTACGCATTCCAAATATGAAAATGACTGGCCAAGCCAGCCCCACATTCATCCTTTTGCCGAACTGTTCTATGTGAAAGACGGCTCCGGCAGTTTTTTGTTTGAGGAGGAAGAATATTCGATTGAGAAGGACGATTTCGTGATTGTCAACGCCGGCATATCACATACGGAAATTTCCTCTGCGGCTATGCCGCTGGAGTATGTGAGCATCGGTATGGAGGGCTGCAGTTTTTCTTATCAGGGAAATAAAGACTGTATTCTTTTTAAATGCGGGGATGACCAGAACGGCCTGTTATTTTTAATGACCGCCATGTTAAATGAAATGGAAGAAAGAAACAGAGACTGCGAGATTGTCTGTCAGAATCTTCTGGAAATACTGATTATCAAGCTGGTAAGGCGTATTAACTTTGCTTTTGAGGAGGCGCCTCATATACAGATTAACAAGGAATGTATTAAAATCAAGCGGTATATTGAGGCCAATTATACACAGAACATCACACTGGATTCCCTTGCGGAGTTTTCCCACCTGAATAAATATTATATGGCGCATGCGTTTACGCTGCACTGCGGATGCTCGCCAATCCGTTATCTGTGCGAGACTCGAATCAAAGCCAGCAAGGGGATGCTGGCGAATACGGACTACAGCATTACGGAGGTGGCGCGTTACTGCGGTTTTTCCTCCCAGAGCTATTTCGCCCAATGCTTTTTAAAAAGCTGCGGCCAGACGGCTTCCGCTTACAGGAAGAACTGTAAAGAGAAAGCCGGATGACCGCAGAGCAAGAACCGTATCGATTCCTAAGGCGCAGTCAGCGCGTATTCCACCACAATACATGCCTCCACCTGGATTTCGCCGGGCATAATACTGCCGGCAGAATCCTCCTCCGCCATCATTTTGGCGGCGGAGCGGTACTGGTTTGTAAGGGCGGAATCATTGTAGCGCTCTTCCGTATAGCCGCCCGTTTCCTTAATATTAATGACGGGGCCCACCTGACATCCGGCCGCGTCCGCTAAGACCTGGGCTTTCTGGCGGGCGGTTTTTACGGCTGCCGCAAGAGCCGCCTGATAGCTTTCGTCGTACCTGCTGGCCTTATAGGTGATGGACTGGATAGTATTGACGCCTGTGGAAACCGACTGGGAAAGAAGCTGCTCCAGACCGTCAATGGGCAAATCCGAAACGGTAAGGCTGGTAAGGGCTTCATATCCCACAACCCTGCTCCTGTTATTGCTGTAATCATAGACCGGATTCATGCGGTAATCCGACGTCTTAATGGAAGTTTCCGAAACGTTTAAGGAAGTTAAAAGTCCAATTACCTGGCTGACCGCCGCGGAATTTTGCTGCTGGCAGTCGGCCGCTTCATTGGCTTCCGTGCGGACAGAGTAGACGATTTCCGCAATGTCGGGAACTACGGTTACTTTTTCACTGCTGTTTACGGTGATGGAGTTTACGACGTAACCGCCGGTGGAGAGGCCGGATGCCTGGGACGGCGCGGAGGAAACCTCCGGGGCCGGCTGGGAGCCGGAACCTTTTGAAGAGGGTAAATCCTGTGCGGACTGGCTGCCTGTGCGCGAGCTGCCGCAGCCGGTGAGACCGGCGGTTAAAAGAGTGGTGGCTAATAAAAAATAAAATTTTTTCATGGCAAATTCCTCCTTATATTTACTATAGATACGGACAAAGAGGAGAGAATTTATGGGGGTAAGTTCAGAAATATTTATTTCCAGTGCAGGCGGTGTAATTCGCCGGTGAGCTGCATCTGCGCGAAATTCTGCTGGCGGAGGGCCTCATAGAGAACGACAGCCACGGAGTTGGACAGATTCAGGGAGCGGATTTGCGAAAGCATGGGAATGCGGATACAGGTTTCCTCGTACTCCACCAGAATTTCTTCAGGGATACCTGCGCTTTCCTTTCCGAACATGATAAAATCGTCGGGGCCGAAGGCGGCGTCCGTGTAGAGACGCTTTGCTTTCGTGGTTGCCATCCATATTTTCGCGCCCGGGTGCATGGTCTTAAACTCGTCAAAATTCACATAACGGGTCACGTCAAGATGCTTCCAGTAATCCATTCCGGCCCGCCGCAAATCTTTTTCGGTCAGGCGGAAGCCAAGAGGTTCAATCAAATGAAGGCTTGTGCCGGTGGCGACACAGGTTCTGCCGATGTTGCCCGTGTTGGCGGGGATTTCAGGCTGGTGTAGGATGATGTGCATGGGAGGGAGTTCCTTTCCGTTTTATTCTTATTTTATAAATTTTTCTATTTTACAGGTATGAAGCTTGGTGGTTTTATCATAATTGATGCCGACCAGCATTATTTCCCCTGTATGACTGTCGATACCCTGTATATAATTCTGCTCTTTTATTTGAGAGATTGCGCCGCCGGCATTTTTGTTCCATTTCAGCTCAATAATAACCGGAGGATAGGTATTGTTTTTTGGCTGTAAGACAATATCCGCATAGCCTGTGCCGGCTGGCAGTTCCTGGTAAATACGGTAATCGTCAGTTCTGCCAATACAGGCAATCATTAAAACCATCCGCAGAGCCTGCTCATCGTTATAGAAAATGGGAGCGGTATATTCGCTGTGGATTTCCTGTACTTTTTGCGCAACGGTATCTTCATCCATGCGAAAGGCGGCTTCCAGCAGTTCGTCTGATGTGCTCAGCAGTTTAAAAAGTTCGGGACGCCCGCTGTTTCTGACGGCGCGAACAAATTCAATGCGAACCTCCTCATTTGGTATGAAAGCGGCTTTAACGGTTTCGTCATAGGCTAAATAACCCAGATGGATAAGAAGCGTGAGGATATCGTCCCTGCTTTTAAAGGACGTTATGCTGTTGCCTTATCTTATCATAAAAATTCGGGTAATTCAATAAAGGCGCCTGCGGGCATACTCTCCCGGGGCGCACCCACAGTACGCCTTAAAATACCGGGAAAAATGCGCCTGATTATGAAAACCGCAAAGCTGAGCTACTTCTTTAACCTGCAGGGCTTCGTTGCTCAGCAGGTTTTTTGCTTTTTCCAGACGGGCCCGGAGCAAATCATTTTTCGGGGTGGAGGAAAAAAAGCTGCGGTAGTAAGCGTAAAGCTGGCTTTTTTCCAGATTGATGCATTTACAGAGCCTCTCCACATTCCAGTCCTGTCCACATTCGGAGAGCATTTCAAGGCGCAGGCTCTGGAATAAGGGATAGAGATTTCCTGTGTCTTCTTTCCGGACGGACTCCTTGGTCAGGCTGCGGGCAATGGAAAGAAAAAGCATGGTAATCAGGGAATGGACGGCCTCCTCCTGATAAGGGAGGGGTGAAAAATACTCGCTCTGGAGCCGGGAAATGCAGGAATCAATCCGGCTTACGCATTCCGGATAAAAAACGGCGTTTTCAGGGAGGCAAAACCGCAGAGCGGGATTTTCATCGGAAGAAAAGTGAAGATAACTGTTATAAAACCGCCGCACGGCCTGGTAGTGCTGGGGCGCGCCGGGGGTATAAAGGATACAGGCGTTTTCCCGGGTTATGACAAGCCGGTTATCCAGATAGACCTTCATGGGGGCTTTCAACAGGAGAAAAAGATAGTCTCCGCTTCCCGAAGGGCGGAAAATGGTGTCATAGTCCTGATTGGAACGATTATATTCACAGAAATTCAGCTTGTACATAAAGAGCCTCCCGGAAAGAAATCTTGCAGCTTTGAGGATAGCACATGACCGGAAGAAAAGTCAAATACACCGGAGGAAATGAGATGGGAAAAAGATGCTTGCGGATTTATAATAAACGTAACTTACTGACTTACGGAGCGTAAAACAGCGCAGAAAAGAGGGAAAGATTGAAAATTAAAATTTTTAATCAGGAGATTGGTGCTGCGCAAAAAGTCTCCGGGCTTTGGAAAGGAGCATGGTTATAAAAATGAAAAAAGCGGAAATTATTGTGGACAGATATTATCTCACAGGGGAGGTGGACAAGAGAATCTTCGGCTCTTTTATCGAGCATTTGGGACGGGCGGTATATGAGGGAATCTATCAGGAAAACAGCCCTTTTGCGGACGAGCAGGGACTGCGGAAGGATGTGCTTGCGCTGGTAAAGGAACTGCGCGTTCCCATTGTGCGCTATCCGGGCGGAAATTTTGTGTCAGGCTATCACTGGGAGGACGGCGTAGGACCGAAAGAGGAGCGCCCCTCAAAGGTAGATTTGGCATGGCAGGTGATTGAAACCAACCAGTTCGGCTTAAATGAATTTGCGGATTGGGCGAAGAAAGCGGGCTCGGAGGTGATGATGGCGGTGAATCTGGGAACCAGAGGGCCGGAGGACGCCAAGAACTTACTGGAGTACTGCAACTTTAAGAAAGGCACTTTTTACAGCGACCTGAGAAGAAAACACGGCTATGAGGAGCCTCATAACATTAAGCTCTGGTGCCTTGGCAATGAGATGGACGGCCCCTGGCAGATGGGCCACAAGACGGCAAAGGAGTACGGGCGCGCTGCGGCGGAGACCGGCCGGCTGATGAAATTTATGGACCCTGAAATCGAGACCGTGGCCTGCGGAAGCTCTTCCCTTTCCATGAGTACCTTTGGATACTGGGAGGAGGAGGTTTTGAGCGAGTGCTACGACCATGTGGATTACCTTTCCCTCCATCAGTATTACGGAAACAGGGACAATGACACGCCGGAGTTTTTGGCCAATTCAAAGGGAATGGACGAGTTTATCTCCTCGGTTCTTTCCATTGCGGACTGCGTGAAGGCAAAGAAGCGGAGCAAAAAGCAGATTAATCTTTCCTTTGACGAGTGGAACGTATGGTATCACAGCAACGAGGCGGACGAGAAGCTGGAAAAATGGGTTCAGGCCCCTCACCAGTTGGAGGACGTTTACAATTTTGAGGACGCGCTTTTAGTGGGAAGTATGCTGATTACCATGCTGCGCCATGCGGACAGGGTGAAAGTAGCGTGTCTGGCACAGCTTGTAAACGTAATTGCGCCTATTATGACTTCCGATACCGGCGCATGGCGGCAGACAATTTTTTATCCTTATATGCATACCAGCGTATTCGGAAGGGGAACCGTTTTAAATACACTGGTAAAGGCTCCCTCTTACGAGAGCAGGGCTTACGGGGAGGTTTCTTTCCTCGACAGTGTCTGCGTATGGAATGAGGAGGAAGAGGAGCTTACCATTTTTGCCGTAAATAAAAATCTGGAGGAGGATTTGGAGATAAGCTGCGATTTGCGGCAGTTTGAGGACTATAAGGTTGCGGAGCATATTATCCTGACAAATGAAGATATGAAGGCCGTCAACACAGAAAGTAATCCCGACTGCGTAACGCCGGTTTACGGAAACGCATCCCATATGGAAAAGGGACGTTTTACTACGGTGTTTGGAAAGCATAGCTGGAATGTAGTAAGACTGAAAAAGTCATAGTAAAAAAGAAAGACGCCGTAAAACAGTAAAGTGCCAACCCCGGCGCGCCGATACTGTTTTGCGGCGTTCTTTAACGCTTTACATTCTGCCGAAGGCGATTGTATAATGAAATTATCAATAACAGACAGGGAGAAATCACATGAAATATTTCGAGGAAAAAAACGGCGCTTTAATTTTCCGGGAAAACGGGGAGACGGTAAAAGTTGAAGGCTGGACAGAGGACAGTTTAAGGGTAAGAGGAGGGATTCTTACCGATATTTCGGAGGAAAGCATCGCGCTTCTTCCGTCACGGCCGCTTTCGCCCAAAATAAAGATTGAGGAAAGGCGGGCCAGCATTACCAACGGCAAAATCAAGGCGGTATTGGAGGTGCAGACATGGGGAAACGCCCTGCAGATTACCTTTTTAAATCAGAAAAACGAGGTGCTGCTGAGAGAAATTTCCGACGGGGGAGCGCTCTGCAAGAGAGCCCGCCACTATAAAACGCTGCCCGGGGGAGGCTTCCGTCTGAAGGCTTCCTTTGAGTCCAATCCTTTTGAAAAGATTTACGGAATGGGGCAGTACCAGCAGGAAAAGATGAATTTAAAGGGATGTAATCTGGAGCTGGCGCACAGAAATTCCCAGGCCAGCGTTCCTTTTTATGTTTCCAGTCTGGGGTACGGCTTTTTGTGGCACAATGCGGCAATCGGCGAGGTGCATTTCGGCTTAAATACCACCGAGTGGGTGGCGGAGAGCACAAGACAGTTGGATTACTGGATTACCGCAGGGGATACGCCGGCGGAAATTGAAGAGCATTATGCGGACGCGGCGGGGAAAGTCCCGATGATGCCGGAATACGGGCTGGGCTTCTGGCAGTGTAAGCTGCGCTATTATAATCAGGAACAGGTTATCAGAATTGCCGAGGAGTACAAAAAGAGGGAAATTCCCCTGGACGTTCTGGTGATTGACTACTTTCACTGGCTGCGGTGCGGCGATTATCGGTTTGACGAGGAATATTTCCCTAATCCGAAGGAAATGGTGGAGCGGCTCCATGAGCTGGGAATCGAGACCATGGTTTCCGTATGGCCGCAGGTGGATACCCGGAGTGAAAATTACGGGGAGATGAAGCAGCAGGGACTTTTGGTAAAAACAAACGCGGGTATTGACGTCCAGATGCTCTTTGACAGCAATAATGTTTTTATGGACCCCACTAATCCGAGAACCAGGGAGTATGTCTGGGAAAAGATAAAGAAAAATTACGCGGACCTCGGTATTCATACTTTTTGGCTGGATGTGGCCGAGCCGGAGCTTGGGGACTATGATTTTGAAAATTACCGCTATTATGCGGGGCCGGTTGCGGAAAAAGGAAATATTTATCCCAGAGAATACGCAAGGCTTTTCTATGAGGGGCAGAAAGCAAACGGCCAGTCAGAGATAGTAAACCTTATCAGGTGCGCATGGGTAGGGAGCCAGAAATACGGCGCGCTGGTATGGTCGGGTGATATTTTTTCCTCCTATGAGGATTTGCGGAAGCAGATATGCGCGGGACTTCATATGGGGCTTGCAGGAATCCCCTGGTGGACTACGGATATCGGCGGCTTTCACGGCGGCGTGACGGAGGACGAAAATTTCAGGGAACTGCTTATCCGGTGGTTCCAGTTTGGAACTTTCTGCCCGGTGATGCGGATTCACGGCAGCAGGCTTCCCTTCACCCCGATTGTCAATAAGGCCGGGGAAGTAAGGGAAAAGACCGGAGCGGACAATGAAATCTGGAGCTTCGGGGAGGAGGCTTATCCGGTTTTGAAAAAATTTATCGGGATTCGGGAGCGCATGAGGGATTATACCAGAGAGCTTATGCGGCAGGCCCATGAAAAGGGAAGTCCGGTTATGAGAACGCTGTTTTATGAGTTCCCGGAGGACAAAGACTGCTGGGATGTTACGGATTCCTATATGTTTGGTCCGGATATTCTGGTGGCGCCTGTGGTGCATGAGGGTGCGAGAAGCCGGAAGGTATATCTGCCAAAGGGCGCGGAATGGGTGCAGGCAGGAAGCGGAAAGCGTTATGAGGGCGGTAAGAACTATGAGATAGAGGCGCCGATTGAAACCTTGCCGGTGTTTTTACGGGATGGAAGACAGGGGTATTTGGTGGAGATGTTATAAGTGTATAGTTGGCGGTGCGACGTTCAGATATAGTCATATTCCTTCGTCGGCACGCTCTCGCTCTATAAAAACGCAGCAGTGGTAGGTTCGTGAAAAACCTCACCAACCACTGGCGTTTTTATAAGGCCTCCTTCAGGAATATGACTCTCTCTGAACTGTGTACTGACAGGCTGATGTTATGGAAATTTTGGGCGGGGAAGGTGTGTCATACCTAGCCGGCACAGTTAGGAAAGGTACATCATGTGAGACAGGATACCCTTGATAAAAGTAAACAACAAATTAAAAAACCGTCGTCACTAAGACATACCAAATTATAATATCACTGGCAAGCCTAAGCCAGCTCATAAGGTTTTGCCTGTCCTTAAGGAGCCCTTATAAAAACGTCGGTGGTTAGCGAGGTATCGAGATGCGTAGCAGCTCGCGAGCTTATCCACCGCTACGTTTTTATAGAGCGGGAGCGTGGCGACGAAGGACAGGCAAAACCTTTTGAGCGTCCCGACCTTGCCCCCTTTCAATCATCCTCCCAATCATCAGCCAGCGGCAGGGAAAAAATAAACTCCGACCCCACTCCCTCAGTACTGATTACATTGATATGCTCTCCATGGGCGTGGATAATTTCCTTCGTAATAGACAATCCAAGCCCCGTCCCTTTTTTGTCTTTTCCCCGGGACAAATCGGATTTATAAAATCTGTCCCAGATAAGCTTCAAGTCGTCTTTGGGGATACCGATTCCACTGTCTTTCACGGAAATGAAAACCTTATTATGCTTTTCCGTAGTTTCGATTTTAATAATAGAATCAAAATGGCTGAACTTTATTGCATTGTCCAGAAGGTTATAGAGGACCTGCTGGATTTTTCCCACGTCCGCGTTCACGAACAGCTCGTCGCCTGTCAAAATCAGTTCAATCGCCATGGTTTTGCTTTTGCAGGTTCCCTCAAAGGAGGCAGCGGTGTCGCGGATGATGCGGTTGATATCAAAAATGCTCTTGTCCAGCAGGATTCCTTTGGTATTCAGGTTATTTAAGGTCAGAAGGCTGTTGGTAAGCTTAATCAGCCGTTCGGTTTCATTTAAGACGATGGTTACGTATTTCTCATAAAGCTCCGGAGGAATGGTTCCGTCCAGCATGGCTTCCAGATAGCCTTTGATGGAGGTTAAGGGGGAACGGAAATCGTGGGAAACGTTAGCCACGAATTTTTTCTGGTCGTCCTCGGAACGGGCAATCTCGCTTGCCATGTAGGAAAGGGTGGCGCCAAGATAACCTATCTCGTCTTCGCTT
The DNA here is from genome assembly GCA_910577445.1 of uncultured Lachnospiraceae bacterium. Taxonomy (GTDB): domain Bacteria; phylum Bacillota; class Clostridia; order Lachnospirales; family Lachnospiraceae; genus Suilimivivens. The sequence goes on along the minus strand of CAJTMZ010000005.1, from coordinate 51,697 downwards.
TCTATTTGAAATTCATAATGCATATTTCCGGAGGCATACTGCTCTGTGGCTTCGGTGATTTTCCGCAGGGGCAGGTACACCATTTCCGTAAAGAAAATCAGGATAATCATGGAAAGCAGAAACAGTATAATCAGCATCAGGTATGAAATGTTTAAAAGGCTGTTGCAGGAAGCGGTAATGTTGCTCAATGGGTAGTGAATCACCACATATCCTTTTACCTTATAATTGGAAGTGATTGGGGCGAATACGCTGAGCTGGTCTTCTTTAAAACTGTCAAAAAAAGTCCCGGTGGTATAGTAGGAATTTCCCGTGCCGGTGGGGTCAAAGCCCTCGATGACGGTTTCATTTTCCACATCAACAGGCGCTTTGGAATTTAAGACCATCCGCCCCGAGGGATTGATAATCCATAAGGTGGCGGAGAGGTAGGTATCCAGGGCGTCCAGTTGTTTTTTTACGGTGTCCAGCGAGGTTTCATTGTTATACAAATCGGAGGCGTAGGTATTGGCGATTAGAGTGGCCTCCCGGTAAAGGGCTTCCGCCCGCTCCCGCTTTAACTGCTCCATGGTCATATTGCTTACAAAGGTGGCGACCACCACAAAGCCGAAGAAGCCGAAAATAAAATAGGCCAGCAGAAATTTTAAGTAGAGGGTTTTTCTCATCTTTTTACCTCAAATTTATAACCGATGCCCCAGATGGTGGCAAGGCGCCAGCCCGGATGGTCGTCTATTTTTTCACGGAGACGCTTGATATGCACGTCTACGGTTCTGGTATCGCCGATATAGCCGTAACCCCAGATTTGGTCGAGGAGCTGCTCTCTCGTAAACACATGGTTGGGCGAGGAGGCAAGGAAATACAAAAGCTCCAGTTCCTTGGGCGGCATTTCCACGGTTTTTCCCCGATAGATAACGGAGTAATTCGTGCGGTTCACAACAAGGTCGGGATATTCCACACATTCGATATCCGGCGCTTTATCGGCGGCGGGAGCGGGCTTGTATCTGCGAAGCACAGCTTTTACCCTTGCCACAAGCTCCTTGGAGTCAAAGGGCTTTTCCATGTAGTCGTCCGCGCCTAATTCCAGCCCCAGCACCTTGTCGAAAATTTCGCCCTTTGCGGACAGCATAATAATGGGTGTGGAGGATTTGGCCCGGATTTCCCGGCACACCTGATAGCCGTCGATGCCGGGCAGCATCAAATCAAGCAGAATTAAGTTGGGCGCAAAGGAATCCGCAAGGAGAAGGGCGCTTTCCCCGTCGCCGGCAATTTTGGTTTCAAAGCACTCCTTCGTAAGGTATAAGGATATCAGTTCGGCAATATTGTTGTCGTCGTCTACTATCAGAATTTTTTGTCTGTTTACCATATCATTCCTCTCTTTTCCGTGCCGCTTTCTGAAGATGGCATAAGGCTATCCGAAGCTTTCTTTTTTCAGTCTTTAAAAGTTACGATGGTTACGCCGCTGTCCCCTTCTCCAAATTCGCCGAGACGGTAGGATTTTACATACCTGATTTTCTTTAAATGGCTATGGACTGCGCTGCGCAAAGCGCCGGTTCCTTTGCCGTGAACCACTCTGACGTTTGGCAGGTGGGCTAAATAAGCGTCGTCCAGATATTTGTCAAGCTCGACCAGAGCCTCGTCCACAGTGCGGCCGAGCAGATTGATTTCGGGGGAAATCGACATGGACTTTGACATTTTAATTTTGCCGGAATGGCCGGAGCGGCCCTTCGTCAGCGCGGATACGCCGGGCGGCGTTTCGTCCGCAATCCGTACAAGGTCCTTTATATTTGTCTGGGAACGCATAATCCCGCACTGCACAAAAAGATTTCCCTTATGGTCGGGAAGGGTGCTTACGGTTCCTTTGAGTCCCATGGTGATAATCTTTACGCTGTCGCCGATTTTAAGCTGGTCGGGCTTTAGGCTTCCGGCGGGCTCTTCCGGAGAGCCCTTTACCGAGAGTTTTTCGTTTTTCTTACCGATTTCGCCCCGGAGCCGTTGTCTGGTTTTCTCCAAATCTTTCAGGGACGCGCCGGGACCGGCCTTTTGATAAACCCTTATGGTCTCGTCGGCCACGTCCTTGGCCTCCTGCAGAATCTGTCTGGCCTCTTCGTTGGCGCTGCGTAAGATACGGTCTCTTGTCTGGTCTATTTTTTCGTTTTTAGCCTGTAATTTTTCTTTCAGGGTTTTGATTTCTTCCTTATAAGAAGCAATCTCCAGCCGCTCGTTTTCAACGGTAATCCGGCTGTTTTCGAGGTCCGCCAGCAAGTCCTCAAAGCTCTTGTCCTCGGAAGCAATCTGGCCTTTTGCGGCTTCAATGATATACTCCGGCAGCCCTAATTTGGAGGAAATGGCAAAGGCGTTGCTCTTTCCGGGAATCCCGATAAGGAGCCGGTAGGTAGGGGCTAAGGTTTCCACGTTAAATTCACAGCAGGCGTTTTCCACAAAGGGAGTGGAAAGGGCGTACACCTTAAGCTCGCTGTAATGGGTGGTAGCCATGGTTCGGATGCCTCTGGTGTGGAGGTGGTCCAAAATGGCAATCGCCAGCGCCGCGCCCTCGGTGGGGTCGGTACCCGCGCCCAGCTCGTCAAAGAGGCACAGGGAGTTTTCGTCCGCGTTTTTCAGGATGGAAACGATACTGGTCATATGGGAGGAAAAGGTACTCAGGCTCTGTTCAATGCTCTGTTCGTCGCCGATATCCGCAAAAACCTCCGTAAACAGGGACAGCTCGGAGCGGTCAAGAGCCGGAATATGGAGCCCGGCCTGGCCCATCAGGGTAAAAAGCCCTACTGTTTTCAGCGAAACGGTTTTGCCGCCGGTGTTAGGGCCCGTCACCACCAGAAGGTCGAAATCCTTTCCCAGATGAATGTCGATGGGAACCACTTTTTTGGAAGGAAGAAGCGGATGGCGGCCTTTCCGGATATTGATATAATGCTCTTCGTTAAAAAGCGGCATGGTGGCGTTTTCTTCCATGGCAAGGGACGCTTTGGCGAAAATAAAGTCCAAGGCGGTCATAACCCTCTGATTTTCTCTGATTTCATGTATATGTTCACCGGCCTTCGCGCTTAAGGAGGCCAGAACGGCTTCAATCTCCTCTTTTTCCTTTATGGCAAGCTCCCTTAGCTGATTGTTCAGATTCACGATAGCGGCAGGCTCTATGAAAAAGGTGGAACCGGTGGAGGATTGGTCGTGTATCATGCCGGATACCTGATTTTTGTATTCCGCCTTAACGGGGATACAATACCTGTTGTCCCTCATGGTGATAACGGCGTCCTGGAGATAACTCCGGCAGGAACCGTTTACCATGGAATTTAGCTGAGAGTGGATTTTGTCGCCGGTAAGGGTAATGGAACGCCTTACGCGTTTTAAGCCCGGGCTGGCATCGTCGGCGATTTCCTCCTCGGAAAGAATGCAGTGGCTGATTTCACCGGCAAGAGCAGTTAACGGCTCAAGGCTGCGGAAATAGCCGGTCAGAGAGGTTTCCATCTCTTCCCCCCGGGCGCCTTTTCCGTAAGCCTTTATTCTGTTCACGTTCTCAAGAAGCCCGGCGATTTTCAAAAGCTCGGAAGCGGACAGAGAACTGCCGATTTCCAGGCTGCGCAGGGAATAGGATATGTCCCTGTTTCCCCCAAAGGAGGTAGAGCCTTTGGCAAAGAGCATGGTGAGAGCGTCGGCGGTTTCCTGTTGGGCGATGGCGATGTCGGAAAGGTTGTCGAAAGGTTCTAAATTCCGGCACAGTGCCCGTCCCGGTTCGGAGGTGGCTTTTTCGGTTAATAAATCGATAATTTTTGTGTATTCTAATGTTCGTAAAGCTTTTTCGTTCATAAATGTTCTCCCTGGCCTTTTGGGCCTGGCTGCGAGTGAATATAATACTGTGCCTATTATACATAATTCTGTGGGAAATGAAAACCTTTTCAAATTTGAAATTTCTGTCACAAAATCCCGGCGGCATTCTGCGGCATACGGCGGTGAAAAGACAAAGACGATGTGCAAAGTCAGATACGGAATCCGATAATCAGTCAGATTCCGTGTATCGGATGATATCTCCCGGGGTACACTCCAGTACAAAGCAGATGCGGGCAAGGACATCCGCGTCAATTTTCTCCACGTGTCCGCCATACCATTTGTCGATTACTTCAAAGCGGGCGTTAATGGCTCTGGCCAGCATATTCCTGTTAATGCATTTTTCATCCATAAAAGTCTTGATATCAATCGTTATTTTGCCATATTGATTCATTGTATATAATTCATTTTTCATAATATCCCTGCCTTTACTTACATACTATATGAAAAGTATTTGCTTGACGAATCCCATTCATATAGTTACTATATAAATAGTAATAATGAACTGTCAGAAAAGGATTTATTCAGACAGATGTAAATGATAAACAGAAAAGAGAAATTCAGATGGTTGTAACTGTTTTAAGCTGGGTATATATTTTTATAATCTGTATACTAACGGGAGCCGGTCTGTTAAGCC
>CAJTMZ010000005.1:0-47219 GCA_910577445.1 uncultured Lachnospiraceae bacterium | reverse complement strand
AAAAACAGGCGTTTTTCCCTGATTTACTGTCTTGGGGCGGGAATCGCTGCAGTCACCGTATATACGGAATTTTTCAGTATCTTTGCAAAGACGGGAGCCGCCGCGCATTTATTTCTTTTGGGAGTGGCCCTTGTGTCGGGATTTGCAAACCGGAACGGGTTTTTACGGCTGTGGCGGAGATACCGGTCTGTTATATGGTCCTGGGAGGGATTCTTTTATGTCTGCTTTATTCTTCTGATTGCCTTCTTCACGTCCAGAGGAGAGTTTCACACGGACACCAATATTTATCACGGGGCGGCCATACGGATTTATGAAGAATACGGGCTGGTTAAGGGAATCGGGAATCTGCAGCTCCACTATGCCTATAACAGTTCCTATCTGGCATTTGCTTCCGCTTTCAGTCTCCGCTGGCTGCTTGGCCGTTCACTGCACACCACCACCGGCTTTCTGGAGGCAGCGATGTGCCTGTATGCGTTTCATGGACTGAAAAGATTTAAAAAGCATGAAAATCACGTGACGGATATGATGCGGGTGGGAATCCTGTTTTATACATTGGTAAATGTCACGCGAAGCATGTCGCCGGCAACGGATTACGCCGCCATGTTTTTTGTATTGCTGGTGATTACCGCATGGTGCGAAAATCTGTTTGAGGGTTCCTCGGACATTACGGTGTATTCTCTGCTGTCCATTGCGGCGGTGTTTACGGCAACGCTGAAATTTTCGGCGGGGCTTCTTGTGCTTCTTGCGCTGTATCCGGCGGTATGCCTTGTGAGGGAAAGAAGATGGAAAAAGATTGCCGCTTACATCTTCTGCGGCGGTGTGATTTTGTGTCCTTTTCTCGTCAGAAATTATTTTATATCGGGGTGGCTGCTCTATCCCTTTGACGGCATTGATATTTTCAGCCCGGAATGGAAAATACCAAAGGAGTATCTTGTGCATGACGCCAGCCAGATTAAGGTCTGGGGGCGCTGCCTTTACGATGTGGCGAAGGCGGACATGCCGGTGGGAGAATGGCTTCCTGTTTGGTGGGAGAATCAGTTCCGTTATGAAAAGATGTTTTTGGGGGCCGTTGCCCTTAGCGCGGGGCTGCAGGTTATCATGCTTCTTGCGAAGATTGTAAAAAGAAGAAAAATACGGCCGGAGCTTCTTTCACTGCATCTTGCCGTTTGGGGGAACCTTGGGGTATGGTTTTTTACGGCGCCTTTTATCAGATACGGCCTCGCGTTTTTGTTTGCTGTCATTATGATTGCTGTGGGAGAGTATTTAAGTGAGGAACACAGAGGACTTTACGGGATTGTGACAGGGGGCGTGATATTTTGCATTACTGTTTCGGTGAGCCCTTATTGGGACCAGTACATTACGGACGCAGGGGTTTTTGTTAAGCAGATGCTGAGGGAGCCGTATTATATCGTACAGAAGGATTATGAAGAAGGAAATATGGACAGCCTTGAAATGAACGGAAACGTTATTTATTTTTCCAGGGGAGAGGAGATTAACAGCTATCATGTTTTTCCCGGGACGTGCTATGAGTTTATGCTGGAGAGGAGCACGCTGATTGGGGACGAGATTGAGGATGGGTTTAAGGCGAAATAAAACAGAAGTAAGCGCCGCTTTCCGCCTTTCTATGGGCGTTGCATTCTCCGGCTGATTTTGTTAAAATGACTGTTAAATATGGATTATCGTCATATTTACGGCTGCGCCGGAAATGAATATATGAGCGCATGGGTAACGCGGGAAAGGAATTGAAAGTGACAGTATTTTGGGAAAAACATAGAAAGCAGATATTCTGGCTGATAGTGGCGGCGGCGTTTTTTATGATATATGCATACAATCTTTTAACGCCTTACTGGTCGGACGACTACGCTTACCTTATGGAGGTAAGAAAAGCCGAAAGCCTGGGGGATTTGATAAGGCAGCAGTACGGGGAATACCTCTCCAACAGCGGAAGAGTGGTGGGGCAGTTTAACGTGCGCCTGTCTCTGTCGGTGAATAAACAGGTGTTTAATCTTATCAACAGCTTCATGTTCACGGCGTTGGTGCTTCTGATGTACGGAAATATCCGCCGAAAGAAAAAATACGATATTTTTGTGCTTCTTCTTATCATTACTTTTTTGTGGAGATTCGCGGTAAGCTTCGGGCAGACCATGCTCTGGATATGCGGGGCGTGCAATTATCTGTGGGGGAGCGTTTTCATTCTGGGCTTTGTCACCTTTTACAGATATTTTCTTTCACGGACGGATAAAATAAAACATGGAATCCCTCTGGCCATAATCTCGTTCTTTTTTGGCGTACTGGCCGGATGGTGCAACGAAAACAGTTCCGGCGGCGGCTTTTTGCTGGTATTGATGTTTGCGTTTAACTTCTGGATGAGCCGGAAAAAATTGGGGAAGAGAAGGATTTACCCCTTTATGGTTTCCGGGATTTGCGGCATGTGCGTGGGACTCCTTGGAATGGTATCCGCTCCGGGAGTGAGAAAAAGAAGCGCAACCATGTCGGAAGGAGAATATTCTGGGCTTGTGGGCCTTTTATCGAGGACTTACAAAATCACAATGAATCTGGAAGAACTGTTCTTTACGGTAATTGTGATTACCATAGTGGTGCTGGTTCTTCTGGTTCTGCAAAAAAGGTTGCAAAGCTGGCAGCAGATTAGAAATAGCGAGACCGTAATATTTCTGGTTGCCGCAGTGGCGACGGGTTATGCGCTGGCGCTGGCGCCTACGCCCATGAACAGGGCCTTTTTCGGCGCGGGGGTTTTTCTGTTCATTGCCTGCATTCAGGGAATGATAGATGTGGCGGACAGCGAGCAGGCCATAAGGGCCGCCAAATACGGGCTGGTCAGCGTTCTGTGCGTGTGGCTTGCGTTTACCTACCTGGGTAATCTGGTGAATCTTGCGAGAATTTACAGGGAAGAAAGAGAGAGAATTGAGCTGATTCTGGCGGATAAAAACGACCCTGACGGGGACGGTATAGTGGTGGTGCCCCAGCTTCGGAAAGAATTTGAGACCGTTTTCAGCACGGCCCATGAATCCGATATGACGGAGGATAAGGATTACTGGATTAACCGTTTCTATGAGATTTACTATGACGTGGGCAATATCACGGCAATTCCAAGAGAGGAATGGAACGAGCGGTATGGAAAATAACAGGCAGGGCGCTTGGAGCAGGCTGAGGGCTGACCAAAGAAGGATGCGGAAAGAGAATAATCTGCCCTTGTCGGTGGCGAAAAGGGGGGAGGATAAAGCGGCGATTTCCCCCTGCAATCTGTGCCCCAGAAATTGCCTCATTGACCGCCATAAAGGAGAGCCTGGCTTTTGCCGCTCGGACGAGAGAATTTTCGTTGCCAGGGCGGCGCTGCATATGTGGGAGGAGCCCTGTATCTCCGGGAAAAAAGGCTCGGGAGCCGTATTTTTTTCCGGCTGTAATCTGCGATGCGTCTATTGCCAGAATTATGAGATTGCCGCCGGGCAAAAAGGAAAGCAGGTTTCCATAGGGCGGCTTGCGGAAATCTTTCTGGAACTGCAGGATAAGGGGGCGGAAAATATTAATCTGGTTACCCCTGACCACCATATACTGCAGGTGGCGGAAGCGGCGGCATTAGCGAAAGAAAGAGGGCTTTGGCTTCCCGTCGTCTACAATGGAAGCGGCTATGAAAAAAGAGAGATAATCAGAGAGCTGACCGGGATTGTGGACATTTTTCTTACGGATTTCAAATATATGGACGAAGAACTTGCGGAAAAGTATTCTTCCGCACCGGATTATCCCGCTGTGGCAAAGGCGGCCCTTGGGGAAATGGTTAAGACGGCGGGCGGGCCGGTGTTTGACGAAAGAGGAATGATGCAAAAGGGCGTCATCGTAAGGCATCTGCTTTTGCCCGGGCATAAGAAAAACGCCAGGGAGGTTATTCGCTATGTATATGAAACTTATGGAGATAAGGTGTATTTGAGCCTGATGAACCAGTACACGCCCTTTCCACGGCTCCGGGAAAAGTTCCCTGAAAGGTGCAAAGCGGGAGGCGATTTCAGAGAGCTTTGCCGGAAAGTCACAAAACGGGAATATGATGCGGTTGTGGACTATGCCCTTACGCTGGGGGTAAAAAATGCTTTTATTCAGGAAGGAGACACGGCTAAGGAGAGCTTTATCCCGGCTTTTGACGGGGAAGGAGTCTAGTGCCGGAAAACAGGTATCGCTGCGGTTTATTCAGAGTCCGATTTCGGGCTCTGTTTTTTTGCGGTACTGCTGGGCCGTACAGCCGGTTATTTTTTTGAAGGATTTATTAAAAAAGCGGTAATCGGTATACCCCACCATATTGCTTATTTCCGTAATGGAAAGTGCGGTGTCCGTAAGCAGTTCGCAGGCTTTGTCAATGCGGATATGCTGCAGGTATTCCACCACACTGGAGCCGGTGGCCTGCTTAAACAGGCTGGAAAGATAACTTTTACTCAGAAAAAAATTATTGGAAAGCTCCTCAATGGTAATTTTCTGGGAATAATTTTCCCGCAGATACTGGATACAGTCGGAAATAAGCTGGTGGCGGTACATGGAAATCGTATTTTCCGGATGAACATGATTTATTTTGTAAAAGCGGTGGATTTTCAGGAGCAGCTCGCAGAGAGAAAGCCGCAGGATATCCATGTAATTGAGCGCCTCGGAGGTAAATTCCATATACATTTTTTCATAAATCTGCTCGATTTCTGTGCGCATGGAGCCGGAAAGCTTTAAGTCCGGCGTGTAAATTATTTCTTCCTCGTAGAGAGATTTATAAAGCATAATATCCGTCAGCTCCGTGAGAATGGAAAGACGGATGTTGATGGTGTCGATAAACTGGGGCAGAAAACACAGATTGTATACCACCAGATGTTCGGAATTGGCCTTATCCGTGGGATAAAAGCAATGGGGCGTCCGGGAGTTGATGATGTACAAATCGCCTTTGGACACGGAGTAGGTAGTATCGTTGTATGCGTGGTAGCCTTTTCCGTCGCAGACATAGACTATTTCGATGAAATCATGGGTATGGGGCTTAAGGTCCGCAAAATTGGTATGATAATATTTGCCGATAAAAAACGGCAGATTCTTTTTGGGAAAAATTTCATCCGGCGTCATGTTGTGGAGTTCCATACGACTTCCCCTTTTTAAGATAGATTTATCTTCTACAGATTATAGCGGGAAAGGGAAATCTGTCAAGGGAGGGGAAAATGAAATTCGGTAAAATGTCCGGTTTGTTTTTATATTTTGTTAATGTTTTTTAGCTTCTTTTTATACTTTTCTTCCGGATTTTGTTGTTTTTGGCTTTGTATTTCACACGGCGTATGTTATAATTTTTTCATCTTAATTTTCTTATAGCATATTGGAAATTCTGTAACATCGGCACAATAAGACGCCGATTCTGTCAGGGCTTGTTTGCCTGTATTTCCAGTAAAAATTTATCTAATCAAACGGAAACGGAGGAAGAATGGGGAAAAAGAACAGGGTTATTTGCGGCTGCCTGGAAAAGCCGGAGAAATTTGCCGATTTTATTAACGGGAGTCTGTATGAGGGAAGGCAGGTGTTACTGCCGCATGAGGTTAAGAACAGTCCGACAGTGTATACAAAGGAGGAAAGAACACGGGATATTTTAAGGATGGTTTCGGGTCCGAGTTCCTCTCAGGGATGAAAAAGGAAGACAGACTAATCCCGGTTGTGACAATAGTATTTTATCATGGTGAGGAGGAATATGACGGTTGCAGAAGCCTCCATGATATGTTACACTTTGTAAAAGAAAACGAAATTTTCAAACAATATATTCCAAATTACCATATTAATCTTGTGACACTCAGGGAACTTAGAGAAGAAAATTTTCATACGGATGTCCGCGAGCTTATCGGTTTTATGAAAAGAAGAAGGAGTAAGAAAGCGCTCGAGGAATACTGCCGGGAAAATAAAGAGCGGATACGGCAAATGGAGGAAGACACTTTTGAGGCAGTCAGCGTAATGATTAATCAGCCGGAACTTATAAAAAAGAAAGCGATTTACGAGGAAGGAGGAAAGATAAATATGTGCAAGGCAATGGAAGACTGGAAAGAGGAGCTTTTGAAAGAGGGAATGGAACGAGGAATTAAGGCGATGATACTTGATAACATGGAGGAAGGTGTCCCGAAAGAAAGGATTCTTAAGAAACTTCAAAAGCATTTTGGCCTGGACGCGGATTCGGCGGAGAAGAGCTTTTCCCGCTATGGGGTATACCATTAAAGAAGGTGTAAGGACAGAAAACGGCGCAGCCTGCAGGTTGTGCCGTTTTCCAAATGCAGTAGCTTTAAACTTCCGTTACCACCGGGCTGATTAGGATACCGCTTCTGTGAAGCTGGTATTCGTAAGCCCACTCGGAACCGGTGGTCCGCCATGCGTTGGGGCCAATCCAGGTTTCCGTGTGATTACAGTTGTGGAGGGTGCCAAAGCTGTTAATCCTGTTTCCAAAGGCGGTGATTTCCAGCAGATGTTCGCCGGCGGCAACGTCCTTTATAACAAGCTCATAAGGAGAAAGGGCGATATTGCCGCATTCCCTGCCGTCTAAGGCCACGCTCATAACAGGACAGCGAAACTGGGTAACGCTGACTTTCAGGCTGCAGTCCTTCGATATGGTGACAGGCATCTTATAGGTAATGCTTGCGCCATAGAAAGGAAGTCCCTGTGTGCAGACGTCGCCGAAAGCAAGCTTTTGTACCGGAGCGGTAAGCATACAATGGCGGCCCGCAACTTTTACGCCGAAATCGCCCAGAAGATACATAGCCTCCACGTTAAATTTATTGTAGTAAGGCATTTCGGCAATCAGGATATTCTCGCCCGGCCGTAAATCGGGCAGGGTTACCGTCTGGATGGAGCGGTCTGTAAAGTATCCCCTGATTTCGGAAGAGGCTTCCTGTCCGTTCAGGTACAGCTTTGTCTTGTTTGCCTGTTCCAGGGCAAGCAGAGGCGCTTTGACTGCAACCTCGGAGTAAATGCGGAAACGGAGGGAAAGCTTATGCTTTATTTCTTCCGTATCCGGGAATACCCAGGGCTGGGGGAAAGCGTCCATTCGCGGCTGATAGCCGGCAATTTCACGGAATTTATTATCGATGCGCAGGACTTCGTCCTCCGCCTGCCATTCTCCATCGTCAAATTTTGCTTCCGCAATATCCAGAATCCGCACGTTGGGCTCTTCCAGAGAAATTTCCATAAAATCGGGAAGCGTAACCGGCGTTTCCGCTTCTTTGGTTTCGTCCTTGTCTGCCCTGGCAGCCTGACAGCCGGCGTCCTCCGGAATGAGTAGGTACAGAAGGGAATCATGGTCAAACACGGTTTCTTCTATAATGGTACTGTATTTTGGCCGTCTGTCTGCATTGCCCAATGCGTTTTTGTCTGCGGCGCCGTCCGAAACGCAGCTTTCTGTACAGAAAGCCCCCTTTACATGGCGGAAAGGAACTTCTCTGATTTCCCCGGTCATGGCGTCATAGAGTACCGGGCGGTAAGCGCCGGAAATCTTTATGGCAAGTTCCTCGCGCTGAGGGATATCAGGATTTTCCATGGGTCTGCAGTGGGCAAGGAACAGCCACTTGTTTTCCCCGTCGCACCGCATCTGGTAAAGCAGGTTATCCGTGCGCACGCCAAGTTTATTGTGTACGTCTACGGTTCTGAAAGGAAGAAGCGCGGACAGTAAAAGATTTTCCGCAAATCCGATTTTCTCACAGGTATCCGCAAAATCAGCGGCTTCGGCGCTTAAAAGGGCGTCCACGTGGGAAGGAACGGTTCCTGTAAAAATTACCCGTCCCCCTTTTTTCTTAAAGGCCATAAGACGCTCCAGGGTGCTTCTGCGGATGGTTACGCAGTTGGGAACCACAATCACGTCATATTTCATTTTCCCTGTCAGCAAATCGCCCTCGGCATCAAGGGCCTTGTCGGGGGTCTGCTCTTTCCAGAGGGATTCGGATATAAAATCAAAATCAATGAGACCGTACAGAAGCCACTCTGTAAGCTTGTGGAAATTGTAATCCATCTCCTGGCGTATGCCGTCGGTCTGCTCCTTTGCGCCCCAATAGAGCCAGTAGGATTCCACGGGATGGATAACGCCGACTTTTACGTCGGGGGTTCCTCTGGTAAGGGCGGTGTTAAGGCGGCCGAAATAATCCTCAATCATGGCGTATTTCCGGTACCAGGGAGACTGATAGCCGATGGCCGCGGGGTAATCCCGCTTGGCTTCGCCTTCCATGGAGGTCCAGGTTAAGTGGTGCACTCTTATGGTTACGCCTAAGGCGGCCTGCCAGTCGCCAGCCAGCTTGTGGCCGCGGAAATCGAAATCCCAGTTGGTAACGCCGTAGAGCTCGCTTAGCATGCCTTCATAGCCGAACTGGTGAACCGCGCTCTGGGCCTGTTTGGCTGTGGTGAGCTCCCTCCAGTCGCAGAGCATGTCGATGCCGGGAAGGTCAAAGGAGCGGTAGGAACGCATGGCTTCCCCCAATGCGGCGGTCTGGGACATCAAAGTGGGCTCTTCCATCATATGTCCGGTAAGGGCAATGCCGTGCTTACGGCACCAGGAGCCGATATTGTCTGCAAAAGCCGTGGCAAACCGCTCGCAGATATGGTCGTGGTAATGATAACGGTTTACGGAAACCGCGCCCTCGGGAAGCTCCCAGATACATTCGGGAAAACTCTCAAAGAAATTGCAGTCGTAAGCCTTTTCATAGGTCTTAGGAAAATCATCCGTAAAGGGCAGGATGACTTTTTTCTTTTCCTCTGCAAACCCTAAGGTCTGCTTATGGCAGAACTGGGGCTCGTCTGTAAAAATTGCGGGAACCGTATCGCCAAAGCTCTCGCCCAGCTCCCGGTAATAGGCTTCATGGGTAAGCTCAATGAATTTGTCTATGGCTTTGGGGTTTAAGGTGTCCGCGTAAGCCTGATTGTTGTACCAGGGGTCGTTTCCGGCGATTTCTCTGTATAAATACCAGATATCGAAGCCTTCAGGCTCTTTTTCCCCACTGTCAAGCAGCCGGTAGGAGTCCAGATAGCCGTTTTCCAGTCTGACGGCGTATTTTGCCAGGAATTTACGGTTGCCGCTGCTTACAGGCTGGGCGGAGGAACCGCCGTATTCGGATTTTACGTCTTCCTTTTCAGGAAGCTCTTCCGGTGAAAAGACAAGAAAGCGCATCCGGTATTCGGGGCTTTTGGTCACCAGACCGCCTGCGGCGCCGGAAGGCCAGCGGTCCTCGTCATAAAGCCAGGTAATCATATCAAGGCTGTTTGATTTTTCATGGGAATAATGAACCATATCCATAAATTCTTTCCCGAGATAGGGCAGGTCCATGCCGGTACGGCAGTGAATGTGCGCGCCGCCCATTCCCATAGTGTGAAGGTCTTCCAGCGTATGGTCGATATCTTCCTTATTTACTTTGCAGTTCCAGGACCAGAAGGGCGCTCCTCTGTATTCGCTGGTTGGATTTTGAAACAGCTCCTTTGTAAGAGAGGGGCTGCCGTTCTTTTTGTAAAGCATTTGCTGCTTCTCCTTTCTACGTGCTGCAATAACAGTTCCGATTTGCCAATGATGTACACAGCATAGAGGAAAAACAGAAAAAAGAATATGCATTTTGTGTGGTGAAAGTGTGGTGATTGTTCTTTTTTTGTGCTTATTATGATTCCGCCTTGTTATTTTAAACTGTCCTGAAATTTGCCAGTTGTTCTTTATCTTAATATAATCCATTTGCCGCGGGTAGAACCTTCCCGGCGGATAATACCTTTCTTTTTTAAGGAATGAAGAACTCTCTCGACCGACGGCTTTGAAATGCCGATATGAGAACCGACTTTGGCGGCAGAGAGACCGGGTGTTTGGGATATAACCTGTAAAACAAGCATTTCATTTTGTGTGAGATTACCATCAGGATTACCATCAGAATTACCATCAGTATTGTCAATATTACCATCAACTTCTGTTTGAAGGGTAAGAACAACGCGTTCAGGATTAACCGTTTCGGTAAAAGTCGGCTTTTTAAACCCGTTTTCATCCCAGACGTGGTATACATCACAAATACCTGTCCCCGAACGCTCACCTACATTAATAAGGGAAAACATATTAAATATTTTTCCGTTTCGAGCATCACTGATGCCGCCAGCAATGGCTTCGTCAATACTAATGCGGAATGTACCGGGATTAGAAATTGTGATTTTGCGAAATTCTTTATCGACAATTATACCGCGCCGTCCATAAAAATCGGCGTGTATAAGAGCGTTTGCAAGACACTCTCTAAGGGATTTGTGGATGGAAGTATCATCTACCCGCAGTAAGTTGGAATCCAGCTTGAAGGGTTTCTTAATATCAGCAGTCAGGCGGTCAATGACTTTATAGTAAAAATCGAAGATATTGCCGCTCCAGGTCCCGTCACCGGAACTGACACGGTCGGACCAGCGGATATCGCTTGAGAGATGTTCCCTGTAATCCAGAAAATAGTTTGGCAGTTCATCGGTGATTGTGATAAAGTCCCCAAAGAAAATAAGCCCTCCAAGAGTGGGATGTATTTTACCATCATTCTGGCTTTTTCTTGCAGCGCCGATTTTCAGGAGGAATTCTTCGTTGCCAAGCTTGGCCCAAATGTGGTCAGGTTTCAAATTATTAAAAAGAATACGATATCGGTGGACAGAGTCCTGGTTCAGGTCACTGATAAGTAGATTTTCAAGTACAAGAGCATCCTGTGAGGTATCCGTCTGGTCACGAAGCATGGATTTTACTTCCTCTGCAGAACAGTGGTAGTCTCCCTCGTGGTTTCTGCGGAAAGTTCCTTTGAACATATCATGGCCAATAAAAATGGGTTTATCCCGGCGGTCGGCGCGGGGGACTTCAATTACAATAAATGACATTCCGTTATAATCAACCGGATATACATGATGTTCAAGGAGAATATTTGCACTTACTTTTTGACGGTTATTCAGTGTATTCCAAATATCTGATAGCATTTGCTGCGGATTCTCAATGCCTTTGGGAATAAAACTCTTTGTTACTTTATCCTCCGCTATACCAAGAATGATAGTGCCGCCAAATGTGTTGCAAAAAGAAGAATAGGTATCCCAAATGCTGTTCGGAATTCCTTTGCCGGCGGCTTTCACTTCAATATTAACGTGCTCTTTTGATTTTAATATAGAAGCAATATTAATCATTCTGCAAGTTCCTCCATTTTTAGTATTCTTTAATTCGTTAATTGGCAATTTACTGACATGAGCCAGATATTATCAGGTTCCTTCAGATTTTCATTATATTCAGTTTACGAAATAATATCAAGAGATTTGCAGTGACAGGAAAAGTATATTAATGAAAGAATAATTCTCCATTTTTTACAGATAATAACTTCAGGACTTATACAAAGCAGACAGAGAGTTGTGCTTACAATAAGAGAATGAGTTTACTAAGGGAAATGGAGGAAGTGATAAATGAAAGCAACAGGCATTGTCAGGCGGATAGACGATTTGGGACGTATTGTCATTCCAAAAGAAATCAGACGTACTCTCCGCATAAGGGAAAGCGACCCGTTGGAAATATTTACCGACAGGGAAGGCGAAATAATTTTAAAAAAATATTCTCCTATCGGGGAAATGAATACATTTGCGAAGCAGTATGCGGAAAGCCTTTCACAGGCATCAGGAAGAACGGCGCTTATCGCGGACAGGGACCAGTTCATCGCAGTGTCGGGAGGCTACAGGAGTATCCTTGGAAAATCCATTAGCAAGGAACTGGAGGAAAAGCTGAACAACAGGGAAATGATTCTTGCCTCAAAAGAAGACTCCGATTTTATTCCCATTACCCAGGACGTCACGGACGACTTTACCCAGGAGGCCATTACGCCGATTATCTGCGAGGGCGATATGATTGGCGGAGTGGTGTTGATTGACAACGGTGAAAAAGGAAAAATGGGAGAAGTGGAACAGAAGCTGATTCAGTCAGCGGCAGGATTTCTGGGAAGGCAGATGGAGCAGTAAATGCATTTTAAACAGACAAAAAAGGTATCTCAAAACAGGGCGGTTTTGCGATACCTTTTTAACAGTGTTATACGTGATACATTACGAGAGCCTCCCGGCAGTTCGGTTCACCCATTTCATAGTAATCTCTGGAAGTACGGTTCAGCCGGCAGAGCGCGACGCTGCGGTTGGCCTTTTTGGGCTTGTCGCTGATAAAGGAAATCTCATCCGTGAAATATTCCTTATCCAAATCCGGGTCGTCCTCCTCCTCGTAAAAAGGGTCAAAAAGCAGAACCCGTTCGTTGTCAAGCCCTGTGAGAAGAACATAATGTCCTACGTCAAGGTAGAGATATAAAACCACCACCCCGCCTTTTTCAAGGGCATTCCAGATTGGGCTTCCGGGCGCAAGGGTCACGGACTTGCCGGAATAATGCTCACAGTGGAGCGGGAAGTTTTTTCTTTCACTGAAATGATTCAGCCAGCAGGTCATATAACTCATGGCGGCAGGCGAAGTGCCGTGCTTGCAGAGTTCTCCCGCTTCATTATATGTATCCATGCAGTAGAGCATGATGAATTTCACAAGGTCGGGAAAAATCTCTTCCCGCTCAAAAAGATACCGGATGCCGTTTAATATGGAAACGGGGCCGCAGTCGTATTCTGATGTCTGATAATTCAGTAAATTTTTCATTGATGTACTCCATTAAGACGATTAAACAGTATGTGCAAAGTGATTGTAATATACTGCTATTTACGGGATTTGTCAAGAATGCATGTATTCCTGATATATGGGAAAAATGATAAAGGAAGTTTTTGTAAAATTAGTATGGAGAATATTGACATTTCGACCCTGTAACAGTATAATGAACCAACTGTTAAAAATCAGCATCGGACGTGAAACGCGCCTGGTGCTGTATTAAAGAGGAGAGAAAATTTGTGTCTGCGCTGCGTCCACAATCTCCGGCATAATAAAGAGCAGTGAGGAAGTGAGGGATACTATGAAAAAAACAATCAAAAGCATTATCAGCCTTCTGATGGTATTGGCGTTTACACTGGCAATGGCCGGGTGCGGCAATTCTGAAAACAATCAGGGCGATACAATAAATGAAACTCAGGGTGAAACAGTGGGAGGCAGTACGGCCGAAGGAAACAAAGGAGCCGCGCAGGCTGCTCTCGGAGAAAAAATCGTAAACGTAGGCGTTACGGATTCCCTTGGCGGTATCAACCCTTTTGCAATCGACCAGACGGAAATCAACAAGTACGCGGTCGGCCTTATGTTCCTGCCCCTGGTGGAGCTGGATAAGGACTTGAATTTCCAGAATATGCTGGCGGATTCCATTACAACAGAGGATAATATTCATTTTACCGTGCATATTGATGAAAAGGCAACCTGGTCGGACGGAACGCCTGTAACGGCTGCCGACGTTGAATATACCGTGCGCCGTCTGGCAAGCCCGATAGTAAACAACACTACTTTGATGCTCTATGCCTTTGAGGGTGTGGGCGATGACGGCTACGTGGAAGAGGGCGCGGAGAGCGTGGAAGGAATCCAGATTATTGACGACAAGACGGTTCAGTTCATTGCCAAATATCCTATGGCGCTTACAACCTTTGAAAATACCTATGCCAGATATCTTCACACGATGCCGAAGCATATTATTGAGAGCATCAGCGAGGCAGAGCTTACAACGGCAGACTGGTTCAATCATCCCGATGTGATAAGCGGCCCTTATTTTCTGACGGACTACGATAACGACCATTATATTTCCTATACGGCGAATGCCGATTACTGGAAAGGCGCGCCCAAGGTTGACAAATTAAATATCAGAATTGTGGACGCCAGCCAGATTTATGCAGGACTTCAGTCGGGGGAAATCGACATTACCCATCACACGATGACGGCAGTGCCCCAGGAGGATTTTGAAAGTATAGAAGCTCTTGAAAATGTGGAAACTGTATATGGAGCGCCAATCACCAACCAGTCCGCATTTATCCAGACGGCAAATATTCCCGATGCAAAAGTGCGTCAGGCGCTTGTTTATGCAATCGACAGGCAGCAGCTTGTAGACCAGCTTTTAAAAGGACACGGAGAAGTGGTAGACGGCTTCCTTTCATCGGCAAGCCCGTTCTTTGACGAGAGCGTCACCCCGATTCCCTATGACCCGGAAAAGGCAAAAGCGCTTCTTGAGGAAGCCGGATGGGACGGTTCTCAGACACTGCGTTTTTATGTTAATTCGGGAGACAGTACCTTTGTAAACGGCGCGCAGGTTCTGGTGGCGCAGTGGGCCGCTGTGGGAATCAAGGTGGAAGTTCAGACGGTCGATTTGGCTACCCTTATGACGATTGCGGGAACCACGGATTACGACATTCTTGCGGTTCAGTACACATATGCGCCGGTTGACCCTTATCCGGATGTGGACTGGCTCCTTAGCGGGGAGGGAAGCTGGACCGGTTATTCCAGCGAAACCATCAGAGACGCTCTGGTTAAAACTCAGGAGACCAGCGATGTGGAAGAGATTAAGGCTTTATATTCAATTGTAGATAAAACTGTCCAGGAGGATGTTCCCATGTTCTCCGCGTATATCATCAGCGCCCAGGGAGCGGTAAGCAATCGCTTAAGCGGCGCGCAGCCCAGCGCGTACGGCTTCTTTAACGACGTGCATAACTGGGACGTTGCAGAATAATCAGCATTATTGCTTTGTATGGAAGTGCGCCGGAAATACAGGTGCACGTGTAGGTGAGGAAATGCGATGTCACATTTACTGGAAGTACAGGGGCTGACTACCACCTTTAAAGGCGACTATGGAAAAACCATCAGTGTGGACCATATTCATTTTCATGTGGACGAAGGAGAGGTTGTCTGCATTGTAGGGGAGTCAGGATGTGGAAAAAGTGTAACCTCGCTGTCAATTATGGGATTGTTAGGAAGGGGCGGAGCTGTCACTGACGGCTCTGTCCTGTTTGACAGTAAGAACCTTCTTTCCATGACGGAAAAGGAGTTTGATAAGATTCGCGGAAACGAAATCACCATGATTTTTCAGGACCCGCTTACATCCTTAAATCCTGTTTTTACAGTGGGGAGTCAGATAACAGAGAGCATCAGAACGCATATGCATCTTTCAAAAGAGGATGCGGCAAAGAGGGCGGAGGCGCTTCTTACAAGAGTGGGAATGCCGGACGCTCATGGAACAATGAAGAAGTATCCCCACACGCTTTCCGGCGGGATGCGGCAGAGGGTAATGATTGCAATGGCATTATCCTGTAATCCGAGGCTCCTTATTGCAGACGAGCCCACCACGGCGCTGGACGTGACGATTCAGGCGCAGATTATGAAGCTGCTTGGGCAGCTACAGAAAGAAACAGGAATGTCCATGATTTTAATTACCCATGATATCGGCCTGGTTGCCAATACGGCGGACCGGGTTCTTGTCATGTATGCGGGACAGATTATAGAGGAAGCGCCGGTAAAGGAACTGTTTGAAAACCCCAGACATCCTTATACTATGGCGCTTCTGGATACGGTTCCCACTATACGGGACAGCGCGGACAGGCAGCTTTTTGCCATACCGGGCATTGTACCGGAAAACTACGACGGTATTACGGGATGCCGCTTTGCGGAGCGCTGCAGATACCGCAGACCAGAGTGCGCCAATCCGCAGAAAGATTACGAATTTGGCCCCCATCATGTGGCAAAATGCGTGGTGATGAAAGAAGGGGGGATAATCAATGAAAGATAAATCGAACATCCCTCTGATTCAGGCTGAAAATTTAAAGGTATATTATCCCATAAAGGGAGGAATCATCAATCATACAACCGGCTATGTGAAAGCGGTGGACGGGATAAATTTTTCCATAATGGAAGGTGAGACCCTGGGGCTTGTGGGAGAATCCGGCTGTGGGAAATCCACTATCGGAAGACAGTTGGTGGGGCTTGAAAGTCCCACGGAAGGAAAGATTTACTATCAGGGAACGAATCTTGCCGGATTGAAAAAAGCGGAAATGCAGAAGATAAGGACACAGCTTCAAATGGTGTTTCAGGACCCCTATTCGTCCTTAAACCCGAGAAAGCATATCTTTGAAATTCTGGCCCAGCCTATGCTGTACCATGGAATTGCCGCAAAAGATACAGTGGAAAAAGATATTCTGAAGATTCTGGATATGGTGGGACTTTCAAGAAATGTGCTTGGACGGTATCCCCATGAATTTTCCGGTGGACAGAGGCAGAGAATCGGAATCGCAAAGGCGCTTTCCTTAAATCCGAAATTTATCGTCTGCGACGAGCCGGTCAGCGCCCTGGACGTATCCATACAGGCGCAAATACTGAACCTGTTAAAGAGCCTGCAAAAAGAGCTGCATCTCACACTGCTTTTCGTGGGCCACGGCCTTGGCGCGGTAAATTATGTCAGCGACAGAATCGCCGTCATGTATCTGGGCAAAATTGTGGAGACAGGCGAAACGAAAGAAATTTTCAACCATCCGGTTCATCCTTATACAAAGGCGCTTTTAAATGCCGTGCCGGTGCCTGACCCGAAAGAAAGGGAAAAGACCCGCAGCCTTTTGGAGGGAGAAATCGGGGACAGCACCAATCCCCCGGCAGGCTGCCGTTTTCACCCGAGATGTCCCTACGCCACGGAAATCTGCGGGCAGAAGGAGCCGTCGCTTTCGGAGGTGCGGCCGGGCTCCGGACACGAAGCCGCCTGCCCCATCGTCGGAGAAAAGGCATAGCGGAACTGGAATCAGCGAAGGCTCGAACAACGCACAAATCAATTTGCGGACGCGAAAGAGGCCGAAAATTGATTTATTGGAGGTGTGTTGTAAGAACCGAAGCGGAACTGGAATAGGAGGACCTGAATTGGGTAAGTACATTATTAAAAGAATTTTGATTGCCATTCCCGTGCTGATTGGAATAACCGTCATAGATTATGCCATCATGTGTATGGCGGGAAGTCCTCTGGAAATGCTTCAGGGGCCGAGAGTATCGGAAGCCGCCGTGGAGGCGCGGAAAATCGCACTGGGTCTGGACAAGCCTTTTTATATACAGTATTTTGTGTGGCTGGGGCAGCTTTTGCATGGGAATATGGGATATTCCATTAAATCCTACCAGCCGGTCAGCGATATGATTGGAAGCCATTTGGGCCCAACCCTTCTGCTGATGGGCGTATCCCTTCTGGTGAGCCTTCTTATGGCGGTTCCGGCGGGGATTTACAGCGCCGTTCACCAGTATTCAAAGGGAGATTATGCGGTGGTTACTTTTTCCTTTTTGGGAAGCAGTATACCGGGCTTTTTCTTATCCCTGCTTTTGATTTATGTTTTTACGGTAAAGCTTGGCTGGCTTCCGTCAAGCGGCATGACTACGCTGGGGACGGAAGGCGGTTTTTCGGACGTTGCAAGGCACATGGTAATGCCGGTGATTGTGCTGGCCACTTCTATGGCCGGAAGTAATATCAGATACATCAGAAGCGCCGTGCTTGAAATTCTCCAGCAGGATTATCTGCGGACGGCACGGGCTAAAGGAATCGGGCGTTTTAAAGTGATTAACAAGCATGCCCTGCGTAACGCGCTGGTGCCTATCGTTACGGTAATCGGTATGGAGATTCCCGTACTTTTCGGCGGAGCCGTGATTATCGAGCAGGTATTTTCGTGGCCGGGACTGGGGCTTATGACAATGAGCGCAATCACCAGCCGGGATTATCCCGTGATTATGGGCGTGTGCCTTTTATCGGCGGTGGTGGTGCTTGTGGCAAATCTGGTCACAGACATTATGTATGCGCTGGTAGACCCCACAATTCAGTTGGATTAGGAGGGGCGGTATGAAACGGGATTTTACTTCAAAGAAAAAGTGGGAAATAAATGGGATTTCGGGATTTGACGCAAAGAAGGAGACGGAAGGAGGGGCGGATATAGCCAATGAAAGCTATTTGCAGACTGTCTTCCGGCGGTTCCGCCGCCATCATCTTGCGTTGATAAGCCTGATAGTACTGACTGTTCTGTGCGGGGCCGCGCTTCTTGCGCCGATAATTGCGCCCTATGAGCCGGACGAGATTGTGGGAACTTTCAGCGGCGCGCCCAGTAAGGAGTTCTGGCTGGGAACCGACCAGATAGGCCGGGACGTATTCAGCAGGCTTTTGTACGCCATGCGGATATCGCTGCTGGTGGGAGTTATGGCGACTTTAATTTCAACGGTAGTGGGCGTTATTCTGGGGCTGGTTGCCGGGTATTTCGGCGGCGTGGCGGATATGGTGATTATGCGTTTTACGGATATGGTGATGTCCTTTCCCTATATTCTGCTGGTTTTAGTGGCGGCTGCTATTTTTAAGCCGGGACTCTGGAATATCATATTGATTCTGGGCTTTGTGGACTGGCCGGGAATCGCAAGGCTGGTGCGGGGAAATGTGCTGAATCTCCGCGAAACGAATTTTATCAAGGGAAATATTGTGGCAGGAATGCCCCTTCGGCATATTTTGTTTTCGGAAATTTTACCGAACACGGTAGCGCCGATTCTGGTGTACGCCACTTCGGTTCTGGCTCTGTCCATGCTGGACGAGGCGGCTCTCAGCTTCTTAGGGCAGGGAGTACAGCCGCCCACACCCAGCCTGGGAAATATGTTAAACGGCGCCCAGTCTCTGACTGTGCTTACCAAACAGCCGTGGCTCTGGATACCGCCGGGACTTTTGATTGTGGTGCTGGTGATGGCGATTAACTTTATCGGGGACGCGCTGAGAGATGCGTTAGACCCTAACAGTGGGAGATAATTTATAAATCACGGAAAGGAACATTAAATTATGAATTATGTATACCCAGCTGTTTTTTATGAGGAAGAGGGGAAAATCTCAGTTGTTTTTCCGGATTTGGGAAATCTTGCGACATTTGGGGATGATGTCGCGGATGCTATGCGTATGGCTCAGGATGCCTGCGGATTGTATTTGTTTACTGCCCTGCGTGATGGTGAATCTATTCCGGCGCCTACTGCGTTAAATAATGTGAATCCCGCTGAGGTTCTGAAAGATTTGGAAATAGAATCCGCTATGGACAGCGTTTTTGTCAATATGGTATTGGTGGATATGACGGAATATGCAAGGCAATATAGCGATAAGGCAGTAAAAAAGACGTTAAGTATTCCTATGTGGCTTAATACGCTCTGTGAGGAAAAAAGTATTAACTTTTCGAAAGTGCTGCAGGATGCTTTGCTGACAAAAGTACAGTCATTATAAGCAGAGGGTGGCAATGAAAGGTGAAAACGGATGGAAAATCATAAGAATTTGGAAAAGAAATTAACGGAATGGTTCGAGTGGTTTCACCGCCATCCCGAGCTGTCCTATGAGGAATACGGAACTACGGATAAGATTCGTGAGGTTCTTACGGAAGCAGGAGTGGAAATTCTGCCATGTACTCTGGAGACGGGGCTTGTGGCTATAGTGAGAGGTGTAAAAGAAGGGCCGGTACAGGCCCTTCGCTGCGATATAGACGCCCTGCCAATCCGTGAGGAGACAAATCTCCCCTATGCTTCCGAATACGAAGGAAAAATGCATGCCTGCGGGCATGATTTTCATATTACGGCGGGAATCGGATGCGCCGTTTTGCTGAATGAGAGAAAGGATGAACTTGCCGGGACGGTAAAAATTATTTTTCAGCCGGGGGAGGAGAGTTCTCTCGGCGCGCTCAAGGTGCTGGAAACTGACGTGATGGAGGACGTGGAGCGGATTTGGGGAATCCATGCAGACCCCACCAACGAAGCCGGGACGCTTGGAATCAGGGAAGGCTACGTGACGGCGGCGGTAGACAGATTTGTGATTACCGTTAAAGGTGTTGGATGCCACGGGGCGCACCCGGACGACGGGATTGACCCGGTTCCGGCAGCGGCAGGCATCATTCAGGCGCTACAGACGGTAGTCACCAGGAATATCAATGCCTTTCATCCGGCGCTCCTCAGCGTCACCAGATTAACGGCAGGGAATACGTGGAATGTGATACCGGAGGAGGCGGTTCTGGAAGGAACCGTACGTACCATGAGCCCGGAGGACAGGATTTTATTTGAAAGGCGGCTTCGGGAAATTGCGCAGGGAACGGCGGCGGCTTACGGCGCATCGGCGGAAACGGAATGGATTGCCGGCCCGCCCGCCACGTACAATGACAAAAGGATGGCGGAAGCGTGTATTTGGCTGGCAGAGAAGATGGGATTTGCCGTTGTGCCCGAAGAAAGCTCTATGGGAGGGGACGACTTTGCCTTTTTTGAGGAGAACATTCTGGGCTGCTATATTAAGGTAGGAACGGGCAAAGGCCAGTTGATTCATCAGCCGGGGTTCTGCGTGGATAAGCGGGCGATACTGCCGGCGGCGGAGTATCTGGCGGAGCTGTTTATGTAAGAGGCATTAACGCACACGTATGATTTTTTTGTTTTCAATTTGATATATAATATCGCATTGGTCTGCCAACGCCATGTGGTGGGTGACGAGCAATATGGTTTTATTTTTAATACTGAAAATAGAGTCCATGACCGCTTTTTCGGTCTGGTTATCGAGGCCTGCGGTTGCTTCATCCAGAATCAGCAGCTCGGAATCCTTATAAATTGTCCTTGCCAGTGCAATGCGTTGCCGTTGTCCCCCGGAGATAGCGACGCCTTCTTCACCGATAAGAGTATCAAGCCCCTGAGGCATTTCGCGCACATCATCCCAGATTTGCGCAGCTTTCAGGCTTTCAATGACGCGTTTTTCATCAATATTATCATAGCTTTCCATAAATGCAACGTTATGCCGAACGGTTTCTCCATTTAAATAGACAGTCTGGGGAATGTAGCTGACAATCTCGCCGAGAAATGCATTGCATGCCCCCTCAGAGTCGGTGCCACTGACAAGGTCGTATCCGTCAAAGCATATGGAACCGGACTGTGGGTGTAATAATCCGAGCAACAGGTCAAGGAAAGTAGTTTTTCCCGAACCTGATGCACCAATCAGGGCGACGCTTTTCCCGGCCGGTATGTCCATCTGCGCATTTTCAAATAACAGCTTTTTTCCCGGATAGCCAAATGTCAGATTGCGCACAGTAAGTTCGTGCCGGAGGGAGGGAGTGATTTTTCGTTTCTGTTCTTCGGAAGCCAGCCTTTGCCGGTACGTAAGGTAACGGGTGTGGGTTTCACTGACAACCTGGTAGGATTTATTTGAAAATTGTATACGATTCATAGCGCTGATAATACCGTAAGATATCGGCTCCAACTTTAGCATGAGAGTAGTATAAATTATAAAATACGGTACGATAGCGCTTAATTCGAATCGAAGCAGCAATACAATTACCAAAAGCAGATAGAGTGCCACCATGATGCTGTTACGCATCAGCACCAGGACAAGATTTTGCATATAAGAGAAATCTGATTCAACTTTTGAATGGCGGCGGCTGGCCATTTCAAATCGGTCTTGTAGATGCATTGTGTTATGACTTATGCGTAGTTCTTTGTATGCGCCGAAGGAAGTCGTAATATTTGCATTTGCCTGTATGAGGCAGCTACGGCGCAAATCTCCATAATGAACAATACGTTCGCGCATTGTCCGGTAGCGCAGGAACATCCATAAAATTAAGAATACCATACTGAAAATGCCCAGGAGGCCGGTCTGGCAGATTAGCACCATTGAATATGCTGCCAGTGTGAAGCATTGAATTATGACGCTGACAAAGTCTGTTATAATCTGAATACTTTTTAATGTATCTGCCCGGATGATTTCGACAGCCTGCATGGGCGATTTTTTGTAATGGTCTAACAAATCTTCATGGAGAAAAAGGTCAAAAAAACGAAAGGAAAGAGTTTGCGTACTATCATACAGGAAACGGTTGGCAATATGCGCCCTGTAAAGTTCAAGAAGTCCTTTCCCGGCACAAACGGCGGCAAGACAGGCGCATAACCTAATCATATAAGAATCGGGATGTGTGCCTGCCAGCATTTGGTTGAGGACATGCAGCAACATGGAAAAGCTGAAAATGTCCAGCACCGGACAAATGATACTGAGTAACAGGTAAACGGAAAACGTGTGCCAGTTTTTTTTCTCAAGGATAGAGAGGAGATAGTTTACTTTGTTGAGCATAATAGTTTTTCCCAGCCTTTATGAATTAATGTCTTATTTTGGTAAACAGGATTCCACAATATCAGTTTTCCGGCATGGTTCGCCTTTGCCGGTCATGAGTTTGTGGAGCCGCCAGTAAAATCTTTTAAGCAGCCGGTATAAAGGAGGACTGAAAAGATAAAGTTCGGCGGTACATCTCCGTTTTCCAGGAAGAAAATGTGCGTAGTCATCGTGAAGCAGATTTAGCAGTTCCTGCCGCAATTCCGCTGCCTGCCGGTCCGGGGAAGAAGATTCCTGAGCAGCAACATACCAGTTGAAAACATTGTAAACACATAATTGTTCCCAATAACCAGGGGTACCATACAATTCAAAATGTCGGGCGCGCAGACACAGACATGCTTCAATATAATGGATTTTCAGCTCAAAGGTTTGACGATAAAATGCGTTATTTTGATGAAGCCGCCTGAAATAGCAGATATCGGTAAGGATAACGGCAGGATTATCATTGCGGGCGATAATTTCCAACAAAAAAAGAGTGTCCTCGGCGGAAGCGACCGTTTCAGGGAAAAAAAGCCCTTCAATGATGGAACGGGCCAACAGCTTTCCTCCAATGGCCCACAGCCCATAGCTGCCGTGATTTCCAAAAAGATTACGCAGCTCGGTGCAGGAGAAACAATGGTACTCATGCGCAATGGGAGCCGGTTGAGCAGGGAGCTTAAATTCAGCCTCCACATTAGTAAGCGTCAGACCGGCAAACGCGCAGCCAAACATCTGCATGAAATGAAGTTCGGCTTCGAGTGTCTGCGGATGAATAATATCGTCACAGTCCAGAAAGAAAAAATAATCTCCACGCCCCTGCACAAGCCCTGCATTCCGTGCAGTAGACACTCCTCCATGGGGCAGGCGCAGGAAAACAATACGTGAATCTGACGAGGCATACCGTTCACAGATTTCCGCAGAGCGGTCGGAGGAACCATCGTCTATCAGAAGCAGCTCCCAGTAGGGATAGCTCTGTCTTTGTACCGATTCTATGCACTCGGATAAAAATAATTCACCATCATAAATTGGAACAATAACGGTTATAAGTGACTTATTATCATTCGAAGAAAACACGTTTACACGTCCTTTGAAGATATTTGGTTAAATATTGTGTCATTATATCATTTTTTTTCTTTAATGGCAATCTGTTCATCAGTCAGCGAATCTCTAAAAAGAGTTTTTAAATATCCGCAATTTGAGAGTTGACATAATAATAAAAAATTAATATAATGTGTTAAAATTAATTATGTCATATTAGAGATTTGCTTATGCCTTTCTATGCCGCTATATTCGCCAAAGTGTACTTTTTGTGCTTTTTTGGCGTTTTCTGTCTGTATTTGGTTCATAAAATATATTCTGCGGAAGAAATGCAGGTACGACATAACGTATAAAGTAAAGGAAGACACAGAAATGGAGAAAAATTCAGGCA
The DNA here is from genome assembly GCA_910577445.1 of uncultured Lachnospiraceae bacterium. Classification (GTDB taxonomy): domain Bacteria; phylum Bacillota; class Clostridia; order Lachnospirales; family Lachnospiraceae; genus Suilimivivens. The sequence goes on along the minus strand of CAJTMZ010000005.1, from coordinate 23,759 downwards.
TTTCATTGACAGTCAATGAAGATGATTTTAACGAAATTAAAAATATGGTAAGTCTGATGCGTCAGTGCTGAAAGGACGGCGCTAAGGAGGAAACATGAAAATATTTATAAATAGGGGAAGAAAGAAATATGAAAATGGGCCGGAGTATATAACAATCAATAATAAGACGGTTCGCAGACTGCCGGAGAGACCGCGGGATACGGGGGTGGAGAAAGAACAGGAAGTATTTATAATAGGGAGCAAAGGGATTCCGGCTCTGTACGGCGGATTCGAGACCTTTGTAGAAAAGCTTACGAAGCATCGCATAAACGAAAAGCTTCGGTATCATGTGGCCAGAATGGCGGATGACAGGATACGTTATGAATATAACGGAGTGGAATGTTTCGACGTAAAAGTGCCTCATATTGGTGCAGCAAGAGCAATCTGGTATGATGTCTCGGCCTTATACAGCAGCATTCGATGGTGCCGGGAAAATCCCGATGTAAGAGAACCTGTTTTTTACGTCCTTGCCTGTCGTATCGGGCCTTTGATGGGATGGTTTAAAAGAAAAATTAAAAAGCTTGGCGGACTGTTATATTTAAATCCTGACGGCCATGAGTGGCAGCGGGCAAAATGGAGTAAACCGGTTCAGTATTACTGGAAGCTGTCGGAACGGCTTATGGTAAAACAGGCGGATTTTGTTATTTGTGACAGTGAACGTATTAAAGGTTACATATGTAAGGAATATAAAAGTTATGCCCCCCGAACGGTTTTCATCGCTTATGGAGCAGAAGCTTTTCCTTCTCATTTATCTGATAGGGAAGGAAAATATGTAAGCTGGTTGAAAGAAAAGGGGCTGACGGCAGGAGAGTATTATCTTGCCGTCAGCCGTTTTGTACCGGAAAATAATTTTGAAATTATGATTAGAGAGTTCATGGAATCGGATTCAAAAAAAGATTTTGTGATTATCACTACCAGAAATAATCGTTTTCAACGGTTGCTTGAAAAAAGACTGCATTATTCCGGCGATAAGAGAATTAAATTTGCAGGGTCTGTGTATGATGCGGAGCTGCTCAAAAAAATACGTGAGAATGCCTATGCATATTTTCACGGACACGAAGTGGGGGGAACCAATCCCAGTCTGTTGGAGGCTCTTGGAAGTACAGATGTGAATCTTTTGCTGGATGTGGAATTTAACCGTGAGGTCGCGGGAAATTCGGCCTTTTATTGGACGAAGAAAAAGGGAAATTTTGCGGAATTAATTGCAAGGGTGGACGCCATGAGTCAGGCTGAAATGCATGAAATGGGCATCCAGGCAAAAAGAAGGATCCGCGAAGCCTACAACTGGGAGGACATTGTGAGAAAATATGAGACCTTGTTTTTGAAACACGATGCGGACGATAAATGAAGGTGATTGTAGCAAATTATCGTTTTTTTGTGGACGGCGGCCCTGCGCGCTATTTGTTTAACTTTATGGCAGCGGCACAGAAAAGAGGGATTGAGGTGATTCCTTTTTCTGTAGGGAATCCTTTAAATGAAGAAACAGACTATGCGCGCTATTTTGCCAGGCCACGGGCGGATACGCTTATGTACTCCGACACAAGGCGCTCGTTTAAAAATTTATACGGGATGTTACGTGCCGTTATCTGGAATTTTGATGCGGCAAAAAGACTGAAAAAATTGATTCGGGATACCCGGCCTGACGCAGTTTATATTTTGCATGAGATTAATCATCTGTCGCCGTCGATTATCCGTGCAGCCAGGAAAGAAGGAGTACGGGTAGTTCACCGTATATCTGATTTTTTTATGTTTTGCGCCAGATATGATTTTCTGCACGGAGATGAGATTTGCGAGGAATGCTTAGGCGGGCGGTACGGCAAGGCGATAGGAAGACGCTGTGTAAAAGATTCCCGGGCGGCTACCTGCCTCAGGGTGGCAGCGATGAAGCTGTATCAGTGGAACCGGGTCTTTCAGGATGTGGATATGTTTGTTGTACCGTCAGCCTTTACGGGCGGAAAGCTGTCGGAAGGCGGAATACCTGAGAAAAAAATCATCCATATTGCAACGTTCATTGACAGTGGAGCGATAGTTCCCGGCTTCTTACATGAAAAATACTTTTTGTTTATAGGGCGTATGGTAAGACAAAAGGGGGTAATTTATGCTGTCAAAGCAATGAACGAACTGAAAAACAGCGGTTATCTATTGAAAATTACGGGAACTTTATCTAATACCCGTGAGGATGAGGAACTAAAAAGTTATATTCTGGAACATGGCCTGGAAAGCACAGTTATTTTTACCGGTTTTTTGAAAGGGAGGGCTCTGGAAGAATTAATTTCCCGCGCGGCATGTGTGATATGTCCTTCTATATGGTATGAAAACATGCCAAATACGGTTCTGGAGGCATATGCTTATGGAAAACCTGTGGTGGCTTCACGGCTGGGCAGCCTTGAGGAAATCGTGGAGGACGGATATACAGGATTTCTGTTTCCGCCAAAGGATTCTTTTGCATTGGCACAGCAGCTTGAGAAATTTATAAAGGATGAGGATTTAAGTGAGAGACTGGGAAAACAGGCGAGAGAAAGGTGCGAGGAAAGGTACGGAGAAGATAAGCACATGGAAAAGCTGATTTCCTGTCTGAAGGGGGAAAATTTGGGAAAGGATGGAAATGGATATGAGTGATAAGCTTTTTCGAACCAGCATTGTGGGCGGCTATAATAAGGAAGATGTACACTCTTATATTTCAATGCTGGAAGCAAAATTAACCCAGGCACAGGAAAAACTGGATGAACAGACTGAGTTATGGGAGAAACCGGGAAAAAGGAGGATAATGGAAACCAATGCGGATGTGGTGGTTTTAAGCGATACCCCGGAGGAGACAGGGGAAACAAAGGAAGAGACTCCGAAAGGGAAATCGGAAAGAGAGGGGAAAAATGTTGCTTTTGACGAGCAGGCAAGGGAGCTTGCGGCAGTCAGACAGGAGCTGGAAAAGGTAAAGAGCGAACTGATTGATACAAGGGTGGAGCTTGGTATAAGCAACCAGCGTTACGAACAAAGCGAGCAGAAGAAAGAATCTTTGCTGGAATTAATTCAGCGTCTGGTGGAAAATTACAGCGGATTGCAGGCATCACAGTTTTATCTGGCCGAGCAGGTAAAAAATATCGGACATATGGAAAAGCGAATCGAGACGATACAAAATGATGTGGCGCAAATTCTGCGAGTGGATGTGAGCATGAGCGATTCTTTTGAAAGGTAGGAGAAAATGCAAGAGTTTAAGCTGTTTTCTTATATCAGAAACTACAAAGTGATTATTGTGATATCCTCGTTGGTGATGGGGGTTTTGTTTTATTCCTACTTTTCAGGAAAACAGACATATACGGCCAGCGCCATTATCCAGTACAGAAACGAACAGGCATCTCAGGGGCTTGCAGCAGACGGAACAGAAATTGATGTTACGGAGATTTATTCCGCCGAGGTTATGACAAAGGTGTTTGAAAAGCTGGAGTTAAGCTACAGCGAAAATAATATGGACGCCATTCGAACCGGTGTACGGGTAGAAGAAGTACAGAGTGAGGAGGAAGCCGCCGTTCAGGAGGCTCTGAATGAAAAGGGCGAGGTTGCGGAAACGAAGCCTACTATGTACAGAGTTTCTTATACAGTGGGAAGCCGGGATGCGAGAAACGCCGCAGATTTTTCCAGACAAATTCTCACCGCCATGCTTAATGCCTATGTAGAAACCTATGCGGAAAACCATGTAAACAGCGAGATACCTCTCTATTCTGTGGAAGGAATTTATGATAAGGACTACGACTACATAGAAATGTTAGAGCTCTTAAACGATGCCACAAAGAGAGCGTTAGAGCAGCTTTCCTATAAAGAAGACGGAGCCTTCCGCTCGGCGGACACCGGCTATTCGTTTTCCGACCTTCGCCGCGAATTTTCGCTTATAAGCGACATTGATTTACCTAATGCCTATGCCTATGTGCTTGGGAATCAGATAACGAAGGATCAGGATACCTTGGTTTCCAAATACGAAAACAGGATTAAAAACGCAGTGCTGCAGAATGACGCGTCGGCGGCGGAAAGCGGCGGAATAGAGGAGATTATCGATTCCTATGTGGAAATGATGAGGCATTCCAACAATACGGATTTTACCCATGAATATATTCTTGGGGATGTATATGAGAATTATTACATTATTGATGAAAAAAGGCAGAATATTGAGCAGACAACAGAATATGACGACCTGATGAATAATTATGTGAAGAAGAACACGGAATTTGAACAGACATTGATAGATATAGCTTACGACAGATATATACTGGATGTGTTTTCAGGGAATATTGACGAGGGAAGCAGCGTAGCGGTTCAGATTATTGAGAATCCGGGACTTGGCAGGGAATCTGATGATGTTGAAGACGAGGCCGCTGAAGCGACAGTGACTTTTGATACAGATGTTGTAATAAACAAAGCGCTTTTAAGTTCGAAAGAGAGTCAGGATGAGGCGTACCGGATGATTAAGGAGTTGACCGAGAGGATAGATTCTCTGTATCGGACGGCTCAGATTACCAACGAGGAATATAACCGCTTTGCCGGCGCTAAAAATATTGCAATCATGACGGATACCATTACGGTGCCTTCTTTAAATCTGTTTGTATATGCGATGCTCGCGGTGATTTTGTTCGGAATGGTTGGCTGTGTGCTTGCCGTAGTCGTAGGTCGGGCGTTGGAGATTTTTGATTATTATGTTTTTACGGACAAAAAGCTGAATATTGCAAACCGCGCCGGATGCGACCGATATATTTCAAAATACGGGAAGAGATTTCTGCCCTCTGATTTTGTCTGCATCTCAGTTAAAATGCTGGATATTGAACAGAAGAACAGGAAATATGGCAGAGAAAAGTGTGACAGGATGATGGCGGATTACTGCAGGATTCTCAGGGAGGTTCTGCCTTCGGAGAAAGCGTTCATTGCCAATAATGCTTTAGGACAGTTTGTAATTTTCCTTAAGGAGTCCGATAAAAATCTGGCCCATGCTTATGTACAGGAGTTTGGAAACCGTTGTACCGATTATAATCTGGAAAATGAATGTACTATTTCATATTGCTGCGGAATTTCTGTCAGCAGCCAGAGTCAGATATACGATATCAGAAAGCTTATGATTGATTCAATGAACAAAGCGTCAGAGGTGACTGGCAGAAGCAGTTCATGAGTGGTTCCTGTGAGGAAGAAAGCATGCGGAAAAGTTATGGTGAAAGAGCGGCAGGGGCAATAGTCTTTTTGCTTCTTATCGAAATATACTTTTTTTATAATACTTATGCGACTATCGGAGGATTTGGCGTCGGCTATCAGTACATAGGCTGTATTATGGTTATTATGGTCGGGGGCGTTTTTTTTCTAGTAAACGCTGAAGTTCCTGTGCTTTATTGTTCCGTAAGGTCGGCAGGGGTTTTGGCACTGCCTTATTTTGCGGCAATGATTTGGTCCGCGGCAATATGGATTTTCAGCTTTACGCCGGTAAGGCAGATGATAAGCGGATTTTTCGAGCCGGCCTATATGGTTTTGAGTCTTTTTAGCGCGGCGATTCTTGTTTATGTCTTTAAGGAAAACGCGGCGCTGTATTCCTTTTGGGCGCTGACAGCGACGCTTTTGCTTATGGTATTGCAGAGAATTACGGAGTTTGGTCTGACCGAATTTTTCAGAAGACTTCTTATATATGTGAAGTCTATGGGAAAAAACGGCAGCGGCGTAAGCCTGGAAGACACCAGTTTTTCTTATGCTTTTGTTTTTTTCTGCATTTATTTTATTTTTCAGGAAAAATCCGGTGAGAAAGAAAAATGGTGGAAGCTGGCTTTGCGCTTTGTGGTAATTATATTTGGGATGTTGCTGGTTTTTAAGCGAAGCAGTTTTCTTGCGCTTGCCGTAGGGCTTGCGGCGGCGTTTTTGTATTCTCTGTGTAAGGGCAGGTACCGAAAGTGGTTTGTTAATCTTCTGGCGGCGGGGTTTACTTTTTTTGCCATTATTTATATTCCGTTTATCCGTTACGGACTTTTTAACCGAATTATGGAAGCATTGAATATTGACACATCCGCCAGAACAAGAATTTACAGTTATTATGCCAGATACTATGAGTTTTCGCCCAGGTATACGGGGAGAGGACTTGGTTTTATCTGGCAGCTTATGGGAAGGGCCGAGAGATTTAATACAGGGCTTCAATCTGTTAACGTTCACTGTGATTATGTAAGATTTTATATTGAATTGGGATTTTGGGGATATCTATGTTGGGTTTTCACCGTTTTTCCCTGGCTGATAAAAAGGCTGATAAAAGGGATTTACGCCAGGAATGACGCTGTTGTCCTGGGCGTTGCCGTAGCGGCAGTAGTGCTCAGACTGACAGAAAATGTATCCCAGCTTTATTCGGCGGTTCTTACTATGGGAATTGTCATTACCCAGAGTGTATTAAACGGACAGGGGATATTTGAAAAAGAAAGCAGTCCGGGAAAAGAGGCTATATGAAGTTAACATTATTTGGAGACAGAGAAAAGGCTGGAGTGGTTATAGCGGCATTGCTCCTGCTGTTTATCGGAACGCCCGGAGAGGTTTGGGCGGCGGAAAAGGGAGAATGGCAGAAGGTTCCTTTACTTTCAGGAGAAGGCGGAAGCGGGCGGGAAGCAGGAGGAGAGGGATGCCAGTGGCCACAGGCGCTGGCTGTGGGAGAAGCGGATGCAAACTTAATGTTTTACGGAACCAATACCGGGGGACTGTATCGTTCCGTCAACGGAGGCCAAAGCTGGGAGCTGTCAATGAAAGGCTTTTATGCAAGAGGATGCAACGCTTTTGCAATAGACCCCTGTAATGACAGACAGATTCTGGCTATTGGAAGCAGCGATAAGGAAAAAAGCTATCAGGGAATTTACCGTTCATGGGACAGGGGGAAAAGCTGGGAACTGGTTCTTATTCTGCCGGGATTTGTCAGCGGCGCGAATAAAGAATGTCTGGTTTACGACATATCTTCTTTTCAGGAAAACGCCGGGAGATGTCTGAAAGCATATTATTCGACACCTGCGGCAGCGGATACATTGCCGAAGGAGGGCAGAGGGCTTTATCGCACTCTGGACGGAGGAAAGACATGGAAGCTGGTAAACAGCGGTGTGCAGGGGGCAAAGCTTATGATACATCCGGAAAAAGGAGACCTGTATGCGGCAAAGGCTGACGGTCTGTATGTCAGCAGGGATATGGGGGAGAGTTTTTTTCCTTTATATCAGGGATTGCTGAACGGCTGTGATATTTCATTTGTCAGCGGAAAGATATATCTGTGCAGGGAAAAGGAGCTGCTGGAGGGAGAAATTGAGGAGGAAGGGAAATGGACGCCGCTGCCGGAGCAGGATTTTCTTAAAGAAGGGCATACAAAGCAGATAGCGGTAAGTCCCTTAAATCCCCGGAAATTATTGCTGCATGTGGAGGGGGATGAGAATAAATACAGAGATGATATTTATTATTCCCATGACGGGGGAAAAAGCTTTCAAAAAGCGGTATATGACAGCAGTAAGGATTTTTTTCCTTATTTTAATCCTCGGGATAAGATGTTTGCCTGGAGCAATACAGTGGAAGACAGGGTGTGGAGCTTTGGAGGCGATTTTATTATCTCCAGCCATGATGGCGGAAAGAACTGGCGTTGGGATTCGGCAGGGGTATGCGGCGTGTTGGTGGGAGGAAAGCTGCGATTTAATATGGAAAATCCCCGGTTAATGTTTTTGGGATTTCAGGATTACAACGGAGCGCTGACAACTGACGGCGGGAAGACTTGGAGATATATTGATATGAGTGGGAAGGGATATTCCGGCCATGTATATGGGGGATACGCGGCGAGCCAAAAGGTATTTTGGGGCTGTCTTGCGGATTCCTGGTATGAACCTCGGCATATTACCATAAGCTTTGACGGGGGAAAAAGCTTTCAGGATACCGGTAAGGTTATTTCAGAAAGAATTTCAAATCCAGACGTATCTTCCTATCAGTCCGTTAATGATAAAAATGTGTTTTTTGCCGGGGATTACCGGAGTGGCGACGGAGGAAAGAGCTGGGAAAAAATGAAAGGCTGCCTGCAGGTCTACAGCCATAATCCGAAGGGGAGCCATGAGCTGTACGGATGCGAGGAAGGCGCCGGTTATGTAGTGGTATCCTACGATGAGGGTAAAAGCTGGAGCCGCGTAAACAAAAGTGAGATTCCGATTTATGATAAAGGATATTTAAACGAGATTCAGCCGGACGTCGAAAATGGGCTGCTCTATGTGGCGGCCGACAGAAAAAAGCTGTATACTGTGGAGCTTTCAACGGGAGAGGTGCATGATTTGACGGGTACACTTCCAAGAGACCAGATGGGCAGCGTCTATGTAAATGGGATTGCGGTGGATGCTGAAAAAGGGCGAATCTACGTGGCAGGGTATGATGTCGCTGTTAATAGAAGCATTACCATTCTGTGCTCCGATGATGGAGGGAAGTCTTGGAAAGATGCGTCTTCCCATGGCGATATTGCTTCCGGGGACGAGGTGATTTCGCCAATGTGTCTTAGTATACAGCCTGAAAGCGGCGAGTTATGGTGCGCTACCAGTTGCTACGGAATATTGAAGCTGACGAGCTGAGGGATTGATGACAGGTATAGACACATTGGGAAGGTATAAGCGGAAATAACGTGTTGAGGGAGAAAGGCGGCGTTGCTTTGGAAGACAGAAAGGAAAAGGAAGGCCCCCTTCGGGTGATACAGGCCTGCGATTTGCAGGCGGGGGGCATTGCATCCCTGATTTTGGCGATATGTGAGCATCTGGACAGGGAAAAAGTAAATTTTGATTATCTGGTCTATCGGAACAGGGAAGAATTCGGGGAGGAAAAGGCTCTGAAGATGGGCGGAAAAAAGTTGGTGGCTGATAATACGGATGCCCGATGCAAAGCGGCAAAATTTCTGTGGAAATTTTATCGTACCTGGCAGGCGCTGAAAAAAGAGAACGCTATGATTTTTCACATCAATGCGCCGACCCCTTATGACTGTCTGGTAGGAATAGCGGCCAGACTTGCAGGGGTTAAAACGATAATTTTGCATTCCCATAACTCACGGCTAAAAAAGGCGGGAAAAGGACACAGGATATTTCAGGGAATCTGCAGATTTCTAATTCCTGTCTGTGGAAATTATTATTTTGCCTGCTCGGATTTGGCGGGAGAGTTTCTGTTCGGGAAAAGACGCAAGGAGAAAATTATTTATGTAAATAACGGGATATCTGTTGAGGATTTTCAGTTTGACGAGGGGATACGCAGGAAAATGCGAGAACAATATCAGGTAGAGAATGCGTTTGTGGCAGGAAGTATCGGGCGGTTCTGTAGACAGAAGAATCAAAGATTTCTGCTGGAAATCTATGCAGAGATTTTAAAACTTTGGCCTGACAGCAAGTTTCTGCTGATTGGACAGGGGGAGTTGGATGAGGAGCTGATGAAAGCGGCGGACGGGCTGGGAATTCGGGAAAACCTTATCCATATTTCCTCCACGGATAAGGTCAGGGATTATCTGTGTATGATGGATGTGTTTGTGCTTCCGTCTATGTTTGAGGGTTTTCCGGTGGTTGGAGTGGAGGCGCAATGCTGCGGACTGCCCTGCATTTTTTCCGGGAGTATTACAAGACAGGCGGCGCTGACGGACAGGGCATATTTCCTTGGTTTGGAGCGTCCGGCGTCGGAATGGGCAAAGCTTGCTCTGGAGGCCGCAGGGAAAGATTTTAAAGGGCGGGAAGGCTATAAGGAAAGGGTAAGGGAGGCTGGGTATGATATCAGAGATACCGCCGGATGGATTCAGGAGTTTTACCTTTGCAGATAGCAGATGCGGATGCACGGGAATTGATGGGAAAGGCGGGATAAGCCATGTATTTTTCAGTAATTGTCACGGTATATATGGTGGAATCATATTTGAGAGCCTGTATAGACAGCATTCTCGCCCAGAGCTTTAAAGATTTTGAATTAATTCTGGTAGATGACGGTTCGCCCGATAACTGCCCGGAAATCTGTGATGCATATAAGCAGGCGGACAGGCGGGTGAAAGTAATTCACCAGAAAAATCAGGGAGTGACGGCGGCAAGAAAGTCCGGGCTTAAAGAGACGTCAGGACGATATGTGGCGTTTGTAGACGGTGACGACAGGATTATGCCGGAGCTTTTAAAGAGAGGATATGAAAAAATCGAGGAAACCGGGGTGGAAATGGTTGCGTTTTCCTGTATTCATGAATATGAACAGGGCAACTACACCCAGATTGTCCATGAACCGGCGAAAGAAGGGCTGTATGAAAAAGCTGACATCAGAAAATATACTTATCCTTTTATTCTGATGGATAAAAAAATGCGGCATATGACTTACTATATTTCAGGAAAGATTATTTCTGCATCGTTGGCAAAAAGATACTTTTTGGAGGTAAATGAAAAGGTTACCCTTGGTGAAGATATGTTGGGAATGGTTCAGATTTACCGGGAAGCGGGGAGAGTTTTCATAAGTCAGGAGCCGTTACATATCTACCGGGTCAGGAGCCGTTCAGGCGCACATGGATTCCAAATGAAGCACTACGGGCAGATATGTATGGTAATTGAGGAATTAAGAAAGCTGAGGGAAAATACTTATGACTGGCCGGATGATTTTGACAGACAGATACTGCGATACGGGGCTTATATGTGTTTTACTCTCATGATTCATGCAGTAAATGACGGACAGCTGCCCCGGATAAAGGAAATTCGAAAAAAGATGCGCCATCCGTTATTGGAGGAGTGTATCAGGGAAGCGCGCTTTAAGGGTATCAGTCCGAAAACGGGAATTACTTTCTGGCTGTTTAGGAAAAATTTGTTTTTGACCTCATACTTGTTTTTACGTTTATGTAGAAGAATAAAAATGTTATCGAAATAGGGCGGTGGGAAAATGGACGGGGCAAAATATGGCGAAGTCTTAATCAGCGTTATAATACCGGTTTACAATAAGGAAAAATATTTGTGCAAGTGTCTGGACTCGGTGCTGGCACAGACTTATGGCAACATAGAGGTGCTTCTGGTTGATGATGCCTCGTCAGATAAGAGCAGAGATATTTGTGATGAATATGCAAAAAAAGACGGGCGTATCTCGGTGATTTATCTGGAAGAAAACCACGGAGCTTCTCATGCAAGAAACGTGGGCCTTGACAGGGCGGAGGGGGAATTTTTCTGCTTTGTGGATGCGGATGATTATACAGAGAAGGATATGCTGCGGCGTCTGTATGACAACCTTAAGGAAAATAAGGCAGATGTAAGTATTTGCGCGGTTGACTATATTGGCTTTGGCGCTTACACGGATAAAAGACCGGAAGGAAAAGGAGATATAGTGCTTTCGGGTGAGGAGGCAGTTTCCTGTATGATAAAACGGCAGTTTTTTGACTGGGGGCTTTGGGGGAAGCTTTATACCCGTCGGAAGGCAATGCATTGCCGTTTCCATGAAAAAATTTACAGCGGGGAAGATATTCTCTTTCTCTGCCAGTTGTTTCAGCGTACGCAAAGAGTCTCCGTTTTTTCGGATAAGCTATACCGCTATATCTGCAGAAACGACAGCGTGACTAAAGGCGGTTTTCACAAAAGACAGTATTCGGAATCCCTTGTATATGAATTTCTTTGTAGAAAGCTTGGAGAAAAGCAGCCTGAGCTTCTTCCGCTGCTGGAACAGAAGATACTGGCAGTCAATGTACGGCTGGCGGTAAACGCGGTGGAGTGCGGGGAGGTGAAAAGTAGAAAGCTGTATGGTTATTTAAAGAGGTTTAGGAGGAATATCCGCAGCCATTTAAACATAAGGTCTCTGGTTTTGTTTGAATACAGGAAAATTGCTGCGGAAACGGTGCTGTTGTACATCAGCGCGGAGGCTTTCTGGATAGTATTGATTTTTTATAAAGGGCTGAAAGGGTGTTTCAGGAAATGCGCGTAAGACGGAGTCTGAAAAATTTAATATATGGAAGCGCTTCGCAGGCGATTTCTTCATTGCTTAACTTTGTTGTCCGCTATGCGCTGATTCATACGCTGGGCGCAACGGCGGTCAGCCTGAACGGTTTGTTTACAGAGGTGCTTGCCGTGCTGTCGATGGCGGAGCTGGGAGTCGGTTCGGCAATTGTATACCATTTATATGGGCCGCTCAAGGAGAATGACGAAGAGAGGCTGGCCCGGCTGATGAACTTATTTAGGACGGCATACCGGTTGATTGCGTTGGCTGTGTTTGTTATCGGGCTTGCGCTTCTGCCTTGGGTTCACCTGCTTGTAAGCAGGATGGAAATTGATTTGGGCTACCTGCGTTTTATTTATTTTTTATTCTTAGTGCAGACGGCGTCCTCTTACTTGTTTTCTTATAAAACAGCCCTTTTAAATGCGGACCAGAAAGTATTTGTGGTTTCCCAATGTACGCTTATAGCCAGGGTATTTTCGGCGGCGGCAAGTATTGCTTTTTTGTTTTTGACAGGAAATTATATAGTATATTTACTGATTCAGATTATAACGACAGTTTCCATCAATATTTCTGTTTCTGTCAAGGCTAATCGTCTGTATCCGTTTTTGAAACGGAAAGAGAAGCTGCCCTGTGCGGAAGCAAAGGAGGTACTTGCTAATATCAAATATCTGTTTATCGAGGTGCTTTCAGGGAAAATTACCAATTCCACGGATAATATCCTCATATCCACCATGGTGGGAACATTACATATTGGGGCCTATAGCTGTTATACCATGCTGATTCACGCTATGAGCAGTTTAATGATTCAGCTTCACCATGCAACCACGGGAAGTATTGGAAACCTGGTGGCAGAGGGGAATAACAACTATACGGAAACAGTATTGAGACGGCTTACGTTTATTACTTATTGTCTGACGATAGTTGGGGTTGTTGGAATTTATACGGTGTCCACGCCTTTTATACATCTTTTATACGGCAAGGATTACCTGCTTCCCATGCCTGTAGTATTTGTATGCGTAATGAATCTGCTGATTTATTGTATTAAGAATCCCCTCTGGTATATGATGACAGTTTCCGGATTGTTTGCGCAGAATAAGAATATTTCCCTGACAGGAGACTTCCTGAATCTGATGGTATCGATTTTACTAGGCAGGAAACTTGGAATTTTGGGAATACTGTTAGGCACAAGCTGTACTCTGATAATTCAATATGCCTTAAAAGGCTGGGTTCTGTTTCACAGGTTTCTTTATGTAGACGGTATGAAATATATTGCGTTGGTAATGAAAATCCTGTGTACAGGTATTGTGTGCATTCTGTGCGCCCAAGCAGTCTGTATAAGGCTTATGGTATCAAATCTGTATTTCCAGGTACTGCTTTACGGTTTTTGTTCGGTAGCGATTACAATCGGAATTAATTTTATGGCTTTTCATTCGAACAGGGAATTTCAATATGCGGTAGATATTATAAAGTCGTTGCTTGGAGGAAGGGCATGAGAATATCAGGTCTGGTGTCCTGTGTGACGCCTGTTTTTAACGGGGAAAAATACATAGGTGCTATGCTTGATTCGCTTCTTGGTCAGACATACCCTTATGTGGAAGCCATTTTTGTTGACGACGGCTCTACGGACAATACTGTCAGGATTTTGGAAAGCTACAGGGAAAAATTTGTTGAGCGGGGTTATGGTTATCAGATAGTGCGGGCGCCTCACAGGAATGCTTCTGCGGCTATTAACCGGGGGCTTGGTTTAGTGGTTGGAGAATATCTGATATGGCCGGACAGCGATGACATTTTAGAGCCGGATTCTATCAAAAAAAGGGTGGATTTCTTGCGCGAGCATGGGGAATACAGATGTGTGCGTTCCATTATGTATTATTTTGATAACGAAGGACATATTGCGGGAGCCGGAGAAAGGCTTGGAGATTTAAGGAAAGAAAGAATTTTTTTTGACATAATGGAAGGGATAACCTATGTCTGCTGCGGCTGCTATATGTTGAAAACGGAGGAATTCTTTGCCATTTATCCAGAGAGGAGGATTCCCGAATATCCTGTGGGACAGAACTTTCAGATGCTTCTGCCGTTTATGTATCAATATAAGTGCCCGACCATTCAGGAAAGGCTGTACGGCGTCCGGGTACATAAAAACAGTCATTCAAGAAGAACACGTTCGCAGGCTGAGGAGACGCAAAGATACAGAAATTTTGAAAAGCTGGTGGATGAGATTGCCGGGATTTGCGGGATTCGTTCTTTATATGAAAAGAGGCGCATAGCATGCTGGAAGCTTCAGCGAAGGCGCAGTCTTGCCCAAAGGCACGGAAAAAGGCTGGAAATGTTAAAGGCTGGAATAGGTTTGTTTTTGTACGGAAGAAACAGAATCTGCAGGTGGATGATAAAAACAGCTATGCATGTATTTGGGCTGGGAATGGAAAACGAATATGAAAAGAATCTTCAAATATAAAGAAGCGTGCTGCGGCTGTAATGCCTGCGCAGAGATATGTCCGACCGGAGCGATTGCCATGAAGGAGGACGGGGAGGGTTTTCTTTACCCGAAAATTAACAAAAAAAAATGCATTGACTGCGGCCTTTGCGCGGAGGTTTGCCCGATAAAGAAGGAAGGGGCGGCAATTTCCGATTGTTCGGCAAAACCAGGGGAAAAGGAAAAAGCAGGAACGGAACGGGTATATATAGGCGCACAGGCAAAGGAAGACAGTATCCGTTACGGAAGCAGTTCCGGGGGTGTGTTTCCGGTTCTGGCAAGATATGTGCTGGAAAGAAAAGGCGTGGTATTCGGAGCCGTTATGGAGGCAGACGGTATGGTACGCCATAAGATGGCATGTATGATAGAGGAGTTTGCGCCAATGCGTAAAACAAAATATGTTCAGAGCAGCCTTGAAGGATGTTTTGAGAGAATCAGGAAATGTTTAGAGGAAGGCCGTTTTGTCCTTTTTGCCGGAACCCCTTGCCAGTGCAGGGCAATGAAACTATATCTGGAAAAGAAATCTTGTAAGAGCGGCAGGGGAGTTGCGGACTGTCAAAATATCCTTATAACTGATTTGGTCTGTTATGGAGTTCCTTCGCCGGGAATCTGGAGGAAGTATCTAAAGGAGATGGAGAGAAAGTATGGCGGCAGGCTGTCCGGCTTTAGCTTTCGTGATAAAAGAAAGAGAGATAACGGCCATACGGTGTCTTTTTGTGCAGGAAAGAAAGAATATGCCCACCCTATGAGGGAGGATTCCTTTTGTCGGGTGTATTTTCGGGACTATACGATAAGACCCGCTTGCTATTCCTGTAGATTTTGTACAACCGAGCGGGAAAGCGACATTACGTTAGGCGATTTCTGGGGTATTGAAAAGGTGAAACCGGAAATGGAGGACGGAATGGGAACCTCTCTTGTTATATTGCATAGTGACAAGGCAAAGCGGATATGGGAAGAAGTGAAAGGGGATTTTCGGTACTTCCGATGTGAAAGAGAGGATGTCTTACAGCCAAGGCTGCAAAAGCCCGCCTCCTGGCCTGGGCGGCGATGGCGGTTTATGCTGCTGAATAAGTTTTTGACAGTGGGTATGTCAGAAAAGCTTTTGAGAAAGTAGGAATATTATGATAGGAATTTTAACATTCTATTGGGCGGATGATTATGGGGCGATGCTCCAAAGCTATGCCCTTAAAACTTATTTGAATAAATACAGCGAGGCAATTCTGATTCCTTATTTTCCACGCAATTTGCGGGGAAGGTATCGGGTAATCCGCTATAACAGAGCCGACAACCTTCCACGCAGAATTTTTAAGATTGCCAGACAGCTAAGGCCCAAGAACTTCCGCTGCAATTTAAGCCGGAGAAAGAGGATGAGCAGGTTCCGGAGCGAGTATCTTACAAAAGACAGGCGATGTCTTAAATCTTCAAGGGATATTTATAAATATAATAGTGAGATTGACACCTATGTGGCAGGCAGCGACCAGATATGGAATCCTGAAATTACAGAGGGATTTCAGGAGGGATATTTCTGTACTTTCCGTAAATGGAAAAAGGACAGCGCGCGTTACGTTTCCTATGCCGCCAGTATAGGAATGGAAAGACTGAAGGAAAAATATGACAGGGAATTGTCTGGCCTTTTATCTAATTTTGACGTGATTTCAATAAGGGAGCCACTGGCGAAATCGTATATTGCCAAGCGGTGGGGGAAGGAGCCGGAAGTGGTTTTGGACCCGGTTTTTCTGCTTAAAAAGAAAGAGTGGGAGGAGCTGCTTGATAAAACGCCGCTTCCCAATGAGATATCTGAAAGAGAAAAAGATGGATACATTGCGGTATACGATACGGAATATTTGCCGGAAATGGCGGAGTATTTAAAAAATCTGGAGAAAAACAGAGGTCTTACCGTAGTGGTAATCAGCTCTGTGCGGAAATCCTATAAATGGACAGAAAGCGAGAAACTCCTTATCGGACAGGGGCCGTTAGAGTTTTTGGCAGTATTATACCATGCTACATATGTGGTGACGAATTCTTTTCATGGGACCGCGCTGTCCGTTATTTTGAAAAAACAGTTTGTGACCTTTCCCCACAGAACCCGGGGAGCCAGAATGCTAGATATTCTCAGAATCGCTCATTTAGAAGAAAGACTTGTCTATGCCGGAAAGAAGACTGTTCAGATAGATAATACAATCGACTGGGATGAGGCGGATAAGGCACTGGAAAAGGAAATTATCCATTCAAAGGAATTTATAAAGAAAGAAATACTTGCGCCGCTTGACCGTAATGGAAGTAACCGATATACTTAAAAAGCAGGCCGGCGCGCAGGTTCTGAAAAAGGGAGGGCATGTCAATGTCGGTGGTTGAGGAACTACGCAGGCAGCAGATAGAGGCTGTCAGGGAAAAGGAGGAAGAGCGAAAAAGGAGGAAAAGGAAGCGCTTGCTGCCGGGATTTTTTCCCCTGTTTCTTCTGGTTTTGATAATGCTTCTGGCAGTGAATGTCAGCGGAAACCGTAAGTTTGGGGTTACTCATTATCAGCTTTCTTCTGAAAAGATAAATACTCCCGTAAAATTTGTGGTTCTGTCGGATTTACATAGTGTGGAATACGGGGAAAGTAACAGAGAATTAATCGAAGCAATCAGAAAGGAAGAACCGGATTTTATCGCCATGATTGGGGATATGCTGAATCAGGATGACGGCAGCACTATTGTAATTCAGCATCTGTGCCGGGAATTAAGGGAGATTGCCCCGATTTATTATACGCTGGGCAACCATGAGGGAACTTTAATGTATGGACGGTTGGATTCAGTGGCATTGGATGAAATTCTGGTGAAAGAGGAAGTAAGGCTTCTAATCAATCAGACGTCTGAGTTCCAAAAGGGGGATACTGTTATTCAAATTGCCGGGATTTCCAATGAAGCGGCGGGATACGATTATTGGGCGAAAGAAAAGCTGACCGGTTTTTGGCAGCTTGAGGATTATAAGCTGGTATTGTCCCATTTTCCGGACCTTTACTATGAAAAGTTGAAGGATGAAAGATTTGATTTGGCCCTGGCAGGGCATTACCATGGGGGAATGGTTCGCATTCCGGGAATAGGAGGACTTTATCATCCAGAGGGAGGATTTTTTCCGAAGTATTCAGGAGGGCAGTATGAACTGACAAACGGAACATTAATTGTTTCCCGTGGCATTGGGGGGCATGGATGGATTCCCAGAGTGAACAACCGTCCAGAGTTAGTAATTGTGGAATTGACGGAGGAGTAGAAGATGTATGCGATTAGACCTGTACTGAAAATGCTTTTGCTTGCAGTTCCGGCAGTTTTCGGGCTGCTGTTTGTGATAAATATTCTGCGGCAGAAACAGCCGTTACAGTTTAAGACGGGTATAAGAAGATGCTTAAGGGCATTTCCCCTTGTGATGGCGGTCTCTGTTTTCGGGGGAATACTTTGTATGGCATATCTGAAAGGGGGAGAACCCTATTCAGAAAGCTTTAAGATGGGGTATACTTATCCGGAGGCATCTAAGGGACTTACGCCTAACGGAACGACATTGGACGTGAGTGAAATTTTAAGCGACGAGGTTCTGGAAAATGCGATTCTGGAAAAGCAGCTGGGAAATTTATCACCGGATGAGTTAAAGAATACTTTACGTGTTAACAATGTAAAGCAGCGGGATAATATATCTGCCGATAATCTTTACGTGTCAACTGAATATACCATATCCTACAGGGCTTCCGATAAGACAGTGTCAATTGATAAGGATATTCTTATAAAGGCGGTTGCGGATGCCTATTATGATTATTTTGTTTCCAGATATGGAAGAAAAACCGATATACTGGAAAATGATTATTCTGAGATATATAATCTGGATTATCTGGATATTAATTCTTATATGCAGGAGAGGGCTGATGCCATTATTGAGTACATGGAAATGTGCCGGAAAGAAAATTCAACGTTTGTGTCAGAGGCTACGGAGGAAAGCTTCGGTTCTGTGAGAGACAAGGCAAAGAATTTTAAGAGCGTTTCCCTGGATAGAAATAAGGCATATATCCTTAAATATGGAATATCAAAGGACAAGGAGCAGTATATTTCCCGTTTGAACTATGGAAACCGGATGACTAATGTGGAATACATGAAAAATCTGGCTTCTTACAGAGTCAGGCTTTCGGCTATTGAGCGATATGACGGCGATATTACCCGAGCGGTTTTAGTGCCTACCAGAGATGAGGATGGGGAATTTTATCAGTCCAGAACCAAAATCGGAACCGATTATTTTGCAGATGAGGCTAACAAACATTTGCGATTTGCAACCGGCAATCAGTTAGCTATTGAGACAAATAATTATTATATCGAAAGTATTTCTGCTGCAGAGGGCGGGGATAGTCACAGGAAAAAAGCGGATGATATGGTGGAAAATCTGAAAGCGGAGTTAACTGAAATTTCCAGGCTGGCGGTCGAAACGGTCAGGGATTATGAAGCACGTACGACAAACGGATATATCAGCTTTTCAGTTCAGGATGACAGGGATTTCATGCGCTCTTGCCTGAAGAAAACAATGTTCTACGCCGCCGCAATTGCAGGAGCAGCTTTCGGGGCAGTTTACACGGGCAGCTATAATAAAAAGCCCAAAAGAGGATAATCAACACCAATGCTAAACAAGCGGATGATAAAAAAACTGACAAACACTTCTACCTATAACAAAGGGCTCGACCTTTACTACCTGGATAAAGTAAACAAATTTACGGTGGATGACCATGACCTGGAAAATATTGCAATAAATGCGCGTGTCAAAGGGAGCGGTTCCAAAAGCTATGATGTGGAGCTTGTATATGATGAGCTGGCCGACGATGTGACGGAGAGCTATTGCGAGTGTCCGGCCTTTTACAGCTATCCCGGCCTTTGCAAACATTGTATTGCGGTTCTTCTTGAGTATGAAAATTGCAGGGAAAGGCAGCTGTCGATTTCTGACTATATGGAATCCGAAGGGCAGACACGAAAAAGGCTGAGCGATTATCTGGAGCCGGATGATATGTCTGTGGAACAGAATGTGCTGGAAATTCTGTCCCGTTGGCAGCAGGAGGCCGAGCGGAGGTCTCAGGCAGGCAGCAGGGGCAGAGGTCTCGGGAAGGAAGCGCAGGCCAGAATGCGCCCGAAACAGACAACCCCGCTTGTAAAGGAACTTTTGCAGCGTCAGACCGTAAAGGCCACGCTGCCCCTTTTGAAGGACAGCGTTTACGGGAACGTGGAGCTGGAGCCATTTCTGGAATGTACGTCCCAGTACATTACGGTTGAATTTAAAATCGGTACAGGGAAAACGAAATATGTTCTGAAGGACGTGTTTGAATTTGTCGGGATGGTGGAAAGAGGGCAGATGTATTCCTATGGGAAAAAACTGCAGTTCCAGCATCTGACGGAGGCTTTTGAACCGGTTTCCCAGGGCCTGATTGATTTTTTGAAAAGCTGGGTAAAGGAAAACGGAAGCAGGTACGTCCAGTATTCTTACGGACATGGATATGGCAATAGCTATAGCCTTGGGCATTCGTCTTATTATCCAAGGCTGAGAAAGATTAATTTGAACGGAAGCCGGCTGGAGGAGTTTTTAGATATCTTAAAAGAGCGGCCTGTGACGGCCAACGTCAATATGACCGGGGAACGGCTGTGGCGGCAGACGGACGGGGCGCTGACGCGGGAAATGAAAATAACCGGACAGAAAGAGGGAATCGAGGTGGAAGTGATTCCCTTATTTGGTTATTATGGAGGACACCATCTTCTCACTTTTAAAGACGGTCTTATTTACAGGGAAAAAAAGGAGGATATGGCTGAAATCGGCGATTTTATCTCCTGCATGGTGCAGATTCCCGAGAAAAAATTTTATGTGGAAAGAAAGGATGTGCCAGCCTTTTGCCGGGAGCTTCTTCCGGTTCTGGAAAAGCATTATCGGTGTGAAAAAAAAGACTTTCAGGAAGCGGACTACGGCGTGGAGCCCGTTTCTTTTGAGATTTATCTGGACGCCCCCCAGAAAGATTTCGTGACCTGCAAGGTGTACGCCATATATGGGGACAGGAAATATGAGGTCTATCAAAAAGCACAGGAGAACGCGGGCCGGGACGTGGTGAGGGAAATGCAGGCCGGGAATGTGGTTTCCTCCTACTGCAATGCCTTTGACGAAAAAGAAAACGCCATGGTGATTTCCGGGGAGGAGGATAAGATATACGAGCTTTTGGTGGACGGGATTCCCCGTTTCCAGCAGCTTGGCGAGGTTTATGTCTCCGACGCCCTTAAAAGATTCCATGTGGTATACAGCGGCAAGGTCGAGGTGGGCGTCTCTTTATCCGGAGATTTGCTGGAGCTGACAATGAACTCTGCGGATATGTCAAGGGAAGAGCTGGCTGAAATCCTGTCAAAGTATGACAGAAAGAAAAAGTATTTCCGCCTGAAAAACGGGAGCTTCGTCAACGTGGAGGACGAGGGGATACAGACGCTGCTTCAATTAAAGCAGAGCTTAAATCTGACGGACAAAGAGTTGAAGAGGGAAGTCATCACAACGCCGAAATACAGAGCCCTGTATCTGGACATTGAACTGAAGGAAAAGCAGAACCTGCTGGCGGTCAGGAACAGAACCTTCAAAGAACTGATAAGGAATATGAGGACCATAGAGGATAATGATTTTGAGGTTCCGGCAAGCCTTGAAGAGATTCTGCGCAAATATCAGAGAGACGGCTTTGTATGGCTGAAAACCATTTGCCATAACGGATTTGCCGGAATACTGGCGGACGATATGGGCCTTGGGAAAACCCTGCAGGTGATTGCCTTTCTTTTGTCGGAGTTTTTGGAGGCAAAGGCGGAGGACAACAGAAGATGCCTGATTGTGACCCCGGCGTCCCTGGTATTTAACTGGAACAGCGAATTTAAGAGATTTGCCCCCAGCCTGCCCGTAAAGATGGTGGCCGGGCTGGCTCCGGAGCGGGCGGAAATTATCCATGGCGCCCAGAGCCGGGATATCCTGATTACCTCGTATGAACTTTTAAAAAGAGACTTGGCCGAATATGAAAATGTTAAGTTTTTCTGCCAGATTATCGACGAGGCCCAGTACATTAAAAATCACAACACACAGTCCGCGAAGGCGGTAAAGGAAATACAGGCCGGGAGCAGGTTTGCCTTAACGGGAACGCCCATTGAAAACAGGTTAAGCGAGCTCTGGAGCATTTTTGACTATCTGATGCCGGGCTTTCTGTACGGTTATCAGCGTTTCCGTACGGATATTGAGATACCCGTAGTGCAGGGGCAGGACGAAAAATCCATGGAAAAGCTTCGGAAAATGGTACGTCCCTTTATACTGCGGAGGCTGAAAAAGGACGTTCTCACGGATTTGCCGGATAAGCTGGAGGAATGCATGTACGCCAGCATGGAGGGAGAACAGAGAAAGCTGTATTCGGCCCATGTCCAGCGGATTCGCATGATGCTGGATAAACAGTCCGACGAGGAGTTTAAAAGCGCAAAAATTCAGATACTGGCGGAACTGACAAAGCTGCGCCAGCTCTGCTGCAACCCGGCGCTGCTTTACGAGAATTATGAAAGCCCTTCGGCGAAAACCGCCATGTGCCTTGATTTAATCAGGAACGCCATTGAGGGAGGCCATAAGGTTTTACTGTTTTCACAGTTTACATCCATGCTGGAAAATCTGCAGGGGGAGCTTAAGGCGGAAAAGATTTCATTCTACACCCTGACGGGTTCGACTCCAAAAGAAAAAAGGCTGGAGCTGGTGGAGCGATTTAACGGCGACGACACCAGTGTGTTCTGTATTTCCCTGAAAGCAGGCGGTACCGGACTTAATCTGACGGCGGCGGATATCGTTATCCACTACGACCCCTGGTGGAATCTGGCGGTGCAGAACCAGGCCACGGACAGGGCCCACCGCATCGGTCAGAGAAACGTGGTGAGCGTCTACAAATTAATTATGAAGGATACGATTGAGGAAAATATCGTGAAGTTGCAGGAGCGGAAAAAGGAACTGGCGGAGCAGGTGCTTTTCGGAGAGAATGTGGGAAGCGGGAGCTTTACGCGGGAGGAACTGTTGGAATTGCTGGAAGGATGATGGACTGGCAGGCGGTTTGGGATAAGTGTATTTTTAATGGAATCGTATGTATCTTTGGTATTTGTACTTAATTCCAATAGTGCAATGTTTGTAAAGGAGAAACAGATTGATAATTTATTGTGATTGAAATATAATAAATGTAAGGAAAGTAAGGAACATAAGGAAACACTGAAAGGAGGTTGCAGGTTATGGAGCTGGCGAAAGTAACATCGAAGGGGCAGGTTACGATACCGGTTGCTATCAGAAATTTGCTTGGAATACGTGAAGGGGATAAATTGCTGTTTGTAGAAGACGGGAAGAAGGTAGTCCTTATGAATGCCTCAACAAGTGCTTTGCTGAAAGCACAGGAAGAATTTGAAGGTGTTGCACAGGAGCTCGGTGTTCAGAATGAAGAGGATGTCGTAAAGCTTGTGAAAGAGATTCGGGCGGAAAGAGGAGCACAGTATAAATGCGAATAATGTTAGATACGAATATTTTAATTTCGATGTTGTTTTTTCCGGGTGAGAAGTTTAAAAAGATTCTGGACTATATTACAAGAAACCATAAACTGGTTCTGTCTTCTTTTGTGATAGATGAATTATTTGCTGTTACCGACCGTAAATTTCCGACAAAAAGGCATGCTGTTGATTCCTTTTTGTCGGATTTATCATACGAACTGGTTTATACGCCCTACCATATGAAAGGAAATCTGTTTGATATCAGAGATATAAATGATTATCCGGTACTCTATACAGCAATAATAGAGAATATAGATATCTTTCTTACAGGTGATAAAGATTTTTCAGATATATCCATTGAAATGCCGGAGATAATGACCCCGGCGGACTTTGCAGAAAGATATATAAAGCCATAACCAGAGAACCTGTCTGCGGCGATATCAGATTCGTTCAAAAACTTCTCTAGGGAAACACTGATTAATTCAGGCATTTCCACGTGAAATGTAGTAAAATATAGGTATCAACTGAAAGGCGGGATACCTATGAATCAAATAACACTTACTGATATTGAATACTCCAATCGAAAAAAGAAAACCAGACGAGAGGAGTTCCTTGACGCCATGGAAAAAATAATTCCCTGGCCGTACTGGGTAGACATGATCCGCCCATACTACTTTAATAATAAACGAGGCCGCAGACCTATTGGTATCGAAACCATGCTCCGCATGTATCTCATGCAGATATGGTTCAATCTGTCAGATGAAGGAATCGAAGATGCCATCTACGACAGCTATGCAATGCGCTCATTCAT
>CAJTMZ010000004.1:57439-82105 GCA_910577445.1 uncultured Lachnospiraceae bacterium | reverse complement strand
CTTCGATGAGCGAGAGCACTTCCATGAGTGAGAGCACCTCGATGAGTGAGAGCACCTCGATGAGCGAGAGTACCTCAATGAGTGAAAGCACTTCGATGAGCGAGAGTACCTCAATGAGTGAAAGCACTTCAATGAGCGAGAGTACTTCGATGAGCGAGAGTACTTCGATGAGCGAGAGCACTTCGATGAGCGAGAGTACCTCAATGAGTGAAAGCACTTCGATGAGTGAAAGCACTTCGATGAGTGAAAGCACTTCCATGAGTGAGAGCACCTCAATGAGTGAGAGCACCTCAATGAGCGAGAGTACTTCGATGAGCGAGAGCACTTCCATGAGTGAGAGCACCTCGATGAGTGAGAGCACTTCCATGAGCGAGAGTATCTCGATGAGCGAGAGCACTAGTGCATCGGAGAGTGCAAGTACTTCACAGAGTTTGAATGATGATACTTCTGAGCCGGGCGGAGGCACACCGGGAACTGCTGAACCGGGTGAAGGTACACCGGGAACAGCAGGCGAACCTGAAGCAGCTCCCGATACCGCTGCTGTAGCACCGTTAGTAACGTTAGCGGATGAACCCGTACCGTTGGCAGAACAGGTTCTGAATACAACAGAGGGAGCACCCGTAGCAATACCATTAGCGGCAGGTATAGGGCAGGCAGGACAGGAAGCGCTGACAGGTCAGGAAGAACCGGAAATTGTTCAGGTAGAGGATGAAGAAGTGCCGTTGGCAGTTCTGGACGAAGAGGATGCGGAAGGTAATCAGGAACTCCAGGAAATCGATGAGCAGGAAACGCCTTTGGCTGATATGGCTCTTAGTAGCGGAGTATTCCATCACATTCAGCATATATGTGAATTAGCTGCATCTGGGTTGTTGCCAATCTTCCTTGCTGGAAGCAATAGAAAGAAGAAGAAAGAAGTTTCTGAATTAAGGGAACAGTTGGAAGAAGAAGGGAAGGATAGCTAATGGACTTTTTTGAGAATATAGTATGGGGGTTTTGCAGATGGGATTTAGTTGCAATAATCTTCCTCATTGCAGTTACAGCGTGGTTTTTTATAAGACGGCATCAGCTGAATAAGGAAATAAGGGAATTGAAGAAAAAGAGCAAATTATAAATTGAATGAAAACAAAAATAGTGGCTGTCCAAATAGGCAGTCACTATTTTTTGTAAAATATGAAGATGAAAGAGTTTGGGAAAGAGCTTTTTTGTTATACTGTTTAAGGATAACTTATCAGGAAAAGGCAAAGAAATGGGCAATAAGGAAGAAAAAGAAAACGTATTAAAATACAAACTGATTTATTCAGGGATTATGACTTTGATATATGTAATAGGGAAAAATATTCCTTTATACAGGATAGATATATCTGCATACAGGAATACTGCGGGATTGAGCGTGGAGGATTTATTGGTTCAGTCTGTTAGTGGGGACTTATTCCGTTCATCAATATTCGCGTTGGGTATTTTTCCTTCCATGATATCCGGGTTTCTGGTTCAGATTTTTATGGCAATTAGAGGTTGGTTTACCCAAAATGGGATATCTCCGGGGAAATCCAAGCGTATAACAGTTGTTGTAACGCTTATTATAGCAATGCTTCAGGTTGTCTCCCGGATGCCGCAGCTAAAATTCGATGTGACCGGAGAACAGTTGAATATTGTAAAGGTGATAGCGGCTTTAGAAATGACAACGGGCGCAATGATTATCATGTGGATGGCGAGCAGGAACAGTAAATATGGACTTGGCGGAAGAATGGTATTTATGGTTGTGAATATATTGGAACGGATTTCCCTGCCGCTGGTTACACATACGATGCGCAGCCTTGTGATTCCGCTGATGGCAGGGGCGGTGATGATGATGATTATGCTTGTCATGGAAAATGCCGAGAAACGGATTCCGGTTCAGCGTATCTCCATACACAATATTTATGCGAATAAAAATTATATGGCAATTAAGCTTAATCCGGTGGGTATGATGCCAATGATGTTTGCTAACGCAGTATTTATGCTGCCGGGACTTTTGATTTCTCTTTTGTTACAGTTTTTTCCGTACCATCAGGGGATTCTCTGGTGGCAGGAAAATCTATCCCTGACAAAGCCCTTCGGAATTTTTATTTATATTGTATGCGAGTATCTGCTTACTATCGGTTTTGCCATGCTGATGATAAGTCCCAAAGATATTTCAGAAAATTTTTTGAAAAGCGGTGACAGTATTGTCAATCTTCATGCAGGCCGCGATACAAGACGTTACCTTCGCGGGGTGATGTGGCGGATTAGCTTATTCAGTGCTACTGTCATGGGGCTTTGCATTAGCACTCCGATGATTATGCAGCTTAGGGGGAATATTGACAGTACGTTGGTGACACTGCCGACTTCCATGATGCTTCTGATGGGATTTTCATGTAATCTGTATCGGGAGATTTGTACATTGTGGGCATATGATTCATGCAAGCCGCTGTTTTGAGGATGGAAGGGAAACAGAGTGCTGACGTTTGTATAGAGGAGTCAAAAAATGCTATATTTTATTCCGGCATGGTATAAGGATAGGGAATGGTATGAAAATGAACAGAGCTGGCAGGTGAAGCGCATGTATTCGGAATTTGATGATACCGTGAAGCAAATTCAGCTTTTTCACCGCAGCAGAGTGTATGATTATCAGATTATGCTTCTTAGTTTTGCACCGAATTTTCGGCATTTTCTTCACAGACAGGGAATATATCGCGCTCCTTACTGGTCTTGTTTTGATGCAATTCAGGAGGTAGAGCGAAAGAGAGTCAGGGTTTTGTCATTCCATGATTTGAACTGGCCTGAGAGAATAGAGTTCCTTTATACGCCCTTTGTGGTAGTTGCCATGTTAGACAAAGAGAAATATGCGCAGATTGATTTTGGAGAGGACGGAAATCCTATATGGATTGAACTGTATCGAAAGGGAACAATTTACCGTCGTAATCTTTATGACGACAGAGGCTTTATTTCCAGTACAATTCTTTATGAAGAAGGCAGTCCTCTTTATCAGGATTATCTGATGGAAGACGGAGTTTGGAAGCTTCGATATTACTATAAAGACGGGCATGTGGAGATTAATAAAACAAGTTCTTTTTATCTGATAGAATATAACAATACAAAGCGCAGAAGACGATTTTCCAGAAGGATATATGATAACTTGGAGCAGGTCATATATGAGGTGCTGACAGCCTATTTGGAATTAACCAGTTATTCGGATATTTTCTGCGTGGCAATGCACAATCTCCATGCTGGACTTTTGGGAAAAGCGCTTCGGTATGAAAAGAAAATTCTGTCTTTTTTTCAGGACAGATATCAGATAACGGATTATCAGGAAGAATTAAATATGGTTCGAAAAGCGGATTATGTGGTGGTGGATTCCAAAGAAAGCGTAAGGCGTATATACAAAATGTTCCGCATATCTCCAGAGCATATCGTGGCGATTCCTCCTTATGATACGCGTGTGGAGGAGGGAACCAGTTTGCAGTGCGGTATTCAGAAGGTTATGCTGGCTGTGGATGGCCTTGATGATAGGTTATTAGGCGCAGTGGTACGCATTTTGGGTGAACACGTTTCCCGGAAGAAAGGCGTACAGGTTTGCCTTTTTACCAGAGATGCGAGATATGACAGGAAGCAGAAGCTTTTGGAGCAGGTGCGCGCTGAACTTGCCAAAGGAGATATGCCGGAAGGATGGGCGGCGGAGGACGGAAATGGAATGGTTGCCGAAAATGATTTGGAAATGGAGGAAAAGGTTCCTGTCCTGTTTGTGCCGGAACAATGCGTGGATGAACTTTCTGTGAGTAAATGCATGCGTGAACAGTGGCTGTTGATTGACCTGCGGGAGGTGCCCGAGCAGTATTTACAGATAAAGGCCGTCAGTTTTGGGATTCCGCAAATTGTACGGCAAAAGACAGAATTTATTGTAGACGATGGTAACGGGATTATATTGACAAAAGGAAAAAGACTGCCCAAAGCACTGGACTATTACCTTGACGGATTTGAGCATTGGAATGAAGCGCGTATATTCTCATATGGGATAAGCAGAGAGTATACGACAGAACGTCTGCTTAATATGTGGGGGGAGGTCATGGACAGCGTTGGCTAAGATAAATATTTTACAGATTGGTGATAGGGATTGGAATGAAATCTATACGCTGCCGGAGAATGTGACATTAGATTATGCGGCAGGTCTGGAAGAAGCGCCGGAGAAAGCATATGATATGTTTTTTCTGGACAGGGAGCCTTCGGATACGGAAATAGAACTGTTATACCGGGCGGCAAAGGCGTACACACTCTTTGTAACGGACAAAGTGGATATGCATGGACATGCAGAATGGCTGTGCCGAAGCAGAAAGGCGCAAGGAATAGCAGAACAGGATGTTCAGAAATTTCTTACAGAGGAAAGCAGATATTATTTTCCGCGGCCTTATGGGGAAAAGCTTCTTTTAAAAGATGTGGCTGTTGCACAGGGATTCCGCGGAAAGGTGAAGTGGAATGGAAATTACAGTGTGGAGCTAGAGGATGATTTCGGAGAGGAATTTCGGCAGGTTGCCTATTGGCGTTATAATAACCTGATGCCTAAGGGAGAGATGGCCGATTTCTGGATAGAATATGATAAGGATTCGGAGGTTAAGGTGATATTTGAATTTACTCTCTTTGCTTCAGGAACCGTTTCAATTATTCTGGAGCAGCAGGAACTTCGAGAAGAGGATTTGGAGCAGATAGTTCGTATGGAAAGTTCCCGGAGAGACGGTACGCTGTTTGTTTCCATACGGGCAAGGGGAAAAGGAAAACTCCGACTGATAGCATTGCATAAAAGGATTTCAAGAGGCAGTCATGGATACTTTCTGCCGGGGGGGAAGCGATATGTGACTTCTCAGAAAGAAGAGGCTTTTTGTTATTTTGAACCGGCGGACTTACAGCCGCCTCTTTGTGTGTATTTTTCCGGTTATAAGACGAAGCAGGGGTTTGAGGGGTATTACATGATGAAGGGACTGGGATGTCCATTCCTTTTGCTTTCCGAGCCGCGTTTGGAGGGCGGCAGCTTTTATATGGGCTCGGACGAATATGAGAGGCTGTTTGTGGACGCTATCAGAATGCACATGGAGGAGCTTGGATTTACGCCGGACCAGGTCATTCTGTCAGGGGTTTCCATGGGAGCCTTTGGCGCAATGTATTATGGGTGCGATATTCGTCCCCATGCCATGATTGTTGGAAAGCCGTTGGTAAGTATCGGGAACGTGGCAGCCAATGAGAAGCATCTGCGCCCCGGCGGATTTCCTACGTCTCTGGATGTACTGAAATTACAGGGCGGCGGACTGGATAAAGAAAGCGTGGAAAGGCTGAACAATAAATTCTGGAACAAATTTGAAGCGGCGGACTGGGGAAAATCCAAATTTGCCGTTGCATATATGATAGAGGACGATTATGATACGGATGCCTATGCCACTCTGCTCTCTTATCTGGGTTCGGATGGCGTGCAGGCCTATGGTAAGGGACTTCATGGAAGGCATAACGATAATACGCCGGGAATTAACAACTGGTTTCTTGGACAGTATAAGAGGATACTGCTGGAAGATTTTGGCAGAAGGATGGAGCAATGACGGGAGAAAAATGGACGATTTACTGGAACGAATATTCATCGAATACCTATCTGTATGGCTCGGAAATATCATACCACGCAAAGGATGATGTGGAATATGTGAATTTGCTGATGCCTCCCGGCACGGTGATTAAGCAGTGGTATTCTAAAACCAATTACCAGATGCAGCGGATTGAGCCTGCTCTTCCTATGATTGACGGCGAGAGCAGATACCGTATGACTGTTCATATTGATTGTCCGGAGGGTGAGATGTGGCTGATAGAACTGGTATTTTGTGATAAATATGATGCTGTAGCAGAACGTGTTGCCATACGGGATGAAGTATCTTATTTTCAATGTCCTTTAAGGACATACAGTTACAGAATGGAATTGGTGAACGGAGGAATGAGCCGGTTTCATTTTCATTATGTTGAGATTCAGGAAGTCGAAGATGAGCAGGAAGAGGAAGCTGAAGAAGTTATATAAAATTCTGAATAAGGTCAGAAGCTATGGGGAGCAGATGGCGGCGCTTTCCGACGGGGAACTGGCTCATTTGACGGTGACGTTTAAGGAGCGGCTGGAGGAAGGGGAAACATTAGACGACATCCTGCCGGAAGCGTTTGCGGCAATATGCGAAGCGGATTATCGGATTCTGGGCATGGCTCCTTTTGATGTACAGGTGTTAGGGGGAATTGCGCTGCATCAGGGATGCCTTGCGGAGATGAATACCGGCGAGGGAAAGACATTGGTGGCAACATTGCCTTTGTATCTGAATGCGCTGACGGGAAAGAGCACGATTCTGGTGACGGCAAATGAATATCTGGCTGTCAGGGATGCGGAGGAGATGGGAGCGGTTTACCGCTTTATGGGACTTTCCGTTGCTGCCGGCGTCCCGTCAAAGGGACAAAAAGATTTCGGGGCAGCAGAGAAGAAGAAAGTGTATGCGTCAGATATCGTATATACCACACACAGTGCGCTTGGTTTTGATTATCTGATGGATAATCTGGCCAAAAATGCAGAAGACCGTTTCCTGCGGGAATATTGTTATGTGATTATTGATGAGGCGGATTCCGTGCTGTTGGATGCTGCCCAGACGCCTCTTGTGATTTCCGCATCTCCCCGTGTGCAGTCCAATCTTTATGCTGTGGCGGATTTTTTTGTCACCACACTGGAGGAAGAGCGGGATTATATGCTGGAAGAGGGGAAGGTGTGGTTTACGGAAGACGGAATCCGGTACGCGGAAACTTTCTTCCAGATTGATAATTTTTACGGAGAGGAACACTTTGAGATTAACCGCCATGTGATTCTTGCGCTCCGTGCACATAAATTGCATGAGAGGGGAGAGACTTACGTGGTGTCGCAGGATGGGAAAGTGCTGCTGATGGACCGCAGTGCGGGGCGTGCGCTGGACGGAATGAAGCTGCGTGGGGGACAACATCAGGCGTTGGAGGCAAAGGAAAGGGTTAAGGTTACTCAGGAGAGCCGTGCTGTTGCTATCGTTACCTTCCAGAATCTGTTTTTGATGTTCCCTAAGCTGGCGGGGATGAGCGGAACTCTCGCGGATGCCTCCGAAGAGTTGCGAGATGTGTACGGGGCGGAAGTGCTGGTGATTCCTCCCAACAGGCCCAGACAAAGGGTGGATTTGCCTGACCGGTATTTCCGCAATGCGAAGGGGCAGATTCGCGCGGCGGCAAAAACCGTCATGAAGATACATCAGACAGGACGTCCGGTACTGATTGTGGCTGCGAATATTGAAAATACGGAGAGAATCTCACAGATATTCATGAAGGAAAGAATTCCGCATAATGTATTAAATGCGAAAAACGCTTATTGGGAGGCACAGATTGTCAAGGAGGCGGGGCAGCGCAACGCTGTGACTGTGGCGACAACGATGGCTGGCAGAGGGACAGATATCAAGCTCGGAAAAGGCGTGGAGGAGCTTGGCGGTCTTGCGGTAATCGGTATTGGACGCATGGATAATGTGCGGTCGGAGCGGCAGGCCAGAGGACGCGCAGGCAGACAGGGTGATGTGGGAAGTAGCCAGTTCTTCGTATCCTTAGAGGACGATGTAGTGGGAGAGAATCCCGCTTTTGAAAAATATATAGAAGAAAAAAGGCGGATTTGCAAGTGGAAGCTGAAGAAAATCATCAACCGGGCGCAGACCTCGGGTGAAGAGGCTGCTGTTATAGGGAGGAAAACCTCTGTTGTCCATGATAAGGTAATACAGCGGCAGCGTAATCTGATTTACGCTACCAGAGATAAGCTTCTGCAGGGGGAGGAACTGCCCCCGGAAATCATTCTGCGCATGGCGGAAGGCAATATAAAACGCCTGCTTTCCTCCATGGAGAGCGCTGACAGGCGTACTTTGAACCGGTATATTCTGGACAACATTTCTTATCGGCTGGACAAAGCGGCAACAGACTTATTATTAGAGGATAAGGAAGCTATAGAGCGCTATCTTATAAAGTTGGTAGAGCAGGTGCTGAAAAAGCAGCAGGAGAAAGTGGGAAGTACGAAGCGGATGAATGAATTTATGCGTGTGGCGGTGCTGAATGCTGTTGACGACGCCTGGGTTGAGCAGGTGGATTACATGCAGCAGCTTCAGGCGGCTGTGTCAGGCAGGTCTACGGCCCAACGGAATGTATTCCTGGAATATCAGAATGAATCCTTTGAATCTTTTGGAAAAATGCAGGCTGCTGTTTATGCGAATGCCATGCGGAATATTCTGCTCAGCGATATCTTTCTGGATGAAGCGGGCAGGCTGCATATTCTTTTCCCATGATGCGTAGGGAAAAGGATGTAGGAAACGATGTTTTGAAAATTACCAGTAAGTGATGGAGGGACAGACAGTGGCAATCTATGTGTTCAGTCTTCTGGTAGGATATGCGCCTAACGGTGTAGATTATGCGCAGGGATATCGTGCCTGGATATTAAGAAAACTTCCGTATCCGGTCCGGTATATCTTTGCTGAAATCCCAAGAAGAAAAGATATAGAGTTTTATCAGGAGCTAGGCATTGAGGAAGAGGAGATGCTCAGCATGCATCACTTTTTCTTAGACCATCCCGGCTTACGGTTATCAGTCAGGGCAGAGGATAAGCTGGAGGAATTAAAGAACAGCCTCCTAATCACAGATGTTATTTATAATGGTCTGGAAATTCATCTGGTAAAAAATGGGACTGTTGCCGCAGCGATGATTTTAGCCTCCGAGAATAGGGATTGTTTATTGGAAGTTCACTATTATAATCAAAGTAAGCTCATTCGTACAGAAGTGTATACAGACCGGTTGGCTTATGCGGACTATTTTGTGACTGCAAAATCTGAGCAGGGACTTTACGCGAAAACAACGAGACGGATTTATTATCACAGCGATGGCTCTGTTGCTTATGAGCAGATATTTGAAGGAGAGAGATTCTGGTATCTGTTTCCCGACGGCAGAATTCTTACAAAGTCTGAGTTTATTGGCGAGTTTATAAAAAGGATGAATCTGTCGGAGAGCGACACCGTTTTAATTGACCGCTTCGCACAATTTGACTATGTGCAGCCGCTTTTTCAGGGAAGAGGAAGAACCCGGATGATTGCCGTTATGCATGCCGGGCATTATTTTGAGGAAGGGGAAAGCGCTTATACGGTAAATTTCAACCAGGATTATAATTATCTGATGAAGTATACCGGGATGATTGATATTATTGTGGTTTCCACACAGCAGCAAAAGGAAGAACTGGCAGAAAAGCTACTGGAATATGGACGCAGTGTTCCTGTCATCCGGGTTATCCCGGCGGGAGGGGTGGATAAGCTACGCCAACCGGATGGAGGGCGGAGGCCATGTTCTATTCTGTCGGTTTCCCGCATTCAGATGCATAAAAGGATACACTGGATTATCCGGAGTGTGATAAAAGCGCATCAACTGAATGAGAATATTTCGCTAGATATCTACGGAAGCGGCAGCATTGATTATATCAATACAATGAAGAAAATGGTGGGAGAATATCAGGCAGAATCCTATATCAGGTTCATGGGCCATCGGGATGTGACAGAGGTTTATAAAAATTATGAGTTGTTTATAGCGGCATCGACTTTTGAAACGCTTGGACTTTCTATCATGGAGGCGGTCTCATCAGGTAATGCGGTAATCGGATTGACAGTAAAATACGGCAGTCGATTATTGATTCATCCGGAGAAAAATGGGTATTTGGTTGATTTCGTGCCGGGAGCTGACAGTGAGGAGGAAGACAGAATCATTGGCGATATGGCGGAAAGGATTATTGAAGTGTTTAAAGACAGGGACCGCCTGAAAAGATTTCAGATGCATTCGTATAAAACTGCCGGGGAATTCTCCAGTCGGATGGTGGAAGAGAAGTGGATGGAATTACTATGAGAGACGGTATATGGCAGGGGGACAGAGTAAAATATTTCATGAAATGAGGGATATGAGATGTTGTTTTTTTTTGATAGATATACGGAAAATGTCGGAAAATTGCAGGAAACGATGCATTGTCTGGGGCAGGAGGTACAAATTGCAGTCTTACAGGATAACGGTTTTCTGCCGGTTGGAGTATCTTCTCCATATGAGTTTTTTACTTACAGGAACAGGCAGGAAGAGCTTGCAGAGAAAGACCTGTTTTATAATTTCATTGAGCTGCCTGAGTTTTGGGAGGTTCGGCTGACCGGCTGGACGGGCGGTATCTTTGATATGGGGCGTGAGAAAGCAAAAATATATTTTAAAGAGCCTGCTGAAAAGAGAAATGTGCAGCGGGTGGAATGGCATATGGAAAACGGATGGGTATATAAGATTGATTATTATAACAGATACGGTCTGAAATATGCCAGTGAATTCTTAGATACGGACAGGAACGTTGAGGCGAAGGTGTTTTACTCTGATAAAAATCAGGAAATTGTGGTGGAACAGCCGGTAAATCGCATGATTTCTTTATTGGAAAAAGGCACAGTCAGGAATATGTTTGATTCTTATGACGACTTTATTGACCAGTATCTGAAAGAAGCAGGATTTGCGGATGAATGTATTTTGTTTGTGCAGGATGAGAAAACCTTTGAACTTCTCTCTCTATCTTCCCAGGCAGGGAATAAATGGACATATATTTTATTTTCGGATGATGATTTGCTGAATAAATATATCGGCATGGGCGGGAAAAACGGCGGCAGATTTTACGCGATACCGGAAAGCTACCGGGAAAATCATGCAAGGAGCAAAGCGCTGATATTGACAGCTTCTGACCGGATTGAAAAGCTGGAGTATCTGATTAACGAATTGCCTGATATGATGTTCCATATAGCTGCTCATACACAGGTATCGGATAAGCTTCGTCAGCTGGCAGAGCGGGAGAATGTAAAGATTTATCCGCAGATAAGCGCGCAGGATTTGAAGATGCTGTGGAATACCTGTGATTTTTATTTTGATATCAACCATTACCGGGAAATATATAACGCAGTCGATACCGCACATATGAAAAATATGCTTATTATGGGATTTCATAGTACGGTGCATCACAAAGAGATTATGGCAGACGAATGTATTTATGCTGAGGAAGAGTGCGGGAAAATGGCTGCTGCAATAAGGGAGCTGAAAGGAACCCCTGATTTGGTGCAGGAACAATTGAAGACGCAGCAGCAAAGGAAGCTGGAAATCTGGAATGAATTTTTACAGAGGAGGGAGAATGGTCATGGTATATAATTTTAATCTGGGAATCGGCTGGGCGAGCAGCGGCGTGGAATATGCGCAGGCGTATAGGGCAAAGCTGCTCAGGCGTATAGGGCAGGACGCGAAATTTGTTTTCACGGATATGTTTCCAAAAGATAATATCCAGCATATGGCGGAAAATATTGGTTTTTTGGATTCAGAGGTAATATGGCTTTATACGTTCTTTTCGGACTGTAAAACATCGCCGGTGACGTTTACATTGAAACAGTTGGAAAAGACCTTTGGGAGCAGGAAGTTTTCCGGCACCAGAGATGGCGGAAAGGTAAAATATACATTTCCGGGAACGAATACCTATTATGTGGCTTATCTGGTAAATGATAAGGAAAACCGGGTACACAGGGTGGAGATGGTATCTGGTGGAAGGTTGATTCGGAAAGACTATTATACTTATTGCAGGATTTATTCGGAATATTATGCGCCTCTGGATAATAAGGCTCATTTGTATCACCGCAGATATTTTAATGAAAACGGGTCTGTCGCTTATGAAGAAATTACAGACAACGGCGCGGTGATGTATCAGTTTCCCGACAAGCTTATCTGTTCAAAGGAAGAATTGGTAGGGTATATGGTATCACGTCTGAACCTGACGAAAAAAGATGTGGTTATCATTGACCGGACAACAGGAATCGGACAGGCAATCATGCAGAATGCATATCCGGCGAAGATAGGAATTATCATTCATGCGGACCACTTCAGCGAGGGCGGTACAGACGAAGAAGCGATTCTGTGGAATAATTATTATGAATATGCGTTTTCACAGCGGGAGCATATTAAGTTTTATGTTACCTCTACTGATGTTCAGAACCGCCTTCTAAAGCAGCAGTTTAAGAAGTATATGGAAGCAAGCCCGAAAGTGGTGACGATTCCGGTGGGAAGCCTGGACGAGTTAAAGGTTCCAGAGAAAGCCAGGAAGAAGCACTCTCTGATAACAGCCTCGAGACTGGCCAGTGAAAAGCATGTGGACTGGCTCATTGATGCAGTGGCGGCAGCAAGGGAGAAGGTGAAAGATATTTCCCTGGATATTTACGGGAAAGGTGGAGAGGAGAATAAGCTTAAGGAACAGATAAAACAGCTGCATTGCGAAGATTATGTGCGTCTGTGTGGGCAGAAGAACCTGCAGGAGATATATAAGAATTACGAGGCCTATCTGTCAGGCTCTACCAGCGAAGGATTCGGCCTTACCCTTATGGAGGCAGTCGGTTCAGGCCTTCCCATTATAGGCTTTGATGTGCGCTATGGAAATCCGAATTTCATTGATGAGGGAAAGAACGGATATCTGATTCCGGTGCATGATAAGATGGAGAAGCAGGAGAGGGTGCAGAGGCTTACGGAGTGTATTGTACGCCTGTTTACGGAAGCGGATATGGAAAGCTTTCATAAACATTCCTATGACAAGGCAAAAGCCTACCTGACAACGGAAGTAGAGAAGAAATGGAGAAATATATTGAAATGAAGGATATCATACTGCTTTTTGATAATTATGGAACGGACAGCCAGAGCCTGCATACTTCTTTCAGGCTTGCCGGATTTCAGTTTCCGGCAGCTGTGATAGAGGATAACGGCTTTCTGCCGGAGGATGTAATATCGGTCTATGGATTTTTTCTTGGAAATTACAAAGAGGTTCTTGGGAGTGAGGCGCGCCCGAAATATTTCAATCAGATAAAGATTCCGGCATATTGGGAAATCAGCGGGAATAACAGCAGTGGTTCGGTGCATGACCTCTATAAGGAACGGGCGAAGATTTTCTATGCAGAGCCTGCCCATAAGCGCCGTGTGAGGATTGTGGACTGGTATGATGAGAAGGGAACTGTCCGCGCCAGCGACCATTATAATCGTTATGGAGCTGTTTTTGCCAGAACTGTTTTTAACGCGAAGGGACAGAAGTTCAGTAAGTCTTATTTTTCAGCAGCGGGAGAGGAAGTTATTGTTGAAAACTTCGTCACCGGCGATATCATCTTAAATGACGGTGATGAAGTGCAGATTTTCCATACAAAAACTGAATTTGTCGCGTATTTCCTTGAGCGTGCCGGGTATGTGCAAAGCAGAATCTTCTTTAATTCTCTTTCAACGCCGTTTTTCGTATCAAACAGGCTTACGGCGGAGGAAAAGAAAGATGTTTTGTTCTGGCAGGAGCCGGTTCGGCAGGATATCCCGGGGAATATGCAGGTTATTTTCAGAGGTCAGGCAAGCCGTACGGCAACTGTTATGGTGCAGAAACGTCAATCCTATGATAAATTGATTGAGCTTGGCGCTAATAAGGATATGACGCATAAGCTTGGCTTCATTTATTCTTTTGCAAAAGAGAACGGACATGAGCCTAAGGCATTGATTTGTACGAATTCTGATAATATTGAACAGTGTGAGAAAATCGTAAAGGCATTGCCGGAAATGCATTTTTATATCGCAGCGCTCACTGAGATGTCATCCAAACTTATGGAAATGGATAATTACGAAAATGTGAGCCTTTATCCAAACGTGAAACAGGAGATACTGGACGGATTGTTTGAAGAATGCAATTTCTATTTTGATATTAACCATGGAGGAGAGATTGTTTCTGCAGTACGCAGGGCATTTATGAATAACCAGCTTATTTTTGCCTTTGAGGAAACGGCCCATAACAGAGATTACGTGGCAGAGGCGTATATTTATCCGGCAGGTGGTGTGCACCATATGATAGCAGATGCCAGAAAAGCCATGAAAGACAGAGAAGCGCTGGAGCAGGGGCTTGCGAGGCAGCATGAAGCGGCGACGGCGGAGACCGTGGAGAGGTATCGGGAAATATGCTTGTGAGTGGTTTTGAAATATTGTGAAGATGTGATATTTTCTTGAGGAATATGGAGGAAAGTAATTGTGAATGTATATATTACAAAATTAAATGGATTATCCATGCAGGATATATCACAGTACAAGCAACGAATGACAGCAGAAATTGGACATCAGCTTGGTTTTCGGGAGATGGGAATATACCGTTATAATGGGGCCGGTGAAAGCAAAGAGAGTTTAAGCGGCAGGCTTGATGGCATCATTGCGGGAATTGACTGGGGAAATGATGTTGTGATATGTCAGTTCCCAACAGGGAACGGGCTTAGGTATGAATGGGAACTGGTAAACCGTTTGAAGATGTATCAAAGTAAGGTCGTAATTTTCATTCATAATATAGAAGGGCTCGCTAAGGAGGCTAATCGGTCGAAGCTAACAGAAACAGTACGGCTATATAATCAGGCGGAAGTATTAATCGTGCCATCTTTGGCGATGCGTCAGTTTCTGTTGGATAATGGAACAAAGAAGGATATGAAGTTCATTATTCAGGAGATGTGGGATTATACAACCGATATGAATTTCTATAGTTTACCACAATTCCGTAAGGAAATTCACTTCGCAGATGGGAGTGATTTTGAGGGAATGGATGACTGGAATAATATGCTTTCATTGAAAGTATATGCTGAG
This sequence comes from uncultured Lachnospiraceae bacterium, assembly GCA_910577445.1. Classification (GTDB taxonomy): domain Bacteria; phylum Bacillota; class Clostridia; order Lachnospirales; family Lachnospiraceae; genus Suilimivivens. Next base: position 67,366 of record CAJTMZ010000004.1, on the reverse strand, counting down.
GGACAGAATGTATATAATATGGGAGAACTGCCTCAGGGAGAATTACTTTTTGCATTATCAAAAGGCGGGGTTGGTCTGGTGTGGTATCAGAATGAAAATTCCAGACGGTGTATGGAATATGAAGCGTCTTTTTCGCTTGCCCGATATTTGGCGGCGGGGATACCTGTTATTGTGCCAACGGGAATTTCCAACCAGATGCTGATAGAAAAGAATCATTTGGGTTTGATAGTGCATTCATTGGACGAAGCGGCCGCAAAAATAGAATCTATGACGGAATCGGAGTATCGGGGATATATACAGAGTATCAGACAGTTTGCACCTGCATTAAGAAAGGGTTACTATACTAAAAAATGTCTGGTTGATGCAGTGCATGCAATATATAGAAAAGATGCAGGCGAAATTACTATACCAGCAAATGTATATGAATTGGGGGAGAGGGGATTTACTTATGCGGGATTGAAAGAATCCTATGGAGGGAATCTGGCGTTATCGTGGAGTTACCACGGAGAAGCAGATGGATTCCTGGTTTATGATATGTCTGAGAATTTAATATATGAAACAAGGAATTTGCATCAGCATTATTTTGTAATCAGAGGATATGGGACTGAAAATGGGTTTATTATAAAAGCGTATATTGATACTTTGAAGGGAAGAATGAGTGTAGCAGAGACAAAACCGATTTATCTTCAAGTACAACAATACAATCATCCTGATGTCAGTTTGGTTATTCCTGTTTATAATGCACAGGATTATATTGTCAGAAGCATTGATGTCGCACTGGCACAGTCGTTTTCCAACTTGGAGATTATTATTGTAGACGACGGGAGTATGGATGATACGGCAGATGTTGTAGATTGGTATGCTGAAAAATATGCGAATGTGACAGCTCTGCATCAACAAAACAAAGGGGCTGCTGCAGCAAGAAACCTGGGAATTGAATATGCACATGGTGATTATATTGGTTTTTTAGACAGTGACGATATGATATACCCCGATATGGTGTATAGATTATACCATTCTGTAAAGAAGAATAACTGTGATATTGTAATTACATCTGCTTATTGGATAAAAGAAAATAGCTACAAGGTATTTGTACAGTATCCAATGAGTGAGAGTGTTGCGATATCTGTTGATGAGTTTTTTAACAGATATTATGGAAACGGAGGGTACGGGGTAGTTATATGGAATAAGTTATATAGCACTTCTCTTGTAAAGTCGCATTTGTTTCCTGTAATTCCAGTTGAAGATGAGGCGTGGACACCATATATTTTAAGCTATGCAGAACGAATATGTTACATAGATGGTCTTGCATATGAATATGATAGAAGTATTTGTAATACTACTCTTTCGCAAAGAGTCGAATGTCAATCGAAAGAAGCGTTTTTCGCTGCCCGTAGAGAAGCAATTCTGTTTTATTTGAAGAATAGTAATCCCCAAAGGACAAGTTTATTGAAAAAACTTGCAAAGAAACAGTTATCCGAATTGGAGAAAGCATATAGTTATGATGCGTATGCAAAGCTTTGGAAACAAATAGATGAAACTTTTTAAAACGTAATAAAGGATATGTTTATTTGTAAAGAATAAAGAAAAATTTAGGCGGGAGAATGGGAAATGGCAGTGTATGTATTTAATTTGTTGGTTGGATGGGTGCATAATGGGGTGGATACTGCACAAGGATATCGTGCCAGATTATTAAGAAAAAACGGTCATTCAATGTGGTATGTGTTTACCGATTTGCCAGGCACAATGGAACTTAGCCGTTATGAAAAAGCAGGAATTGATATCGGACAAATGCTTAGTATGTATCAGTATTTTACAGATAACCATACATTAGAGGTATCTGTAACTGTGGCGGATAAATTGAAAGAACTGAAAGAACATTTGCACTATACAGATATAGACTGTAGGGAGGAAGAAATTTGTTTATTCAGGGATGGTATGATAATTGCAACGGTTTCGTTGGAAAAGAAAGATAGGAATAGGATTCGATGTATCTATTATTTTGAACATGGAAAATTGATTCGGAAAGAAAATTATACAGATGGAATTTCCTATATAGATTATTATGTGACAGCTGAATCATCTAATGGATTGTATGCTAAGTTAGTAAGGCGCACATTTTGTAATTCTGATGGGTCAGTTGCCTATAATCAGATATTTGATGGAAAAGAGATTTTTTTATTTCCTGATGGTAAAAGTTATACAAAAGTTCAGATGATTGCAGAATTTGTAAGACGATTAAATCTATCAGAACAGGATACGGTACTTATAGACCGTTCAGCTCAGCTTGATTTTGTGCAACCGCTTTTTCAGTATGGAAATAAAGCACGGTTTATTGCAATAGTACATTCAGGTCACTATTTTGAAAAGGGTGAGGATCCTGACAGTATATACTTAAATAAGGAATATTATTATTGGTTTAAATATTTGAAATGGATTGATACTATGGTTGTATCAACGGAGGAACAGAGAGAAGAACTAATAAAAAAGCTTCAGGAATACCATAGTGTTCTGCCGAATGTTGAGGTAATATCGGCAGGTGGTATAGACTATCTGCGATATCCGACAGATGGGCGGAAACAATGTTCACTATTGGCTGTTTCACGTATTCATCCGAGAAAGAAGGTTGATTGGATAGTAAAAAGCATAATAAAGGCTCACCAGATAAATTCTGATATTTCGATTGATATATATGGCGGATGCGATAGTAGCGGTTATCTTGAGATATTGCAAAATATTGTGACATCTAATAATGCACAGGCATATATCAGGTTTATGGGCTATATGGATGTGAGAGAGGTATATAAGAATTATGAAGTATTTATAACAGCGTCGTTATGGGAAACATTAGGGCTTTCAACTATGGAGGCGATTGGCTCCGGGACAGCAGTTATAGGTCTGAATGTGAAGTATGGTAACCGTTTGTTTGTTCATTCGGAAGAAAATGGTTACCTGGTTGATTTTGATTCAAGTTATGTTGATAATGATAGCGTATTGATTGATGAAATAGCAAGAAAAATAGTTGATATATTTGCTGATAAAAAAAGATTAGACGAATTTCACAAAAATAGTTATAAAATCAGCCAAAATTTTCTTTCTGATAGTATCAGGAGCAAATGGGAGAAGTTATTATCTTTGTAAAAAATGGTTGCTGTTGGAATTTTATATGAGGTGAGATATGAAAATACTTGATAATATGGAATCCTGTTATGGCTGTGGCGCTTGTTTCAATGTATGCCCAACAGGGGCAATTGAAATGAAGGAAAATACAGAAGGTTTTTTGGAACCGGCTGTAGATGAAGAAAAATGCATTTCCTGCGGAAAATGCAGACAGGTATGTCCATCGTTAATATGTCAATATCCTAATGAGCCGGAACCGGATATTTATGCTTTTTCAGCAGAAGAGAAGGTTCTCTATAACAGCTCTTCGGGAGGGATGTTTACATTCCTTGCGGAGCATATCTTGAAAGCCGGAGGTTATGTTGTGGGAGCGGCTTATGATTCTGAATTTCATGTGAATCATATTATCATACATAGTATAGAAGAATTGGATAAAATCCGGCGGTCTAAATATCTGCAGAGTTTTACAGGGAGTACTTATACGGAAGTAAAAACGCTCCTGGAAGAAGGAGAAAGTATTTTATACAGCGGCTGCCCATGTCAGATAGCAGGGTTATTGCGCTTTCTGGGGAAGGAGTATGACAATCTGTATACCGTGGATGTGTTATGCCATGGAGTTCCATCACCCGGACTGTTTCAGGAGCATTTAAATAATTCCTATGGTGGGATTGAAAATATCAGGGATGTTGAATTTCGAAGCCGGGAAGGATGGTCAGTATTATTTCAGGTAACATCAAAAAATGGAGATGTAAAAACATTATCTGATAATAACAGTGTGTATATGCAGTCTTTTCTTCGGGATATTAATTTGCGCTCTTCGTGCTTTCAGTGTCAATATAGCAGGATTCCCCGTCAGGGAGATATGACGATAGGTGATTTATGGGGAGCGGGAAGCTTAAATTTGTTTTTTGAATACAGAAAAGGAGTATCTGTTGTCCTTACGAACAATAAAAAAGGCATGGAATTATTTCATAATGTACTTTCTACAGTCGAATATGAGTTTAATATTCAAAAACTGTATGGTAAAGGAGTTGAAAATCCTTGTAATATTAACCTGTTAAACGGAAATATTTTTCATCCTACTACGACTAATAGTAATGCTGATACACGGCGGGAATTTTTTGCAGCCTGTTCAGAGATGAACTTTGAAAATGCCGTGGATATGACATTACATAAATTCGATGTAGGGCTTGTGCTTTACATGGTTGATAATTATGGGAGTATCGCAACGAATTATGCTCTTTACAGGGCAATCAGTGATAAGGGAAAAAGGGTTGCCATTTTGAATAATCTGGTTCCTCTTCGAAGTGAAGCTACGAGGTTTGCACGAAGATATATGAAGCTGTGCAGTGATTTTATGGGAAGAAATGATTATCGGGCAGCCAATCAATGTTTTGAGACTTTTGTTGTCGGTTCGGACCAGTCATGGAATTGGCAACCGTGGAACAGGATTTTCCTCGAACATTTCCAATATATGATGCTGGGGTTTGTAAATGAGGATAAGCGAAAAATATCTTATGCTCCGTCTTTTGGAGTAAAACGGGGAGAAAAGGAAATCAGCGATGATGCAAGAGCGCTGTATTCCTATTATTTGAAACGTCTGGACGCAGTATCAGTGCGTGAAGATTATGGAGTTGATATGTGCAGGAACTTATTTGGAGTTCAGGCTCAGCAAGTATTGGATCCGGTTTTTTTATGTGATACGAAAACATGGTGTGAAGTCAGTGCGAAGTCACAATTGAAAGTTGGTGAAGGGTATCTCCTTGCATACATACTTAATGCAACGCCGCAAAAGAGGCAGATTGTTTTCGAAGCAGCAAAAAGGTTAAATATAAGGCCTGTTGTTATTCTGGACTTAGAGGGAGATTATGAAACTAACAGGAAAATTATGAATATGGATGAAAGCATTGTTAAACCGGAATTTATAGATTGGCTGGCATATTTTCAACATGCCAGTTATGTGATTACCGATTCGTTTCATGGCGCCTGTTTTTCAATTATATTCGGGAGAAAATTCGCGGCAATTAAAAACAGACAGAAGCAGCGTTTTGATTCTTTGGCTCAATTAATAGAATGTCCAAATTTATTTTATGACGACAGCACACAATTAGTGGAAAAAACAGATATTTTTGCGGATATAGATTATGAATTTGTCTATAAGCATTTAGAACGGGAAAGGGCGGAATCAGACGGATGGCTGCAGCAGGCACTGGAGGTTGAAGTAAGACCTAAAAACAATTCTGGCGCTAATGAATTGGTACTGCAGCTCCTTTGGTCTTTGCGTAACGAGAAGGAAACCCTAAATAAATTGAAAAGGGATTATTCCTATGAAGAAGAACAGAAGAAAGAAGCCGGCATACAAATAAAGGCCGGAAAGACATGGCTTGACATAGTTCTTTCAAGAAATAATATTGTTTCCACAGACTCAAAGCTGAGGGAGATTAATAATTTACGTGATTATTTTGCAATATTAAAAGCAGACTCAAAATATGTGGCGGTATTATCCGGCAGAGATGAGTGTGCCACACATCGGGGAAAATTCCTGGAAATCTCCGGTTTGCCTCTGCGTACAGATGTCCAATGGCGAAACAGCTATGTGGCGGTCATAGACGGAGGAGCGGTCAGGGTTGATGAAAAATCAGCAAAGGAGATTAACTTAAATTATGAATTTGTCACAGGACATCCCAATTATAGTGTGGAATATCTGGATAACAAATTAAAAGTGTGCTGTGAGCCGCTGCGGTACTGTAAAATTAAGATAAAAAGCAGAGGGTTCACTGAATCGCCGGGTAGGGACAGAAGTGAAATTTTAGTTGATAATATAGATTATTCCATGAATAAAATCGGAATAAATATAGTGGTAATTGATAAAGAGACAGGCGGAGTTGCTGATTCAATAAATATAAATACATATTCTGATGCAGGATTAAAGATTAACAGGGGATGATGTCAGAAAAATCAAAACAGAGCAGGCGCGATTCCAGCGCAAAAAATATTTAAGAATGGAAAGAGTATAAGCAGCCATAGTCATTTTAGCATGAAAAATAAAAACGAACGAAAACGATTTCCATAAAAAGTCAATACCCCCTTGTCAGGAAAAATGGAATCTGCTATACTTCTACTGGAAAAGTTCAGGACAACAAAAGTACTCAGAATAAAGGAGAAAATGAAATGAAAGGTAATATTGTAGTTGGACAGTCAGGCGGCCCTACGGCTGTAATTAACTCATCTGTGGCAGGCGTATACGCTGCGGCCAAAAAAATCGGCGTTAACAAGGTATACGGCATGGTTCACGGCATTGAAGGATTTCTGGAAGACAAGCTGATTGAGCTTGAGGATTATCTTGCCGAGCCTACGGGAATCGAGCTTTTAAAGAGAACACCCTCCGCATTCCTTGGCTCCTGCCGTTTCAAAATGCCCAAGATTGAGGGACATGAAGATGTCTATGAGAAGGTATTTGAAATCATGGAAAAGCATGACATTGAATGTCTGTTTTACGCCGGCGGAAATGATTCCATGGATACGGTAAAAATGTTATCCGATTATGCGGCGGCTCACGGCAAGCCTCAGAGATTCATGGGCGTTCCCAAAACCATTGACAATGACCTTCCTGTTACGGACCACTGCCCCGGTTACGGCAGCGCGGCAAAATATATTGCAACCAGCTTAAAGGAAGTTATCCGTGACAACGAGTCTTTCGGTGCAAAGAAGCCCACTATCTGTATTGTTGAGATTATGGGACGTAACGCAGGATGGCTTACCGCAGCGGCAGCTCTTGCAAAGGGCGACGACTGCACAGGCGCGGACGCTATTTATCTTCCCGAGAAGGTGTTTGACATGGACGCTTTCATGGCAAAGGTAAAACATCTGGCAGAGACAAAGTCTTCCGTAGTGATTGCCGTTTCCGAAGGAATCCATATTGCGGACGGACGCTATGTGTGCGAGCTTGCAAATGAGAACGTGGCGGTAGACGCGTTCGGACACAAGCAGATGTCCGGTACGGCGGCTTATCTTGCGCAGAAGGTTGCAGAGGAAACCGGATTAAAGACAAGAGCGATTGAGCTTTCAACCCTGCAGCGTTCTGCTACCCACCTTGCTTCCCTCACCGACATCAACGAGGCGTTCCAGGTTGGATATGATGCGGTTCTGGCAGCGGAAGAAGGAAAGACCGGTATGATGATTACGCTGGACAGAAACGGCGACGACCCTTATCAGTGCGGTACAAGCGCTTACGATATCCATGCGATTGCAAACGTTGAAAGACCCGTTCCGGCGGAGTGGATTACGGAAGACGGCTGCGGACTCAACGACGGTTACGAGGAGTATGCAAGACCGCTTATTATGGGCGAGTTGTTCCCTGTTTTTGTAAACGGAGTGCCTTATCATCTTGTTAGGAAGTAACAAACGCTGTCACGCAGAGCGCGCCAGCTTATTGTAACAAACGCTGTCACGCTTTGCGCGCCAGCTTATTGTAACAAACGCTGTCACGCTTTGCGCGCCAGTTTATTGTAACAAACGCTGCCGCGCTTTGCGGGTAAGTTTATTTAATCAAAGGGCTGACCGTACTGGTCAGCCTTTTACAGGGGTTGATGTTGGCCGGAAATCAAAGACCCCGCCGTAACAGATTATGTGTGGAGGCAAAGGAGAAAGCGCAATGATTTCGAGTATTGTAGGACGCTATTTGTTAAAACGGGAACTTCTCACAGCCGGGCAGTTGGAAACGGCTCTTGTGGAGCAGAGAAAGGTTCGGGCAAAACTGGGGCTGATAGCCGTGGCGGAGGGCCTTATGACCCAGGACGAGACGGAAAAGGTACATAAGCTCCAGGCGGTGACGGATAAGCGTTTCGGCGATATCGCTGTGGAAAAAGAATATCTCACCAGAGAAGACGTGGAGATGCTTCTCAATAAGCAGGAAAACGCCTATCTGGCGTTTGCACAGGTGTTGGAGAACCATAGTCTTATGACAATGGAAGAACTGGAGCAATGTATGTCCGAGCTTGCGGAGGATTATAACCTGACGCTTCTTGATATAGAGGACTTAAAGAGCGATGATATCGACAGGATTCTTCCGCTTTTTATGCCGGTGGGGTGTGATAAGTATCTGAATATTGCCGGTTCGGCGCTCCGTATGCTCACCCGCCGTATCGACACGGAAATTTTCGTGGAAAAGGCTTTTATCACGGACAGACATATTGCTGACAACGGCGCGGTACAGACGGTGGAGGGAGAACCGGGCTTTTCCAGCGGTATTCTGGGAAAGGGAAATTCGCTTCTCTCAGCGGTGTCGGCTTTTGACAGTAAGGAATACACGGAGGTAAACGAGGAATCCATGAACGCGGCAGGAGAGCTTTTAAACTGCTTAAACAGCTTTTACGCCCGGAATTTAAATAAGGGCGGCGCGTACATAAAGCTTCGCTCGCCGGAGTACTCTGCCGAGATAGACGGAGCCGCCGGGGAGGAAATGATGGTGATGCCCGTATATATTCAGGGAGAGAGAATGGATTTGATTATTTCGGCAGGATGCGAAATTAAAATGGAAATGAGTAAATAGGCGGCTGTGCGTGGCGGACGGCACAGGCATGGAGGCGTTAAATGGTATCAATTAAAGATGTGGCCAGACGGGCAGGGGTGGCAATCTCCACGGTGTCAAAGGTTTTAAACAGTTATCCCAATGTCAGTGAGGAGACGAAAGTCAAGGTAAATAAGGCTGTGGAGGAACTGAACTTCGTTCCCAATTCGGTAGCAGCCGCCCTCTCGTCCAAGCAGTCGGGACGCGTGGCGCTTCTGATGCATTTAAACCAGAAGACGCAGGCGATTGATGAAATCAATATGCAGTATATTCAGGGTGCTATCCATAAGGCGATGGAACTGAATCTGGATGTGATTACACTCTTTTTTTCCATGTTCAAAAGCAAAACGGCGGAAGAGATTACCAGATACTTACAGTCCCAGAGCATCTGCGGCCTGATAATTTACGGAATGAGCAGAGAAAATCAGGTGCTCCATGAACTGGTGGCGGGACAGAATTTCAAGTGTGTGGTGGTTGACGCGCCCTTTGTCAACGAAAACACTTCTTCCGTTGGAATCAATCAATTAAGGGCGCAGTACGACGTGGCGAAGAAAACCATTGTGGACAATAACGGCAAGCGGATTTTGTATATTATGGGAAAAAAAGACGGGTTTGCCACGGGCGACAGGCTTCTGGGAATGGAGGAACTGACCAACGAGCTGGAGTTGGTTATGACGGTAAAAGACGGTGAGTTTTCGGAACTTCAGGCCAGAAATATCACCATGAAATACGGAGAGAAATACGACGTTATCGTGTGCGCCTCGGATTTGATGGCAATCGGCGCAATGAAAGCTCTCACCGAGATGGACATTTTCAGGCCGGTCTGCGGATTTGACGGCATCGTATTAATGGGATATGTGGGAATGCAGATGAACACGGTGCATCAGGACTTTGCAGGAATTTCCGCCGCGGCCATGGAGGAGCTGCAGCTTCTGATGGAAGGGAAAGCCGGAGAAAGCGTGGACATCCCCTATTATCTGGACCGGATAAAATATTTGGATATTATATGTTAAAAATTCTGTTTTCTAATAGAATTTTTTAATATTCGCTTGCGGAAAACGTTTTCTTATGTTACACTCAGTATGCAATATGTAAATTATTGGAATAATTTATATATGAAAGCCCCGACAGTGGCCGGGCGGTTGAGAAAAAGAAATTATTGTGAGGAGAGATTATGGCAGAAGGAACAAATTTAAAGAAGCATGTTCTGGTTCTGAATATGGAACAGCAGATGGAAG
>CAJTMZ010000004.1:249-57422 GCA_910577445.1 uncultured Lachnospiraceae bacterium | reverse complement strand
AAAGAGATGTTCGGCAAATCACTGGAGGAGCTTTCCAATCAGGAGGCTTACTATGTGCTGCTGACATACACAAAGAGACTGATGACGGTTTCCAATCACAATGACGGAGAGAAGAAAATTTATTATATCTCGGCAGAGTTTTTGATTGGAAAGCTGTTATCCAACAATTTAATCAATCTGGGCGTTTACGACAGAGTTGACGAGATTATGAAAAAAAGCGGCAAGAGCCTTGCGGAGATTGAAGAGTGCGAGCCGGAGCCGTCGCTTGGCAACGGCGGTCTGGGAAGACTGGCCGCATGTTTTCTGGATTCCATTGCTACCCTTGGACTTCCCGGGGAAGGAATCGGCTTAAATTATCATTTCGGGCTTTTCAAGCAGGTGTTTAAGGACAGACTTCAGACGGCGGAAAAGAATGACTGGATAGAAAACGACTCCTGGCTGACGAAAACCGACGTTTCTTTTGATGTGCATTTCGGAGAAAAGAAGGTAGTGTCACGACTTTATGACATTGATGTCGCAGGATATGACAGTGGTGTCAATAAGCTGAGGCTTTTTGACATTGAGTCGGTTGATGAGGATATTGTGAAGTCGGGAATTGATTTTGACAAGGAAGACATTGAAAAGAACCTTACCTTATTCCTCTATCCGGATGATTCCGACGAGGCCGGCCATCTGCTTCGGATTTACCAGCAGTATTTTATGGTCAGCAACGCGGCTCAGTTGATTTTAAAAGAACTGAAGGAAAAGAAATATGATTTGCGGAGAATGTACGATTACGCCGTAATCCAGATTAACGATACCCATCCCACCATGGTAATTCCGGAGTTAATCCGTATTCTGGTGGAGGAAAAGGCGTTTTCCATGGACGAGGCAATCGAGGTGGTAAGCAAGACATGCGCTTATACCAACCATACGATTCTGGCGGAGGCGCTGGAAAAGTGGCCGCTCAAATATCTGGAAAAGGTAGTTCCCCAGCTTGTTCCCTATATCAAAGAGCTGGATAAGCGCGTAGCGGCAAAGTATGACGACGAGGCGGTACAGATTATCGACAAGGATAATCGTGTGCATATGGCTCATATCGATATCCATTACGGATTTTCCGTCAACGGCGTAGCGGCGATTCATACGGAAATTTTGAAGAATACCGAGCTGCATGCTTTTTACGAGCTGTATCCTGAGAAATTTAACAACAAGACCAACGGCATTACTTTCAGAAGATGGCTGCTTAGCTGTAACCGGGAGCTGGCCGGTTTCCTTTCCGAAACCATCGGGGACGGATTTAAGAAAGACGCCGATAAGCTGCAAAAGCTTCTGGAATTTGCGGACGACGAGAGCGTGCTGGACCGCCTTGCGGAGATAAAGATGAACCGCAAGAAGGATTTGGCGGCCTATGTGCAGGAAAAAGAGGGCATTACCTTAAATCCCGATTCGGTGTTTGATATCCAGATTAAGCGTCTTCACGAGTATAAACGTCAGCAGATGAACGCCCTTTATATTATCCATAAGTATCTGGAAATCAAGAGCGGCAAAAAGCCGGTAAGGCCCATGACCTTTATTTTCGGCGCTAAGGCGGCTCCGGCTTATGTGATTGCCCAGGATATTATCCATCTGCTTCTTGTTCTGGAGGAGATTGTAAACAATGATTCGGATGTAAGCCCTTATATGAAAGTGCTTATGGTGGAAAATTACAATGTAAGCTACGCGGAGAAGCTGATTCCCGCCTGCGACATTTCCGAGCAGATTTCTCTGGCTTCCAAGGAAGCTTCTGGTACAGGAAATATGAAGTTTATGTTAAACGGCGCGGTGACCCTTGGGACCTCCGACGGCGCTAACGTGGAAATCCACGAGCTTGTGGGCGACGATAATATTTACATCTTCGGTGAGAAATCCGATACGGTTATCGAGTATTATGAAGAGAAGAAACAGGGCAAGCCGGGTTATGTTTCAAAGGATTACTACGAAAAGAGCAGCGTAATCAAAGAGGCGGTGGACTTTATCATAAGCGATAAGGCCCTTAAAGCGGGACATAAGGAAAACCTGGAGCGTCTGTACAAGGAGCTTATAGGGAAAGACTGGTTTATGACCCTGCTTGACCTGGAAGATTATATTAAAATGAAAGACAAGGCGATTGCGGACTATGAGGACCGGAGAAAGTGGAAAAAGATGATGCTTGTGAATATTGCGAAAGCAGGATTTTTCTCCTCCGACAGAACCATTGCAGAGTATAACAGGGATATCTGGAAGTTGAAATAGGAGTGGCCTAAAGTAGTTTCCGTGAGTATTCATTTTTGTGGTTGATAAATGTGCTCAGATTGTATATAATATGTTTAACAAGGAAGCCGATACGATAGTGTACACCTATCCGTTTCCGGCGAAAATACTGGTTATAAAAATAGCACCCTTACTTTGCAGAGCGGGGGTGCTATTTTTTACTTTTCATGTTTAGAATCGCCACTATCAGTAATCCAATGGTAAGTATAATCTGTAATTCCTCGTATGTACTCATAAAAAAGCCTCCTTCCTTTCAAGGCTCGGAAAAGAGGTATTCACACCCTATCGGCTGCCCGGTAAAGCATATTATATTGTCATGGTTCTGGTGAAAATCTTGTAGTTTTAATTGGGAAAACATTTTTCACAGCGGCCATATCCCTCACTAATCGCATAATCAAGGGAAACCTGACGAGCTTCATCAGGATTCATTGGTCCACAATCATTTTTATTATGATAGTGAGAACCTGTAGCTGAAAGCCATACGGTATCGCCTACTGGTGTTGTCTAATACATAACTATCAGCAGTCTGTTGTTGCGCAGGATTTTCGTGACAATCAACATGCAGAAATATCGTATAAGTATTATCGGAGTTTCCCATTGATTTTTCAGGAATTCCTGTGTCCATATTTAAAGGCAATACAATGCTTTCTTTTACGAAAACTTTTTTATATTATAGCATATGAAATCTTCATATTCAAATATTTCGGATTCCCGTGTGAATTCTTATAAAAATATTGTAATTCCGGCTGTTAAGTGTTAAAATATGATTGTTCTGAAGAATATATATGTTGATTTTTTGAGAATATTCGACCTTTCACCAGGACAATGCCTGCTCTTCGTTTGAGAAGGGCAGGCTTGTCTTGTGAAAATATATGGGGAAATAAGCAAAAAGAAAGGACAACAAATTATGGAAGAAACAATGAAGGACTATGAGAAAGAACTTGAAGCGTCTTTTCGCAAAATTAATGAGGGGGATGTGATTCAGGGAACGGTAATCAGCGTCAATGAAGAAGAGGTGTCTTTGGACCTTAAGTATTACACACAGGGGATTATCAAAGCGGCGGATATGAGCGACGACCCGGGATTTTCCGTTTTGAACGACGTGAAAATCGGGGATGTGATTGAAGCGTCGGTGGTAAAGATGGACGACGGTCAGGGCAATATTCTTCTGTCCAGAAAGGAAGCCAACGCAGAGCTTGCATGGGACGTCCTGAACAAATATCTTGAGGAAAAAACAGCCCTTGCCGTAAAAGTAAACGGAGTGGTAAACGCCGGAGTGATTGCCTATGTGGAGGGAATCAGAGGATTTATACCGGCATCCCATCTTGCGCTTTCTTATGTGGAAGATTTGAATACCTATCAGGGAAAAGAATTGACTGTAAGAGTCATTACCGTGGATAAAGAGAAGAAAAAGCTGGTGCTTTCCGCGAAGGAAATACTGCGTGAGCAGGAAAAAGAGGCTCACGACCATAAAATTGCCATGCTGGTACCCGGCACGGTGATGGAGGGCACGGTGGAAACCCTTCAGCCCTACGGCGCTTTCGTGGATTTAAAGGACGGCTTAAGCGGTCTGGTACACATTTCCCAGATAAGCCAGAAGAGAATCAAAAAGCCCTCCGAAGTACTGAACGTAGGAGATAAGGTAAAGGTTAAGATATTAAACACGGACAACGGAAAGATTTCCTTAAGCATCAAGGCTGCCACGGAAGAAAAGGAAGTGGAGGAGACGGAGCGTATTGATACCTCCAAATACAGCTCAAGAGAAAGCTTTGGAACCAGCCTGGGAGATATCTTTGCCAAACTGGATATAAAATAAACAGGAGTCTTTTTATGTTTGCATATTGCTTATTTGACCTGGACGGCACGCTGACAGACCCACGGGAGGGAATTACCAAATCCGTGCAGCACGCCCTGCGCTCTTTTGGCATAGAAGAACCTGATTTAAAAAAGTTAGAGCCCTTTATCGGCCCTCCCTTAAAAGACAGCTTTATGGAGTTTTACGGTCTTGACGGGGAGGAGGCCGGGAGGGCTGTTGCTGTTTATCGGGAAAGATTTGCCCCTGTGGGGATACTTGAAAACCGGATTTATCCGGGAATCCTGCAGATGCTTGAGCGTCTTTGCCAGAGGGGAACGCGTCTGGCCGTTGCGTCCAGCAAGCCCACTTGTTTTGTAAAGCAGATACTGGCTCATTTTGACATTGAAAAATATTTCGATGTGGTGGTGGGAAGCGAGCTGGACGGCACAAGAGCGGAAAAAGAGGAAGTTGTAGAGGAGGCGCTTAAGCAGCTTGGTATATTGACTGTTCCGGTCGAAAAGAGGCACAGTCTCTGCGCAATGGCGGGGGACCGGAAATTTGACATTCAGGGAGCGAAAGCATACGGACTTACCGGCATAGGGGTGCGGTTCGGTTTTGCCAAAGACGGGGAGCTTGAGGAGGCCGGAGCCGAGTTTATTGCGGAGACGGTAGAGGAGCTTGGTACGTTTCTTTGCGGGACGGAAGCATGAAAAATTATGTTTGGAAGAATTATGTTAAGTGGAATTATGTTCAGAAGATAATTCTGACGGAAATGCAGAGGAAAAACTGAATGAAAAATTTTTTGATGAGGATGAATACGCGGTGGAGCAAAAAAGAGCTGTCCGGTTGGAGCTCTTTTCAGAAAACGGTATATCTGCTCTGGCCTCTGCTTAACTATTTTATTGCCCATGATGCTGCGGAAATTCTGCTCTGGGCCTTTACCGGAAGCGTTTTAGCGGGGAAAGGGGTTCAGGCGCGGTTTCTGACGGAAAATTATGCAACGCTGCGCGGAGTAATTAACGGCATGGCGATTGCAATCGGCGTGGCTTTCATCTGGCCGGCGGTGAAAAGAGAAATTGCCGGCGGCGAAGGCAAAGCGCTTATGGAAAATTCCCACGGTAAGGAAATGAAAAAGAAAGACGCCCATGTCCGAAGGGACAGAGTCGGCGGCATGCCGGGGCTGGTGACCCGCTATTGTGTGACGGCGGCCATTGCCCTGCTATCGGCAATGGGCTTAAATCTTCTGATGAACCTTCTGGGGCTTACCGGCATTTCCGACGCCTACGAGGAAACATCCCGGGCCCAGTATGGCGTAAATTTTGCGGTAGGACTGTTTTTATACGGCGCGGTGTCGCCCCTTGCCGAGGAGGCGGTTTTCAGAGGGCTGATATACAACAGAATGAAACGGTGTTTTAATTATCCCCTCGCGCTCTGTGTTTCCGCGCTGCTATTTGGCTGTTACCACGGGAATGCGGTGCAGGCGGTTTACGGGACGCTGTTGGGGCTTTTTATTGCATGGTGCTATGAGATGTGCGGAAGTTTTGCCGTGCCGGTGCTGTTTCACGGCGTGGCCAACGTGAGCATGTACGCGATGACTTACTACGGTGGTCTGAGGGATATGGGCATGCCAGCTGGCGCCGGGGTCATGGCGGCGTGCCTGGCGGGGGCGGCGGGTTTTGCTTTGTATCTTAGGAAGACCGAACAAAAGTAAATTGAATGTTTACGGTTATAATTGAACTGCCGGGAATCCGGAAAATGCACAGGAGTTCTTGTTATTGCCGGGAGGTGCCTTATTTGAGAATTTTAGTGGTTGAAGATGCGCGGGATATGAACCGCCTGATAGAAAAGACATTGAAAAGAGACGGATACAGTGTGGACTGCTGCTTTGACGGCGAGGAGGCTCTGACCTGTCTGCTGGGTGCGGAATATGATGCCGTTCTGCTGGATGTGATGATGCCGAAACTTGACGGATACTCTTTGCTTGGGCAGCTTCGAGACAAAAATTTTGAAACGCCCGTGCTGCTTCTCACTGCCAGGGACGCTGTGGCCGACCGGGTAAAAGGACTGGATATGGGGGCGGATGATTATCTGGTCAAGCCTTTCGCGTTCGATGAACTTCTGGCCCGGATTCGCGCCATGACACGGAAACGTGCCGGAAACTGCAAAAATCAGTTTTCACTTGCGGACTTGACTGTAGACATTGAGCGGCGCAGGGTTTTCCGGGACGGAAAAGAAATTACCCTCATCCCCAAGGAATTTTCACTTCTGGAGTATCTGATTCGCCATCAGGGTATTGTTCTGTCCCGGGAGCAGATGGAAAATCAGATATGGAACTATGAATTTTCCGGCAGTTCCAACAACATAGACGTGTACATCAGCCGGCTGCGGAAGAAAATTGACGCCGGGTATAAGCCCAGGCTGCTCCATACCATCCGGGGTGTTGGCTGGGTATTGAGGGCAGATGACGCCGGGGAGCTGCCATGAAAAAACTCTCTGTAAAAGCCCGAATTGCCCTATGGCTCACGCTGCTCATGGGGGTGCTGGCCGGGCTGCTTCTGGCGTTTATGCTTTCCATCAGCAGCGTGGTCGCCGTCCAGACTGCCATGTTTCAGTTGTCGCAGACCCTCCAAAGTAACCTGCCCCATACGGCCATGTCCAACGGACGGCTGGAACTGGGAAGTGACTTTAATTTTTACCTGAATGGAGTGTCAACTTTAATCTATAGCCGGGAAAAAGCACTGCTGGCAGGCCGGCTTCCGATGTCCTTCACGGCGGAGGAAAGCTTTCAAAACGGAGTGACCCGCATGGTAAATGCCGGAACCGAGCGGTATCTGGTGCTGGATTTGTGGCTTCCTATGGGATGGGAAAATGGCGTATGGATCCGGGGTATTATGGAAGCTCCTGAAAACCACCGGCTTATGATGAATCTGCTGTATGTGGCGCTTATCATTATGCCGGTATTTATGGCACTGGCCGCCCTGGGCAGCTATTGGATTGCAAGGAAGGCATTTCGTCCCCTGGACAGCATTACCGCAACGGCGGCGTCTATTAACGAGGCGCAGGATTTATCCCGCCGTATCGGACTGCCGCCGGGACAAGACGAATTTTCTCAGCTCTCCGCCGCCTTCGACCAGCTTTTTCAGCGGCTGGAGAAATCCTTTGAAGCGGAAAAGCAGTTTACGGCAGATGCCTCCCATGAACTGCGTACCCCGGTTTCCATTATCGCAGGAGCCTGCGAATATGCGGAAAAGTACGATGAAACCTTAGAGGAGCGGCAGGAGAGCATTGCTATGATACATCGCCAAGCGGACAAAATGTCCCGGCTTATTTCCCAGCTTCTGAGCATGACCCGGCTGGAACAGGGAACAGAGGCAGTCAAACTTAAGCATGTTGAGCTGAGCGGATTGCTGTATTCTCTGCGTGAGGAACTGGCGTATAATCCCCGGCATCTGATTCTGGAGGTTCCGGAAAAAATAACGGCTTTCGCCGACCCGGCGCTGTTGTCCAGGCTGGTGCGGAATCTGGTGGAAAACGCTTTCAAGTATGGCAGGCCAGATGGATGTGTGTGGATATCGGCCAGCCGGAAGGAACATGAAATCGCGCTGGAGGTGCGGGATAACGGCATCGGAATTCCCTCTGAGCAGCAGGAAAAAATCTGGCAGCGGTTTTACCGGGCGGACCCGGCCCGGAGCGAGGGCGGTACAGGACTTGGGCTGTCTATCGTTCAGCAGATTGCCCGGATTCACGGCGGGTATATGACGCTGGAGAGCATTCCGCAGGTAGGCAGCGCCTTTACCCTCCATCTGCCTGCCCCGGAAGAGACCGCGGCAACAGACGCATAATACTTTCATTTCATAAGTCCATCAAAAATCCCTGTGGGAACCGCTTGTCAGCCGGCGGTTCCCCGTTTTTTTCCAGCGATAAAAAAATTTTTTGAATTTCATGTAGATTTCATGTTGGCGTATTATACTGACAACAGAAACCGAAAGGAGATTGCTATGAGACAAAAAACACTTTTATGCATTATGGGACTGAGCGCCGTTTTGTTTACCGGCTGTTCCGGGCGGCAGAGCCAGATGAACTATATTGGCGCGGAGTCGGCAAAGCAAACAGCTTTAGAGGCGGCCTCGCTGTCAGAGCAGGAAGTAAGCTCCATCAGCACAGATATGAGCACACGCAACGGACTGGATTATTACCGGATTTGCTTCGAGGCAGCCGGCCAGAGCTACCAGTATAATGTAGACGCGCTTACCGGCGTGATAATTTGCGCGGAGGGGCCCACCGGTACCGGCAGCAGTCAATCCGGGCAAACTGATTTAGTTGAAGTTGAACAACCGAAAACAGACAATCCGGGTACTGGCGGAGCTTCCCTTAATCAGCCCGTCAAAACGCCAGTGCAGGATTCCGGTTCGGAGGACTATATCGGAGAGGAGGAAGCGCGGCGCGCTGCTTTAGAGCATGCGGGATTGGAGGAAGACCAGGTCACATTCGTCAGCTCTGTTCTGGAATTTGATGATGGACAATGGGAATATGACGTAGAATTTTATACTGCGAATTATGAGGAGTATGACTATGAA
Organism: uncultured Lachnospiraceae bacterium; assembly: GCA_910577445.1. Taxonomy (GTDB): domain Bacteria; phylum Bacillota; class Clostridia; order Lachnospirales; family Lachnospiraceae; genus Suilimivivens. Next base: position 48,779 of record CAJTMZ010000004.1, on the reverse strand, counting down.
ATTGACGCGTATACCGGAGCGGTAATCAGTTTCGATTATGATGCGGAGTATTATTCCCCGCAGACAAAAGACTCCGGCACCATCACGACGGAGCAGGCTAAGCAACTGGCTCTTGACCAGGTTCCCGGGGCGGCTGAGGGAGATATCCGGAAGTTTAAAGTTGATACTGACGATGGGATTCTTTTGTATGAAGGAAAAATTATCTATAGCGGAATGGAATACGAATTTGAGATTGACGCTTACAGCGGGACAATACGCGAATGGTCGGCTGAACCCTTCGCCCGATAATTTTTCATTTTTAGGAGGAGGAGGTATGATTTTTGGCACACTGAAAGAATATTAGTCTGGCAGCGGGAAGAAAAGAGGGAAGAAAGGAAGAGATTATCGAGGGAATAAAATGCGGCGAGGCCAAACGCTTTGTGGTGGATATTGAAAACGCTATGCGGTTCTTTCAGGTAACGGTGGAGAAAGCCTGTGATGCGCTTTTTTGGTCAGTGCGTTATCAAATTGCGCATCGTTTCCCCGTGTGCATACCGCCGTGCGTTTTCCAGACAGATTTCCACCACGTTATGCAGCGTTTCCGGAAGATGATAGCCGCCGGAAATATGGGGCGTGATAAAAGCACCGGGAATGTCCCAGAGTCTGTGATTTTCCGGGAGCGGCTCGGGCTCCGTCACGTCAAGGGCCGCACCGGCCAGACGGCCGGATTCCAGCGCGCCGCATAGGGCTTCGGTGCATACCAGGTTTCCTCTTCCACCGTTTAGGAAAAAGCTTCCCGGCTTCATAAGTCCGAACAGTTCTTTGTCAAAGAGGCCTCTTGTCTCGTCTGAGCTTGGCAGGAAAGAAACCACGGCGTCGGCTTTGGGAAGAAGGTCTTTCAGTTTTTCCATTGTGTAAAGCTCGTCCATACAGGCCGGACATTCTCCGGGCGTTTTTTTGATGCCGATTATGTATGCGCCAAGGGCGTGTGCCAGCCCGGCAAAATATTTTCCGATGTTACCGGCGCCGAGAATTAAAATTGTGGAATCCGAAATGGAGACAACGCTGCCTTCCTCGCTCCACTGACGCTTTTTCTGGTCATCCCTGTACAGGTGCAGTTTTTTCTGCAGCGACAGGAGCATGGCGAACATGTGCTCCGCAACGGCTTTGTCGTAAGCGCCGCTGCTGCCAGTCAGCAGGGTATGGGGGCGAAGGACTCCTTTTTGCACATAAGGCTCATAGCCGGCCGAATTTAAGTGGAGCCAGACCAGATTTTCCGATTCCTGTATCATATCGTGCGGTACGTTTCCCAGAATAATTTCCGCCTGCCGTACCTGTTCCCGTGTTACTTCGGGGATACTTGTATAAAGAAATTCCGCCCGCGGAAAAATCTGTTCCAGTCTGTTTTTCTGAATTTGAGTCATGGGGATTACGATTACTATTTTTTTCGGTTCCATCCTGTACGCTCCCTTGTAATTTTAAAAGAATTATACCTTAAAATCCGCTATTTTGAAATAAGTATTTTTGCCTGTTACCGCAGGCAGAAAAAATGGCCGGGAAAGACATTTCAGGCATTGACAATATCCTCTTTTCAGACTATAACTGTTTATGGGAAATTTGGCATATCATATCTGCTGCGTCTGTCATATGCCGAAAGAGTACCCGAAAAAGGAGAGGAGAATATTATGGAAACGATTGACATTTTAAGAGAGCTTGCGATTATCCTTTTCGTTGCCAAATGCCTGGGGATTCTTGCAAGAAAATTCAAAGCGCCTCAGGTTGTGGGACAGATTCTGGCAGGTCTTCTTGTGGGGCCGTGCGTATTGGGATGGATATCCCAGAATGATTTTATTACCCAGATGGCGGAAGTGGGCGTAATCGTATTAATGTTTTCTGTGGGACTTGAATCTGACCTGAAAGAACTGCTTAAAACAGGACCTGTGGCATTTCTGATTGCCTGCTTCGGGGTGTTTATCCCGCTGGTGGCCGGCGCGCTTTTGTATATGGGATTTTATGGAATGGCGCCCTGGGGAAGCGAGAACTTCTACAAAGCCGTTTTTATGGGCACGATTATGACCGCAACCAGCGTCAGCATTACGGTGGCGTCCTTGCAGGAGTTGGGCAAAATCAAGAGCAAGGTGGGAACTACCATCGTCAGCGCGGCTATCATTGACGATATTATCGGTATTATTGTTCTGACTTTTGTTATCAGTTTTAAAAACCCGGATTCCAATCCCGGCATGGTCGTGATGAAAACAATCGCCTTTTTTGTTGTGGCGGTTGTCGGGGGATTTGTGGTTTACAAAATATTTCTCACGCTGGATAAGCGCTATCCCCACACGCGTCGTATCCCGATAGTCAGCGTGGCTTTCTGCTTTGCGCTGGCCTACATCGCCGAGCGGTATTTCGGCATAGCGGATATTACAGGAGCCTATGTGGCCGGCGTGGTGCTGTGTAATTTAAGCGACAATGAATATATAGAGCGCAAAGTGGACGTCAGCTCCTACATGTTCTTCGGTCCGATTTTCTTTGCCAGCATCGGTCTGAAAACTTCTTTTGACGGCGTAAACGGGAAGATGATTGCATTTTGTATCTGTTTTGTGATTGTGGCGCTTCTGGCGAAAGTGGTTGGCTGCGGTCTGACAGGGAGGCTGTGCAAATACAACGTATCCGATTCGCTGAAAATAGGCGTGGGAATGATGACCCGGGGAGAGGTTGCGCTGATTGTGGCGCAGAAAGGACTGGCGGCCGGACTGCTCACGGCAGACTATTTTACCGCCGTTATTCTGCTGATACTGGTATCGTCAATATTGACGCCGATTATCTTAAAACTGCTTTATAGCAGGGATGATAAAAAGGAAGCGGCCCGGGCTTAAACGAATACGGGCGGAGGGCTTTACTTTTTCCGCATAATGCGGTGAAGCTGGGGCTTTAAGGTTATGTCCGATACCACAAGCCCCTCCCGCTGGCTTAAAACATATTCCACGGCATTTGCCACTTCTTCCGGCAGAAGATAGGAACCGGCTTCGGCGCCCTCCCTGAAATCCGCATTCCTGTAGAGATTGGTTCTGGTCATATCCGGGGAAATGGAAACTACTTTCACCCCGTATTTTCTGGCTTCATCAAACAGGCTGCGGGAAAAGCTGGAAAGCCCGGCTTTCGTGGCGCCGTAGGCGCAGCCGTGGGGATTGGACGCGCCTGCCGTGACGGAGGATATATTGATGATATATCCTCTGTTTTTTTTCAGTTCCCGGAGAAGCTGGCAGGTAAGAATCATGGGCGCTTCGAGGTTGGTTCTCACCATCTGACTGATTTTCCGGGGGTTCAGTTCCTCGTGCAGGCCGTAGTAAGCCGTACCGGCGTTGTTGACAAGGAGCGTTACCCGGTTTTGGGCCGCAATTTGTTTTGCCGTATCGCAGAGCCTGTCCGTGTCGAGTATGTCGCAGATGATTTTGTGAAAGCTCTCCGCCTCAAACTCCGTGTTAAAATTTCTTCCGATTCCAAACACCTCATAGCCCAGCCGGCAGAGGACCCTGCTGATTGCAAGCCCGATGCCGGAGGAGGCTCCGGTGACAATTGCCGCGTCGCCTTTCATATCGCAATACTCCTTTCGCTACCACAGAAACAGTTTCTCTTCCGGAATTTTTTCTTTCAGCCTGTTTGACAAAAAAACTTCCATTTTTTCGGTCAGTTCTCCGGAATAGTGATACACGCCGTTATCGTTCTGATAAGGGAACTGTACCACCGCCGAGCCGGGCTGGCATTTCCTCATTTTTTTCAGATAATCCGATGACATGCGGAAAGTTCCCACGCTTACGTCCTCGATTTTTTCCATATCGATTTCTTCAAATACCTGTCTGAGCATTTCCCCGTACTGCAGCTCCCAGTCTTTGCAGTAGAGCATGGGGTCGAAGCAAAGCCGCAGGGAGAAGCCTCTTCGGAGCGCTTCCTTGGCGCTGGCAAGGCGCTGGCGCAGCGAGGGCGTCTTATGTTCAAAGGCGTCAATGACTGCCTGAGGGGAGAGGGTGAGCGCGTAAATGATTCCGGGAACCGGATTGTGCCGCTGCCAGAAACGGGGGTCTGCCGATTTGGTGCGGATTTCTATTTTAAGGGGATGAGGCGGTTTTCCCGGCGCGCCGGCGGAAACGGTCCTGGCAAAGGCAATCCACTCCGCCGTGTATCCGGTAATCTGCTCCGCCGCCATCATATCCGTATCATAGGAGATGCAAAGATACATGGCATGCTCATTCAGGCGGGCTCTGACCTCATCCCAGATATCCTCCAGATTGACGAACACAACCATATTTCCGGAAGGGTACATCCCCTTTAAATAGCAGTATTCGCAGTCATAAACGCAGTTCATAATGCAGGAGGTATAATAAAAATTTTCATTTCCAAAGCTCTGGCAGACCGGTGCGCCTTTGTAGAGCAGGTTCCCGTGCTTTGCTCCCAAAATCAGGTTCTGGGCCCGCTGCTGTGCAATGAAATCCTGTCCCCTGCGGCAGAACACGTCTTTATAGTGGTCGATTAAAATCACGTCCGCCCGGGGGAACTGCCGGAGAATCCGGGTGGTTCTCGGGTGGTCTGATACCGCCTTTTCCACATAGATATGGGAAAAAAACGGGTTATAGCAGTCTTTTCTTAAGTTCTTCAAAACATTGTTTTCCTTCCCGTTTATCTGTGCACGGGAGTTTTCCCTCCCGGTACATTTCTTCTAAAATAGGAGCGCAATCGGCGCCTGAGAGGGCGTGGTAGCAAAGATACTGGCGCAGGGATTCCCGCATGGTCCGGGAACAGTGCATATCGGCGCACAGCTTCTCATACGCCGCCTTTTTCTCAGCGTCCTCCATAAATCCGTCCTGATGCTCCCCGCAGCCGATATCCTTTAAGCGTGCGATGTAGTCGGCCAGGCGCTCCCGGTTATTGTCAATGAGTTTTTCAATTTGCTCAGGCGTTACGTCCGCGGCATTTCCGTCATCGGAGACGACCTTTAAAAAGCTCATCTGATGGGGGCCGAAATAGTAAGCGCCCGCCTGATAAACGGCCGCAGCTTCCATATCGTAGAGAAAAAAATCCGTTCCCTCCATTTGGGCCGGGGCGCTTTTGTCATAGGGCTTTTGGCCTGTGATAATCTGCGCCTCGTCAAAGCCGTGCCGGTAGAGGATATCCGGATAGAAGGTCTTGCCGGCAGACAATTCCCTGATTTTGCTGCAAAGGAAAATCCTTCCGGTCTGGCAGTCGTTCCTTTCCACCTGTCCGTTTTTATTCCATATCTGACCGCAGATACCGATATTTAAAAGAAAATCTCCCTGCCCCGCGCCGTATTCCGTACAAATGCTGCTGACTGCCGCCGCTGCCGGGACAAGTCCGGTTCCGCTTATGAAAAGGCAGATATCCGCCTCCCGGTTTAAGAACACCTGGAAACGGGTATGGGAAATGTCTTTTTTTAACTGAAAACGGTTAATCAGGGCGTGGGCCTCGGCGTACATTGCCGTTACGATATAAATCATATTTTCTCTCATTTCCGCGCTGTTTTTAAACGCATGACAGATTTGCTGTTTTAAAAAGATTATACCTTAAAACGGATTTTTTAACTACCGCCTTAAGAAAAAAACAGGCAGAAGGCCGCGCCGTTTGGCGGAAAGTAAAAACTCTCCAAACAAAACGAATTATCTGACAATATATTTAATTTTCTAACGCATGAAGGTCCAAACTGCTCTACAATGAATGGTGTTACGAAACCTGTTTTTGGCAGGCAAAATGAGAAAACGGTATTGGGAGGGTATTTTTTATGGCAGGGGAAGCAAAACAAAGTCAAAGCGAAATTGACGGTGTACAGTACCGTCGAGCAAAAACATGGCAGATTATTCTGGTTGCCTGCAATGCGCTTACAGGCATGAGCGTTTACAGCCTGATTGGCATGGCCAGCTACAGCGCAAGCGTGGGCTACGGCATTACCACGGCGGTGGTAGGGGTTATTCTGACCTGTACAAGGATTTTGGACGGAGTCACGGACCCGCTGGTGGCATTTTTGTATGATAAGGTTGACACGAAATTCGGCAGACTACGGGTGCTTCTGGTTTCCGGCTTCGTGATTGAGGCGGCTGCGCTTCTGGCAATGTTTGATTTTATGTCGTCGAAAGGTTTTGGCTGGGTTGTGTTTACCCTGCTGTATGTGGTATACGTGATTGGCTATACCATTACCAACATGACGGGCCAGACTTTTGGGGCGATTATGACAAACGACCCGAAGCAGCGTCCCATTATCGGCGTGTGGGGAACGGCCTTTAATTATCTGGTTCCTATGGTGCTGTCCATTGTGCTGAATATGGTTCTTCTGCCTAAGTACGGCGGGGAATACAATCAGGGATTTTTATCCGCTGCCGTGTGGGTTACGGTTTTAACAGGCGCGCTTGGCATTTTGCTTGTGAGCATCGGTATTTCCGCCTATGACAAGCCGGAATACTACGGCGGCGTGGGCCGGCAGGAAACGCTGAAGCTGAAAGATATCATTAGCGTTCTGAAAGGAAACAAACCGCTGCAGTGCTATATTGCGGCACAGGCGTCGGACAAGATTGCGCAGCAGACGGCTTCCCAGGCGGTGATTACCACCATGCTTTCGGGCATTCTTATCGGAAATATGGGGCTTGGCACCATGCTGAGCGTAATCGGAATGGCGCCCTCCATCATATTTGCGGTAATCGGCGCCAGATATGCGGGAAAATGCGGCAGTAAAAATGCGATTGTCACATGGACAAAAATATGTATGGTGGTGGCGGTGCTTATGTTTTTGTTTTTTGTGGTAATCGAGCCGTCCACCATTGCGGTGATGGGGCCTTCAATGATTTTGTATGTCGTCTTTACGCTGGTACTGAACGGTTCCAAAATGTGCGTCACGACGGCGGCCAGTTCCTTTATGGCGGATATCATAGATTACGAACTGGACAGAAGCGGCAGATATGTTCCGGCTGTGGTTACCGGTACCGGCAGCCTGATTGACAAGCTGATTTCCTCTTTCAGCGCTTTGATTGCCACGGGAGCGGTAGCGCTGATTGGATATAAGCATACCGTTCCCCAGCCCGGCGAGGCGGCCACGGCGGCGATTTTCTGGATGACCATGGCAATCTATTTCGGTTTGCCGATGCTGGGCTGGGCGGTTACCCTGATTGCCATGAAGTTCTGCACACTGGATAAGGAAGAGATGATAAATGTCCAGAAGCGCATCGCGGAAAAGAAAGCGGCGGCGAGAGGCAGGTAACCGCAAAAAGGGCGGAAAGGACAAGGCGCAAACGGCGAATGCCGCCGGGTCACAGCTTCCCGTACCTTTGGCGGTACTCGCTGGGAGAGCTTCCCGTCAGCTTTTTAAAGCAGGCATAAAAATAGCTCCGACTGCCAAAGGATAAGGCGTCGCTGACGGACTGGACGGTTTCGTTTGTACCCGCTAACATCAGTTTGGCCTGCGCGATTTTTTCCCTCAGGATAAAGTCGGCGACGCTGCATCCCACTTCCTTTTTAAACTTACGGGAAAAATAGTATTCCGTATAACCCACCCTTTTTGCCAGATGGGAGAGGGGAAGGGGAGACGTGATATGGGTTTTGATATAGGCGCAGGAGTTTTCAATAAGGGCGGAAACGCCGGTCTGCCGCCGGATATCCTGAACCCGCGTAATGTAATCTTCCAGCATTTTATCGCACACGTTTTTTGTGGCGGTCATGGAAGTGCATTCTTCAATCCTTTGGGCGTAGCAGTCATATAAATCGTAGGAGACAGAAGGGGGCAGTCCCCCGTGGATACAGGCCCGGGAACAGAGCGTTAATAAGAGCAGGGAATTATTTTTGTGGCTCCTTAAGGAATTGCCGTATTCGGCTCCGATGCCGGGGCTTAAGGAAAAGGATTTGGAGAGGGCTTCCTTATATCTCAAATCGCCGTCTGCCAGCATCTTGCATAATTGCTGTTCCGCGTACCAACTGCTGTCACGGTTTGAATTGTCGGCTTTGGGGATATGGGAGGATAAGTCGTCTTCCATGCACAGATAAGCCACATCGCCGGACTTTACCCTGCTTTGGTTTAGGCAGTAATGAAGCATGACGGCGTATTGAGTGATGATGTTGGCGGGAATAGCAGGGATGTTTTCAAGATTTTTCATCACGGCGGCTCTGGTTTTTACGGAGAGATTGTGAGCATCCAGGCGCTTTTTGACAATCAGCCAGGAATCCCGCCCGCTGAATATGGGGCCTATAAGGTGAATGCGCAGGTCCGCGGTATCCGGCCGTTCAAAGCCGCATACCCAGAGCAGATTTCCGGGGAGCTCCAAAATCACGGGCATGGTTTTCCCGGCGGCAAGATACGCCAAAAGCCGGGACGAGAGGCCGGTGTAGACGAGAAAGCCGTCGGCAAAGAGATTTTCCGTATAGTCGGTGTAGATAAGGCGAAAATCCTTATCGTATTCCCAGCGGGACAGAGGGTAATTACAGTTGAGCAGTTCGTGGTAAAAAGCAAGCCGGTTTTCGGATTTCACAGGCGGCGCACCTCCTTTTTTCTCTGATATCATTATAAAGGAAATGGATAAGGGAGGCAATCCGGTTTCGGAGTCTGACAGGAAGGGGCCTAAAGAGGATACGCCGGGAGCGGTCGGCAGGACAGCGTAGTATCAGCAACAGAAAGGCAGGATTACAGATGGCGGTAAGAGCGGTGCAGCAGATTATGCTTGGAAGCGTATGTAAAAATGAGAGACAGACATTAGAGACCTTAAAGGCGGTGAAGGAGGCGGGGTACGACGGCCTGGAGTTAAACGGCTTTATGATTCGGCCCACCTCCCTTATGGTGCGGATGATGACCCGGGCGGCGGGGATGCCGGTGGGAGCGGGCGGCAGTTTTGACTGGAGTGGAATGCTTCGGGAAGCCGGGCTTTGCGTGGTGAGCCTCCATGAGGATTTGGGGAGCGTTAAGAGAGACCCGGAGGCAGTGGTACGAAAGGCGTCGGAGCTTGGCACGGACAAGATAGTGATTACGGGAATGTACCGGTTCGACTATTCCGACAGGAAAGCCGTGGCGGATTTGGCGAAGGATTTAAACGCTTTTGGGGAAATACTCGCGAAAGCGGGGATTGGGCTTTTGTATCACAACCACAACTGCGAGTTCCGGAAGGTGGAGAAAAACCGGACGGCTTATGATATGCTGATAGAAGAGACGGATTCCCGGTATGTAAATTTTGAGCTGGACTCTTACTGGCCCACAGAGGCGGGGGTTTCGGCGATTGCGCTTATGAGGCGGCTTGGGGAGCGTATGAGACTTTACCACATCAACGACAGGGGAACAAAGGTGACGGGGCCGTCCATGACGCCGATTTTAAAATCCGACAGTATGGAACTGGGATATGGCAATATGAATCTGACGGAACTGGCCGCGCAGGCCCTTGCGGCAAATGTGGACGCGGTGATTCTGGAAAGCCATAAGAACTGGGCGGAGAAATCCCCCCTTAAATCCCTGCAGATGAGCGCGGCTTTTATGAAAGAGCATGTAAGATAAGGGCCTGAGGAGGAAAGATGAAAGCCATTCGTTTAAAAACGGAACATTTGATAAATCCCATGGGGATTGATATTGTCCGTCCCTATCTGACATGGAACTGCGAGGACGGAATCAGACAAACCGCCTATGAAATTGAAGCGGCGGAAAACGGCCGGGTGATATGGAACAGCAAAAAGACGGCGGGCGGGGAAATGAACGCTGTCTTTGGAACCGACGCTTTAAGCAGGCAGCGGATTTTCTGGAAAGTGCGTCTGTGGGACGAAAACGACGTGCCGGGGGAGTGGAGCGAAGAAGCCTGGTTTGAAATGGGGCTTCTGGAAAAAGAGGAGTTTGCGGCGAAATGGATTAACCCGGAACTTGTCTGCAATCCCAAAGAGCATAAGCCGGCCAGTTACCTGCGCACGTCCTTCCATGCAAAAAAGGGCGGCTGCGCCAGATTATACATCACCTGCCACGGCCTGTACGAAGCGTACATCAACGGCGGCCGTGCCGGGGATTTCGTGCTGGCGCCGGGCTCTTACAATTACGATAAAAAACTGGCGTACCAGACCTACGACGTGACGGAGCTTGTGAGAGAGGGAAGAAACGAGGTATTGGTGATTTTAGGGGACGGCTGGTACAGAAGCGTGTCGGGAGTTGACGGCGACAGAAATCTGTACGGAGAGGATGTGGCGCTGTACTTTCAGCTTGAGATTGACAAAAAGGCGGTGTGCGTCTCCGATGAAAGCTGGGAAGCCTCCCAGTCCGGCCCCATCCGGGAAAACGACATGCAGCAGGGAGAGGTGATTGACGCCCGCATGGAGGAAATCGGGGATTATCACGAAGTCAGGGTGGAAGAGTTTGGCGTGGACAATTTTGCCTGCTCTAACTGTATGCCGGTCGGGGAGATGGAGCGCTTTGCAGGAACCGTGAAGAAAACGCCAAACGGGGAAACCGTCATTGATTACGGGCAGAATCTGGCGGGCTATATAGAATTTACCCTATATGCCCACGCGGGGGAGCAGATTGTCTTAACCCACGGAGAGACTCTGGACGAAAATGGAAATTTTACCCAGGAGAATTTTCAGGACAGGAAGCGTCATAAGGAGGGCGGCACAAGGCAGCAGGTCGTCTATACCTGCAGGGAAGGGGAAAATCATTACAAGTCCCGCTTTACCATATGGGGTTTCCGCTACGCGAAAGTGGAAACGACTGCGGACCTTGCCGGGGCGGAGTTTACCGCTATCGCCGTATATTCCAGGATGGAGCAGACAGGAAGCTTTACCAGCTCCGACAGATACGTAAACCGGCTGGTGGAAAACAGCATATGGAGCCAGAAATCCAATTTCTGCGACGTGCCTACGGACTGCCCCACAAGAGAGCGGGCGGCCTGGACGGGGGATATGGGCGTGTTTGCGGAAACCGGCCTTTATCTCATGGACTGCTATCCGGTTATCCGAAAATGGCTGGCCGAATGCCGCATGGCCCAGTTTCCGGACGGGAAAATTGCGAATATCGCTCCTAAAAATAATGTGCCCGGCTTCTTTTCCGGATTGCTGGCAGGTTCTGTGGGATGGGGCGACGCCTGCATTTTAGTGCCGTACACGCTTTATAAACGTTTCGGGGACAGGCGGATTCTGGAAGAAAATTATGAGATGATGCAAAAATGGTATGGATTTCTGGAAAACAGAGCCAGACAGAAGCCCTTAAATCCCGTAAAACGCCTTAAAAGAAATCCCTACAGACGATTTACCATAGAGACGGGAATCGACTATGGGGAGTGGTGCGAGCCCGATGTGGAAAGCACCTCCGCCATGCGGACGCCCCAGAGCAAAGTGGCGACGGCCTGGTTTGCATGGTCGGGAAAAATGCTGGCGGAGATTGCCCGGATTCTGGGAAAAAAGGAGGAAGCGGAGGCTTACGAAAAACTGGCGGGCAGCGCCCGGAAGGCTTTCCGGCACATCGCCACAAAGGAAGGTGAGATTTTGTCCGACAGACAGGCCGACTATGTGCGGGCCCTTTCCTTTGATTTGCTGGAGGAACCGGAAAAAGAGCAGGCCGCGGCCGATTTAAACCGTCTGGTGGTAAGCGGCGGATACCATTTAAACACCGGTTTTCTGTCAACCCCCGCGCTTTGCGGCGTGCTTGCGGATTACGGATATGGGGAGAGCGCCTACCGGCTTCTTTTGCAGGACACCATGCCCGGCTGGCTCTACGCGGTGAAAAAGGGCGCCACCACCATATGGGAAAACTGGGACGGCATCAACGAAAAAGGAGAGGTGAAGGCTTCCTTAAACCACTATTCCTACGGCGCCGTCAGCGGGTGGCTGTTTTCCGGCGTCTGCGGAATCCGCATGGAGGGCAGAAAGATTACCATAAAGCCGAAGCCTGACAGAGCCCTGCAATATGCCCGGGCCGTATACCGCTCTCCGGCAGGGGAAATTACAAGCGGCTGGAAGTATGAGGGGGACGGTATTGTCTATGAAATCCGGATACCGGCCAATACGGAGGCTGAGATTATTTTACCGGACGGAAGGAAAGAAAGGGTAACGGCGGGAAGTTACCAATTTTAGGGGAGCAAAATGGATTTTTGCGCATAGCGGGCAGGTCGGCTGTTTAAAGCCAACCCTGGCGTGCGGGAAGGGAATCCGCGGAATGAATGTGATAAGGAATAAGGAGGACTATGATGATTGAGAGTAAGGAATTCGGACGCATTGAGGTGACGGATATTCCGCTGCCGGAAGGAATCGATTCCAATGTAAACGGGACGTACACTCCCTCGGGAAGAGTGCTGGCGGCGGTCAGAATGCCGGAGAAAGACGAGGACTGGTACAGAGTCTTTACAATGGAAGACGACGGAACGGCGCTCTGTGAGCTGTTTGACGGAGTTATTAGGAAGAAAAAGGGAGCCAACGGCATCCGCTGGATGTGCTACGCGGACAACAGGAGAATATTGCTTGGCGACTATGTGCTGGAATGTACGCCGGATTTGGATAGCTGCACCCATTCAAAACTGGTGGAGGTTGTGCTGCCGGAGGAGATTGCAAGGATTCCCGGTGTTTTCATGCGCTGGTCAGAGCCGATTATTGCCCCGGATAACGAACATATCTGTTTTTCCACGCTGACAGGGACAGGCGCCTTTAATTTCCTCGGAAGACTTGTGCGGCAGGAGGAGAAGTACGTTGTGGAGGACGCGTGCCTTATAAGCTCTGTAAGCGATATCACGCCTGACCCGGAGCAGGAGGGCTTTTTCCGAAAGAATACGCAAAGAGGCGGGGAAGTAAAGCAGTTTGTAAAAGGCGGAAGGGCAATTACGCTGGCCGGCGGCGGAAAAAGTATCAGTGAAAGCACGCTGCAGATGCTGGACAGCGAAGAATTTGTCCAAATCACGGATACCCTTGGCTATGAAGAGACCGCAATCTTTTCTCCCAATGAGAAGTATGCTGTCTGCATGTCGCCGAGATTTTCACCAAAGACGGACTGCGGCGTGCTGGGAGTGGTTCCGCTGTACAATGATATTGTCACCCGGAGCAAATACCTGAATGTGCTGTATCAGTATGCGATTGCCGGCGTTCGCTTCCAGAGGGAGGGCAATATCGGCCCGGCGCTGATTGATGTGGAACGTTCCATGAAAGAGGGCAGGCAGTACGTGGGCGCCGACCTGAGCGATTCCGAGGGAAAATGGGTGTATTATTCTCCCATAAGCTGGCATCCCGACAGCACCAAGGCAATGTGGAACGAGAGCACCAGACTGGCGGCGGGCAATGTGAAAAGCAGACTGCGCAGATGCAGGCTGCTGGACGTTAAACCCACCGAACCGGTTTTGGCCGCGCGGACGCCGGACAAAGAGGAAATACCTTACGCGCGGCCTGTTTCCGACGCCTTAAAGGCCGGGACGCTGAAACTGCCTGTCAAAATAAAGGGAGCGGGCGGCGGCGTTGTGACTAATTCCTGCGTCGGTGAAGATACCTTTGAAACCCTGTATGAAAATTACAGCGAAGACGGAAAAACATTTTATGACGGCTGGATACGGGTGAAATCCCCGGCCAACATGTTTATGCCGGGAGAGACCGTAATCCACAGCGATATCAATGTGACGGGCGAACATACGGGTCAGATGAAGCTTCGTATCGTGCTGCAGGCGGATGAGAGATTCCAGATTCACCCGGACAGAAGCGTTGGGGCGGACGGATATCCCAAATGCACGGGCTTCGCGGAATATGATGGTGTGAGAAGGAACGTGGAGGAGATGGCGGATTGATGAGTGAGAAACCCGGCGGCCGGATGAGCCGCCGGGTTGAATTTTTATGCGTCTATTGACAGATAAGCGGCTTCCGATTTGATTAAAATATAAAAATGCGTATTTACAACTTTATCCATACTGTGTTATGATAATAAAAAGCATATTTTCTTTCAGAACAATTCAGGTAATTTCTACATTCTAAGTTTCAGAAAATCCATGCTTTACATTCCATTAATACTATAGCGCAGTATGTGGAGCAGGTCAGAAGGTTTGCAAGGAAGATGCCTTTTCCGGAAGCGGTTGAATGTGCGGTTGATTACTGCACTGAAAAGGGAATACTTGCGGATTTTCTGTCAAAGAATCGTGCGGAGGCGATAGCGGTGAGCATTTTTGAATATGATGAAGAAAAACATATGAAGAGCGAACGGGAGGAAGGGGAGGACAGGCTTGCAAGGCTGTTCAAAAAGCTTATGGATGGCGGGAAAATCAATGAGCTGCAATGCGCTCTTTCAGACCGGGAGTACCGGGAAAAACTGTATCGGGAAAACGGAATGTAAATGGGTAAATAAATATCATCGTAAAAAGAAGCCGCTTGTATGGGAGGCACTGGTCAATCCAATGCCATCCCACGCTTTTTTCTGTTACACAGGCCAGCCAATTTGCGCTTACGCGTATATTTTGCCGCCGCATCTGTGGCGGCTTGCAATTCCGTTCATTTCCACATCAGGAATTATAATCCTCAATAATAGGCGCAATCTGTGAAATCATGTTGTCAACGTCCTCAAACATGGAGCTCTTGGTGGTGCCGAGATTTCTTGCGTGATTGATATGGCGCACCACGTCCTGATACTGTTTCCTGATTTTGTCAAAATAACCGCATAAGGTCTGAAGGGCTGTTTTGGATTCGCTGATAACGTCGTTGATTTCCATCTGCACCGTTGTGGCGCTTTCTGCCGCCTCGGTAATTGTGTCAAACATCTTGTAGGTTTCATCCACCTTGTCAAGACTCTGTCCCAGGGCCTGGCGGGAAGAGGTGATGCTGACGCTGAGCTTGTCGGTGCCCTGTTCCACGTCGCCTACTCCGGAGTCCACTTCGGCAACAAGGTTTTTAATCTGCTCCGCCAGGGTCTTTACCTCCTCGGCAACCACAGCAAAGCCTTTTCCACGCTCGCCGGCCTTGGCAGCTTCTATGGAAGCGTTCAGTGCAAGGATGTTGGTCTGGTCCGCAATGGTTGCGATTTTGCTGGTGCAGGCTTTGATTTTCTTTACTGCCGCCTGAAAATCGTCAAAGGTGCTGCCCATGGCGTCAAAGTGGGTCTCAACCTGAATGGAGCTGTTTTTGAGTTCCTCCACTTCGCTCTGGGCCAGGTCAACGGAACGGGCTATTTCCTGTTTTACTTCCGCAAACTGGCCGGATACCTGGCTGATGCTTAAAAAGGTCTGGTCAAAATCCTGTAAGGTATTCTGGAAACTGTCCGCCTCGCGCAGAACGTTGCCGAAAGAGCGGCTTACCAGGCCAAGCTCGGTCAGGGAAGCAACTTCTTTCTGCACCATTTCCGTGTGATATCCTTTCAGGCTGTTTGTCACATGGATTATGGGATACAGGCTCTTTTTGGTGTTTTGGGATTTTTTCTTAAATAACATTTTATTCCTCCCTACTCAAATACGACACAAGTCATAGACTGATTTACAAATTGGTTATTGTGATGCTCGCCGTAGCCGACAAATCCGGCATGACTGCCAAGGGCGCTCATTTCCCGCAGGTAATCGCCCATGTAATTATTTTCTGTAAACAAAAGATATCTGAAAAGACAGTTTACGGAAAAAACAGCGGAAGGCTTGGGGAAGTCCTGTTTAATGGTGCGGATGGTATTTTTGACGGTCTCTTTGAAATCCCCCAGTTCCAGCAGGATGAGAACGTCGGAATCATTCACCTGCCTGAAACAGGTTAACGCGTTTCCGGTTACTTCCTTAATAGATATGATGCAGGTATCGTCCCCGTTTATTTTGCCAAAGGGATTTTTAAAGGTCTGTGTTAAGATTTCTTTTTCCGTGACGTGAAGAATATCCTGGTATACCTGCTTTGCGGGTTTACCGTTTAATTCTCCGATTATGTAATTGGCCTTGTCTGTCTTGGAAGCGATAAAGGAGTAATTTCCCATCTGGTGATAGATATTCTCCTTGTAGGTTTTTACGCGGCCTTTGTTGTTCTTTACGATTGCATAGGCAACGGCGTCTTCATAGATGACTCCGTTGGCGGACACTTTACCGGCGTCTCCGGTCCCGCCTACCAGCGAAATGTTTTTCTGCCTGAGCACGCTGTATATGGTGGTAAGCACGCAGGCGTCGTTTCCCGAACAAAAGTCAATGCAGACCGTGTCCTTCTGGGAGCCGTTTACCTTTCTGACGTCTTCTTCCAACCGGTTAATATACTTTACCGGCATAACGGATACGTTTTCCAGTACGTTAGCCGCCGCGGTTATTCCGTCTGTAAAGGCGATAACGCCAACTCCTTTTTCTACTATTCTTGTATCATAACTCATTCCGATGCATCCGATGCTGGGGATTCCGGGATAGAGTCGTTCCAATTCCTTTACATGGGCTTCAAACTGTTCGCCGTTCGATAACAGCATGATGAACTGGGGCGCGTTTAATCCCCGAACGGCTTCGGATAAATTCCCGTGCTGACTCATTCCAAAAAACTGTTTCAATAGATGATTCCTCCTTTTCCCGTAGTAAATGCTAGTCAGGAAATATTATACTTGACATTGGTATTAACGGTCAATCTTTATTCCCTGTAGTATAAGTAAAATTTTAACAAATTCTGAATAATCAGTGCGAAAAGTACAGAAAAAGGCAAACTCAGCGGGTATTGGGCGCCGCTTTCTCGCTCCGCCATTTTTTCGGTGAAATTTCATACACATTTTTAAAGGCTCTTGAAAAGTGCAGTTGGTTGGGATAGCCTACGGCGTTTCCCACGTCCGCAACGGGCAAATCGGTAAGCTTTAAGAGCTCGGCTGCCTTTGTCATGCGGTAGGAAATGAGAAATTCCTGAGGAGATTTCCCTGTGGTCTCGTGAAAGATTTTTCCGAAATAGCTCCGGTTCAAGCCGCAGGAAGCGGCCACGTCCTCCACTGAAATGTTGTTCTGGAAGTTCTGCTCAATAAAAGAGACGGCCTCCTTGATATAAAAATCGCGCAGGCGGTTTCCTTTCCCCACTCTGGTGGAGGTGGCGGAACGCACAAACTTATCGATGAAAAGATAGAGATGGCCTATCAGATGAAAAGGGGATTCCTCCCTGTGTTCCACGATGTAGAGCATTTCTTCCTTCATTTCAGCGGCAATGTCCTTGTAGCGGGCCTTATAGACCGGCTGGTCCGGGGTAAGGCCGGCCAGTTCAATGGTTTCTTTTGCCCGGAGACCGTCAAATTCAAGCCATGTATACTCCCAGGGGATTTCGCGGTCCGCAATGTAGGTACATATCTGGTTGGGAAATAGCATAAATCCCTCCCCGCTTCTTATCTGATAGGAAACGGAGTCGCCCTTTGAATTTTGGGCCAGCAAAACGCCCGTGCCGGAGAGGCAGTAGTGGAACAGATAGTGATTCCGGGCGGCGGGGCCAAAGGAGTGGGAGGGGTCGCACTGTTCCCAGCCAAACTGGTAAAGTCCCATATCAATAAAGTTTTCGCTTGGAAAAACGGTGAAGATTACTTCGCTCATAATTTTCCTCATTTCTGTCCATGATTGTGTGCGTCAATATGAATGTAAGTATTGCTTTTTCATTATATACCAAAATGCTATCTGATTTCCACTATAGAGATAAAATATCGCATAAAGGTATAAAACGTGCAAAACCATGCTATTTTTGGCGGCAAAATGGCATGTTATAATGTAAAAAATAAAATTCCGATAAAAATTTTATAATCGGATTATTAAAAAAGGAGAAAAATGCTATGAAAGGAAAAAGGATGAAAGGGCTGGGACTGGCAGTATGCTGTGCGGCAATGGCGCTTACCGTTTCAGGATGTGGCTCGTCCGCTGACGGAAAGGTTGAAATTGAAATTGTTCAGTACAAACCGGAAGCGGCGAACTATTTTAAGACGGTGGAAGATGCGTTTAACGAAACGCACGATGATATTCATCTGACCATCAGCTCTCCCAACGACGCAACAACGATTTTAAAAACAAGATTTATCCGAGAAGACTATCCGGATATCATAGGGATAGGCGGCGATATCAACTATTCCTACTTTGTGGACGCGGATATTCTTTCGGATGTTTCCGGGTATGAGGGAATGAAGAATATCAATCAGGGTTACCTTGATATCGCGGAGGCCCTTGAGCTTGTTCCTACGGACGGAACTTACATTGTGCCTTATGTGGCAAACGCGGCCGGAGTACTTTACAACAGGGATATGTTTGCACAGTACGGCTGGGAAATTCCCGAGACTTGGGATGAAATGAAGCAGCTTTGCGAGAGCATTCAGGCGGAAGGGATTTTACCTTTCTACTTCGGATTCAAGGACACCTGGACCTGTCTGGCGCCCTGGAACGCCATGGCGGTGGAGCTTTCCCCCACCGATACCACAAAGCAGGTAAACAGGGGCGAGGCGACTTTTTCCGCGCAGTACAGGGAACTGGCGGAAAAATATATGCAGCTTTTGCCTTACGGTCCGGACGACCCCTTTGCATACGGATACAATGACGCCTGCACCGCTTTTGCGAGAGGGGAGTCGGCCATGTATCCAATCGGAAGTTACGCAACGCCTCAGATTCTGTCCGTAAATCCGGATTTGAACATTGATTCCTTCGTGATGCCGGCCAGCGATACCGCGGAGGGAAGAACGTTAAATTCCGGTATCGACCTTGGTTTTTGCGTGATGGCGGACTGTCCCAACAAGGCGGAAGCCTATGAGGTTCTGGACTTCCTTTTTGCGGATGAAAACCTTCAGATGTACATAGACGACCAGAACGCGGTTCCCTGTAAAAACGGAGATTTCAAGCTTGCCTCCATGCTGGACGGAATGCTTTCCTTTATCGAGGCCGGAAACATGACGGATTATCAGGACCACTATTATCCCTCGGAAATGTCGGTGGACGCGCTGCTTCAGACCTTCCTGATTGAAAAGGACGTTGACAGTTTCCTCACCACGTTCGACACGAACTGGCAGCGATATAACAGAGACATTATCCGCATGGTGCAGGACTACGAGAAAACTCATTAAAATCAGCAGCAATAATATAGAAAGGGTAAAAAGCCATGAAACATGAAAATGATAGAAAAAGAACGTTTTTACTGATTACGCTTCCGATTCTGGCTCTGTTTATCTGTTTTAATACCATTCCTCTTATTCGCGGAGCGATTTACAGCTTTACGAATTCCAGAGGATTTGGAAGCCATGACTGGGTTGGTCTTCGGAACTATATGGATTTGTTTACGGACGCCCGTGTGGGAAAATCCTATCTGTTTACCATCAAGCTGGCTCTTGTGACGACCGTTGTGGTCAATGTATTAAGCCTGATTCTTGCGCTGGGACTTAACAGCAAGATTCGCGCAAAAGGATTTTTCAGAGGCGCGTACTTCCTTCCGAATATCCTTGGCTCGCTGGTTGTAGGTTATATTTTCAACTACTTCTTTACCTATATTCTTCCGGCGCTGGCTGACATGGCGGGAATCAACTCACTGAGCACAAGTATTTTGTCCAGTCCCAGTAAAGCCTGGATTGGCGTTATGATTGTCTGCGCATGGCAGGCGATTGCAATGAATACCATTATTTACATTTCAGGTCTTCAGACGGTTCCCGAGGATGTTTACGAGGCGGGCGGTCTGGACGGCGCCACGGGATGGAAGCAGTTCAAGCATCTGACTTTCCCGTTAATTATACCGTTCTTTTCCATTAACATGGTACTGAGCGTAAAGAACTTCCTGATGGTATTCGACCAGATTATGGCGTTGACAAAGGGCGGTCCGTCCCAGAGCACGGAATCCATTTCCTACCTGATTTACAATAACGGTATGGCCGGCGGACAGTTCGGGTTCCAGAGTGCAAACGCGGTGGTATTCTTCATTGTAATTGTAGCGATTTCTGTGGCACAGATGAAATTTTCCAGTTCAAAGGAGGAGCAGTTATGAAAAACACGTCTTCACCAAGTAAATCAAATATGCCTGTGTTGATTCTGCTGATTCTTGGCCTTTCAACGATTGCGTTTCCGCTGTATCTGACGATTGTAATCGCGTTCAAGCAGCCTTCGGAAATGACAAACAGCATCAGCGGTATTTTATCGCTCCCTAAGACATGGAGCCTAAACAATTTCAGAGAAGCCATGGAAGTCACGGATTTCTGGAATTCACTGAAAAACAGTTTGCTGATTTCCGTTCTCACGGTGGGCCTTTCCATCCTCCTGCACTCCCTGATGGGATACGCGCTGGGGAGAAACAAAGCCGGCAGCAAGTTTTACAATTTTGTTTATCTTTTTATCGTCAGCGGTATGTTCGTACCTTTCGCAATCCTGATGATGCCTCTTGCAAAGCAGACGGCGGAGATGGGGCTTGCAAACTGGTTCGGCGTTATTCTGCTGTACGTGGTGTTTTACATGCCCATGAACATCATGCTTTATTCCGGTTATCTTGTGAACATTCCCATGGCTTTGGAGGAAGCGGCGAGAGTGGACGGCGCCAACACGTGGAGAACGTACTGGAGCATTATTTTCCCGATTATGAAGCCCATGCACGCGACGGTTGCGGTTATTACGGCGCTGGCCGTGTGGAACGATGTAATGACTCCTTTGGTCATTATGGCGGGCTCTTCACAGAATACTCTGCCTCTGGCACAGCTCAACTTTCAGTCACAGTTCGGAACAAATTATAATTTAGCTTTTGCTTCTTATCTGTTGTCCTTGATTCCTATTCTGATATTCTATATAATATGTCAGAAGCAGATTTTGAACGGAGTGGTAAACGGGGCGGTGAAATAACGTCTGCCTGTTGCAGCAGGCTCCGTGCGGGCGTTAAGGCCAAAGCTTTGGCCTGACGGAATAAAAGGGAAATGGAAGGGAAAACATCATGGCAGTTTTTTTTGAGCAGAGTAACCGTATTTTTACCTTGCAGACGAATCATACCACTTATCAGATGAAAGTGGACGACATGGGTTTTCTTTTGCATCTTTATTATGGAAGCAAAGTATCAGGGGATATGGATTATCTCTTAACCTACTACGACAGGGGGTTCTCCGGGAACCCCTCTGACGCGGCGGGGGACAGAACCTATTCCATGGATGTGCTGCCTCAGGAGTATCCTGTGCTCGGCACGGGGGATTACCGGAGCAGCGCGCTCATTATCCGGGGCGCAGACGGTTCGCAGTGCTGCGATTTACGGTACGTGGGCTATGAAATAAAAAAGGGGAAATACGGATTAGATGGGCTTCCGGCGGTGTACGCCAACGAAAAGGAAGCCGATACACTGGAAATATTTCTGAAAGACTGTGTGAACGGGCTTTCGGTAAAGATCCTGTACGGGATTTTGGAGGAGGAGGACATCATCACAAGAAGCGCCGAGATTATCAATTCAGGCGACGGAGAAGTGATTGTGGAAAAGGCCGCTTCCGCCTGTCTGGACTTTATCACGGGAAATTACGATATGATAAGCTTTTACGGCAGGCATACCATGGAGCGCATTCCGCAGCGGGAGGCGATTGCCCACGGCAATCATGTGATTGGGAGCCGCAGGGGAACCTCCAGCCACCAGTATAATCCGGCGGTGATAGTCGCGGAGCCGGATACCGGGGAGGACGCGGGAAAATGCTATGGCATGGTCTTTGTCTACAGCGGGAATTTTATGTGTGAAGGGGAAAAGGACCAGTTTGACCAGACAAGGGTTATGATGGGGCTGCAGAGAGATTTGTTCCATTATCCTCTTGCAAAGGGCGAAAGCTTCCTTGTGCCGGAAACGATTTTAAGTTTTTCGGACAGGGGATTCGGGGAACTGTCCAGACGGTATCACCGCTGTATCAGGGAGCATATATGCCGCGGAAGGCACGCGCAGCAGAAAAGAACGGTGCTGATTAACAGTTGGGAGGCTGCGTACTTTGATTTTAACGGCGAAACCATTATTAATCTGGCGAAAGAGGCGGCGGAGCTTGGCATTGACATGGTGGTCATGGACGACGGCTGGTTTGGGAAGCGGGAAGATGACAACAGCGGCCTGGGAGACTGGCAGGTCAATGAGAAAAAGCTTGGCTGTACGCTCAGGGAATTGACCGATAAGGTCAAAGAACTGGGGCTCTCTTTCGGCATATGGATGGAGCCGGAAATGGTGTCGGAGGACAGCGACCTGTGCCGGGAGCATCCGGACTGGGCGCTTCGCAATCCCGGCAGAAATCCGGTCAGAGGCAGGAACCAGCTTGTGCTTGATTTTTCAAGGAAGGAAGTGCGGGACCATGTCTTTGCCCAAATCTGCAGGGTTTTGGATGAGGGGAATATCAGATATGTGAAGTGGGATATGAACCGGAGCCTTTCTGATTTTTATTCCGTAAACGGAGGTTCCGGGAAGATTGCCTATGATTATGTGCTTGGCGTGTATGATTTTCTGGAAAAGCTGCTGCGCAAATATCCTGATATATTAATCGAGGGATGCAGCGGCGGCGGCGGAAGATTTGACGCGGGAATGCTGTATTATACGCCCCAAATCTGGTGCAGCGACAACACGGACGCGCTGGACAGACTTTGGATACAGTACGGGACTTCGTTTTTTTATCCTGTCAGTACGGTGGGCGCTCATGTGTCGGCAGTGCCGAACCACCAGACCGGGCGGAATATCAGTTTAAACACACGGGCGGTTGTAGCCATGGCAGGTACCTTTGGCTATGAGCTGGACCCGGGAAAGTTAAAAGGGGAAGAAAAGGAAGAGATAAAAAAGCAGGTTAAACGGTACCGGCAATATGCCGGACTCATCAACGAGGGCGACTATTACCGGCTGTCAAATCCGATTACGGATACCTGCGGCGCCTGGATGTTTATAGACAGGAAAGGAGAGCAGATACTTCTGAATGTGGTAATGCTGGGAAATCACGGAAACATGCCTGTAAGCTATGTAAAGCTGAAGGGGCTTTTGAAAGACGCGCTGTACGAGGAGACCGGGAGCGGAAAGACTTATTACGGCTCCGCCCTCATGGAAGCCGGGCTGCCTATGCCGGTGGAACTGAAGGAGTATCCGGCGTATCAGATTGAACTGCGGAAAACCGTTGACAGATAAGGGCGCGGAAACCGCAAAAGTACACATCCAGGGTAAAAGAACAGCCTCCCGGAAATAGCGGGAGGCTGTATTTATCCGTCACAGCAAATCTCATGTATTTTTTCTATGATTTTACTTCTGGTCAAATCCGCAATTTCCTTTGTATTCATTTCCTTGTAATCCTCATATGGAATCGGGGCAAGAAAATGCACCTGGGTTTTTACGGGCTTTATGGAGTTTAACTCAAAAGGCTTATAGGAATCAATCAAAACCACGGGAACGATGGGGCTCTGGGATTTGATAGAGCACTTGAAAGCGCCGGGCAGAAATTCCTTTACCTCGTTTCGGTTTCGGTAATAACCGCCCTCCGGGAAAACAATGTACCGCCGGCCCGCCTTCACCTGCGCAATCACGTCCAGAATCGTCTTAAGCTGGGTTTTCATGCTGGTTTTGTCCAGCCGGCTGCCCTTAATCAGGGAAATAAACTGGGTGGTGACGATTTGATGGGAGCGTTTGTCGTCTATCATAATAGTACAGGGATTCTGGTGGGCGGATATGATGCCGAGAGCGTCATATTTTCCCTGATGGTTGGCGTACATGACATATCCCCCGGATTCGGGAAGATTTTCCGTGCCGTAAGCGTCTGTATGTATAAAACAGTTTCTCTGGAGAATGGAAACCACTTTCCTTGCGACCCCGTAACGTTCCTCTTCCGTGTATCGTTCGTCGTGCCCTAAGATATACAGTACCTTGCACAGATAGTACAGGATAAAAGGCAGTGAGACGATGATTACATAGTACATTCTTAACACAATTTTAACCTCACAATTACAAAAATGGAAAATACCTTCCGCATTTAAGAATCATATCACATCAGATAAGTTTTTGCAATTTTGATTTCCGCGGGTATCAGGCTTCGTATATCGCGGCCATATCCCGTATTGCGCGTTTTAGTTTCTCACGGACGGATAACGGCTTTAAACATTCGCATTTATCGCCAAAGCTTAAAAGAATATCGTAATGGTATTCGTTATCTATAAAAGGGAAATCGACAATGAAATGCCAGTCCCCGTCCGGCGAAAAATCTTCATAAGTACAAAAATCAAGCACTCTGTCCATGACAGATTGGTGAACGCGGAGTTTGATTTTTGTTTGCATGGTTTCCAGAACATCGTCAAAATCCAGCCGGGGTTTCTGATATTCGCGAGGTGTGAAAATTTCCTCCGTCATTTGCAGGTTTGACATACGGGATAGTCTGAATAACCGGAAATCAGTTCTTTTGCGGCAATATCCCTGCAGATACCAGTGACTGCCTTTCAGCACAAGCTGGCAGGGCTCGATAATCCGCGTGGTTTTGTTTCCGTGATGGGCGATATATTCAAAGGTCAGCAGCCTGTTTTCCTCTAAAGCGGATTTGATAAGCTCCAAATGGGGCTGAATATTTCCGCCGCCCGTCCACGGGTTTAAATCTATCCGTATCTGACTGGCTTTTAATTCAATTTCCTTCGCCCTGTCGGCGGGGATAAAGCTTCTGACCTTCGCGAGAGCGTGTACCGGTTCGCCGCCCCGCACCATGCCCGAAAGGCTGGAAAGACCCATCAGAAGGGCGGAAAGGTCGTCGGCCGAAAAAACCTTTTTATCAATCTTGTATTCCGGCATAATTTCAAAGCCGCCGCCCACTCCCGGCGACGAGCGGACGGGAATACCCGCCATGTTGATTGCGTCTATATCGCGGTAAATTGTGCGGGGTGAAACTTCAAACATATCTGCTAACTCCCGCGCGCCTATCCGTTTTTTATCAAGAAGTATCATAATAATACTGACAAGCCTGTCTACTTTCATCCGGCATCCGCCTTTCGAACTGAATTGTTGCCATATAGCTGTCAACAATTACATGTTACAATAAAAACGAAAGTAAATCAATATAACAGGGAAAACGGAGGGATTTTATGTTTACAATCTATGTTTATGTTCTTGATACTTTAGCCGACTGGGAGCTGGGGCACGTAATTTCGGAGCTCAATTCCGGCCGGTTTTTCAAAAAGGACGCGCAGCGCATATCGCTCAAAACAGTCGGCCTTACGAAGGAGCCGGTGCGTACAATGGGCGGTCTGACAATTCTGCCTGATTGTGTGATTGATGATATTGCCGTAAGTGAAACGAGCGTGCTGCTTTTGCCGGGCGCGGATACCTGGAACGATTCAAGGCATGGGGCTGTTCTTGAAAAAGCAGGCGAATTTCTCTCTTCGGGTGCGACGGTGTGCGCGATTTGCGGAGCAACCGCTGCTCTCGCGGGCTTCGGGCTGCTGGATAATCGCGCGCATACCAGTAACGGGGCGGGATTTCTTGAAATGATTTCTCCCGGCTATAAAGGACAAAGCTTTTATATCGACAAGCCGTCCGTAGCGGATAACAACCTGATTACGGCAGGGTCCACGGGAGCATTGCTGTGGGCAAAACAGATTATTGAGCGTTTGGGCGTGTTTGAAGCAAATACGCTGGAAGCGTGGTATGATTATTTCAGTACCGGCAGGCCGGAACATTTTTTTGCGCTTATGCAGACTCTGCCCTCCGGTAACGGAAACTGATGTATCGGTCTGCGCTGCAGTTTGCCGCTTTGCGGGCGGCAAACTGCAGCCCCGGCCATTGTCAGGGCTGTCTGTCCTGGTTTAACTTTTTAACGCACACGCAAATCGCAATGGCGGTGGCAATCAGAAATTCTGAAAAAATCACTGAGGCATTCCATATTTCAAAATAATAATGCCCTATGAAGTATACGGCGAAAAACACCAGATAAATGGCAAGCGCATACATGGCGCATTCAAAATTCCGTTGTTTTTTCCGTTCCCGGATAAGCATTAGCTGCTGCTGTTTTTCCAGCATCTCAGTCTTTACCGATAAATCGTCTATTTCCGAAGATTTCAGCAGATAGTCGGTGGTGACGTTGAAAACCGTGCTCAGCGCCACGATTTTTTCAAGCTCTGGGGTTGCCTGAGCGCTTTCCCATTTTGAAACGGACTGTCTTGAAACGTCAAGTTTGTCGGCAAGCTGTTCCTGGGTCAGGTCATTGGCCTTTCGCAGTGTCAAAAGTTTTTCTGAAAAATTCATGTGGTTCTATCCTCCTTTTTTTGATAAGTAAATAGTATCAGGGGCCGTGATTTGCTTCTATATCGTTCTCTGTACATTTGCGCAACCGGTGATAGAAATATCAAATCAATTCATAGAACGCTTTCAGTATAAGCAATAATTTATCCAGCTACAATAGTTTTGATGAATCCGGCGTAAATTCCACAAACTTGGTTGACAAGTGTAACTCTGAAGAGTATATTGAGAGTGTTACATGTGTAAACCAAAATGGGAGAGCAAAGACCAATGGTCAAAGACGATAGTCAAAGAGAATAGTCGAAGGAGGTTGTCAAAGACGGTTGTCAAAGACAATAGTCAAAGACGATTGTCAAAGGAAATTATGAATGAGAATATTACATTGAATAACTCGGAATGGTGTATGATGGAGGAGTTATGGCAGGAGCAGCCCAAAACGCTGATGCAGTTGGTACATAAGATGAAGGAAAAGCAGGGGTGGAGCAAGAGTACCACAAGCACCGTGCTGCGCCGGATGCAGGAAAAGGGGTGCGTCCGGTATGAGGAAGGGGAGAAAGCCAGGAATTATTTTACGGATTTGAACAGGGAAGAAGTGGTTTTGAAAGAGACGAGAGCCTTTCTGGACCGTGCCTTTGGGGGAAGCCTTGGGCTATTGGTAAATACCTTTGTGGGCGGAAGCCAACTGACAAAGGAAGAGCTGGAGGAGCTTAGAGAAATTTTGCATAAAGAAATATAACGCAAAGACAAAGGAAACAGAGAACAAGGCAGAACTGAAATCGAGGTGGAAAATGCAGACAGCAGAAAACATTATAATATCGTCCCTGTTGATTCTGGCCCTTTTGTTTATTCGGGGGCTTTTTTGGAAAAAAGTAAGTCCGGTTTTTATTTACAGCCTGTGGCTTCTTGCGGCGAATTCTCTGGCCGGGAACGATTGGCGCCAGTCCGCTCAGTATTATGAATACCGGATTGTGGAAAGCCGGACAAGAAGCGGTTTTAAGGGAAAACAGCAGGCAGAGCAGAGAACATAAGGAGCGGGAATACCAGGCATATCTGGAAAAGATAACAAAAAGGCAGGGCGCCGGCCCGGGAGATGTGCCGGGAAAAGAGGCACAGACCGAGGATGTTGAAATTGTGTTTTCATACCGGAATATTCCCACGTTTTTTGGAAAGGCCAACTTTTGGGCAGTGCGGATTGGGCTTGCCGGCATGGCGGTCATCGCGGTGATTTTTATCAGACAAAATCTTTCGCTTTACAGCTATTTGAAAAGAACGAGGAAAAAATTAAGGGAAGTCAGCGTGGGAAAACGGCAGATTAAGGTTTTTACAGCCGGGGATAAACTCCTATCGCCCTGCCTGTTCGGGCTTTTTCCTTCCATATATATACCTGAAAGATGTATCGGCGCGAATACCGGCAGGGAGGAAAGCGGGGAAAGGGACGAGAGGCTGCGCTTTATTCTGGAACACGAGCTGACCCATTACCGTCACGGCGATTTTATCTGGTCGCTTGTCCGGATGCTGTGTTTGATTGCGGCGTGGTATAATCCGCTGGTATGGATTGGGGCGAGACTTTCCTTAAAAGACGGCGAGTTAGCCTGCGACAGCGGATGTCTGAAACGGCTGGGAAAGGAAAAGAGGACTGCCTACGGAGAGGCGCTGCTCGACATGATTATTCCGGCAAAGGAACAAAAAGGGCTGTTCTGGCATTCCGCAATGACGAACACTGACGGTAAATTCATAAAAAAACGGATTGAAGAAATTGCGGAAAACAGGAAAAGCAGCGCGGTGGCGGTGGCGGCAGTGATGATTCTGGCGGTTTTGTGCACGGGAATCTTTTTTACGGGGAGCGGTAACGGGGAAAGGATGGCAAGAGGGGAGGAGGAGAGAACGACGGATACGGCAGGGGATAGATAGCTTACCAGTTATATGCTGTAGATATATTTGGAAAAAACGAAAAAAGATGATGTCTATAACGACAGTTCAGGTTCAAAAATCAGTAATATGAGATTTTTGAACCTTTTTATTTGACGGAATGATAAAATTTGAGCATATAAATGCTAAAAATTAGGCATAAATGCTTGACTGATGCTCAAATATATGCTAAATTATATGAATATAAAAGTAAATGTGCAAAAGAAAGGAGAAAAAATGTCAATTGGAACAAAAGCGGTTTGTCATATGGCCTTTATAACCAGAGACATTCAAAAGTTTACCGGAAGCTGGGCGAAATTCCTTGGAATTGAGCAGCCTGCCATTTGGGCGATTCCTTCAAAAGACATTGCACCGACGGCCACATTCGGAAAGCCTGAGAATTATAAGGACTGCCTGATTTCAGTGCTGGAGTTTGATAACATCAAACTGGAAGTGGTGCAGCCGGGAGAAGAACCGAATCCATGGAAGCTGTATCTGGAGAAATATGGGGAAGGATTCCAGCATATCAGTTTTGTGGTGCCTGACGCAGACGAAGCTGAAGCAACATTGAAAGAGCTGGGTGTGGATTCCGGCTATCATATTGGATGTTATCCGGGCAGTACCTATTCATTTTATGATACGAAGGATGTTCTGGGGATGGAAATTAATATTAAATATGACGGAGATAACAAAAAGCAGAGGGACGAACTGCTAAAACAATATGAGGAAAGGAAATAGTCTGTTATGAAAGCGATAGAATTGAATGCATTGGCGCAGGTCGGATTTATTGTAAAGGATATTGAGTCTGTGAAGGCAAAATTTGCAGAACTTTTCGGAGTTGCCGTCCCCCCAACTATAGACGGAGGAGAATATGCGGTTACGCAGACACAGTACAGAGGGCAGGCGGCGCCGGAAGCAAACTGTCTGATGGCATTTTTTAATCTGGACAATGGTTTTCAGATTGAGCTTATTCAGCCAAATGAATTTCCGTCAGTTTGGAGAGAATTTTTAGAAGAGAACGGTGAGGGAATACACCATATTGCATTCCGGATGAAAGGAATGAAAGAGAACATTGCGGCATGTGAAAAGCTTGGCATGGCGCTTGTACAAAAAGGTGAATACGGAAACGGGGCAGGGAGATATGCATATATGGACGCGGAAAAGGATTTAAAATGTATGATAGAACTGCTTGAGGACGACTGACAAAAGAGGAAACGGCTGGTATGAATGTGTTGGTAATTGGCGCTGGTCGCGGGCTTGGCAGGGTTTTGAGCATAATGCTGGCAAAAAGAGGGCATCAGGTGATTGCCGGAGTCCGAAGGAAAGAAACGGCAGCTTTGGATAATTTCAAATACGATAATATTATGGTTTGCCAGACAGATGTTGTGAACGAAAAAATATTGTCGGAGACAGCGCTAGAACTTAAAAATAAAAATATAACTCTCAATGCGGTGGTTCAGACAGCAGGCGTACTTATGGCAAGCGACAGAGAAAAAAATCTGTTGGAGGCGGACGTTTATGATTTCAAAACGGCGTTTGAAGTAAACGTTCTGGGAATTGTTCTCGCTTTTCGGGCTTTTTATCCCATGATGGAAAAAGGCGGGATTTATATCGCACAGACCTCCGAAGGGGGATGCTTCTGTGGAGGAGGAGCAGTATTTCCGGCTTATGGCATCACAAAGACCGCTGCGAATAAGACGGTTCAAACTCTGCGAAGCACTGTGGATGACGTAAACATAATTGCAATGCATCCCGGAAGGATGAATACCGATATGGGCAGAACCACGGCTCAGATTGAACCGGAGGAAGCTGCAGCCGGTATCTGCGAGATTCTTGAAGGAAAAAGGACGCTTCGGGATGACGAATGGTTTGTAGATTATCTGGGCCGGAAAATGCCTTTGCAATAATTGAGAGAAAGGCGGACTATGTGAAAAAGGTAGTAGCGGTAATTGGCGGATGCGGCGGATTGGGAATACAGCTTGTGAAGTCACATCTTATGACAGGAGATATTGTTTATGCATATGGTCTGAAAATATCTTCCGAGATGAAAGAGCTGATGGAAAAGAAAGAAACGCTTTATTTCCAGGAATGCGACGTTTCGGAAACCGGGAATGTAAAGACGGCAATGATGGCTTTGAAGAATGATGTGAAACGAGTGGATATTTTATATCATACGGTGGGTATTTACAGGTTTGAGGACAGGGTGTACCTTCCCGATTGTGATTTGGACAAAATGGGAAGAATGTTTAATGTAAACGCAGTCGGGTTTCTCAGAATCCTTCAGTCGCTGTGGGACATACTGAAAGATACTGCCATTATCTGTATTACCTCTGAAGCGGGCAGCATCGGAAGCAATTTCAGAAGTTGGGAGTATGAATACTGCATGTCTAAATGCGCGGAAAATATGGCGGCTGTCATAGCGCAGCATTATTTTACCGAAATTGGGAATAAAAGCCGTATTATGTGTGTTCATCCCGGATGGCTCCGCACAAAAATGGGCGGTGAAGAAGCGTTCCTCCATCCCGAAACAAGTATAAGCCCGGGTGAAAGCGCAGAAAGCATTCGGAAGATTGCCGAAAATATCAATTCTTTTTCGCCGGAAGTTATGTATATGGATTATGCTCAGAATAACCTGAAATGGTAAAAGCAATTGAATGAAAAATATATTGCATACAATACAATGAAAGTGTGCACAAAAAGCATAAAAATGAGCTGTATATATTGACATATTTGCGCAAAATATGATACACTTTGTTTGAAATAAAAGAAAAAAAGCGCAAAATGCACAATGTGGGCGCTTTTTCTCATGGGCGCAAATGCAAAAATCAAGTAAAATGTTTACCAGTAAGGAGGGAAAAAAATGAAATGTAAAAAGTTATTAGCACTTATGATTTCAGGTTTAATGGCAGTTTCTTTAATGACTGCCTGCGGTTCTGCACCCGATGGTGCAAACGATAATCCTTCAGTATCAGATACGTCTGAAGGGAACGAGGCTGGTGATATTGCATCAGGTGAAACGGAAGCTGCATCGGATTTGTCACAACAGGAACCTTATACAGTGAGAATAATGATGTTTGACGACGGAGATACCGATATTGTGGAAGAGGTCTCTGAAGCGGCAAGCAAAATTACACTTGAAAAATTTAATACAACTGTTGAACTTGTCCGTGTTGGATGGGGGTCATGGGCACAGCAGGTGACACTGGCACTGACATCAGGTGAAAAGCTGGATTTATATCCTGCTTTTGCAATCAATATTCCTTTGGCAACGCTGGTAAACAACGGAGAAGTCCTTCCAATGACAGACTATTTGAAAAATGGCTGCGCAAAGGAAACCTACGATATGGTTGATGAGGAAGATTGGGTATGTACGACTTACGATGGTGAGATTTACGGGATTCCCATGAATAAGGGAAAACAGAATGTATACGGGGCGGCCTGCAATGCGGATATTGCTGATGAACTCGGCATTGACCTGGATGCCGTTAAGACATTAGATGATTTTGAAAACGTTTTGGCAAAGGTAAAGGAAGCACATCCCGATATGTATCCTTTAGCTGTCAATAATCAGGCATTGAGGGTTATGATTCCTTCGGATACGCTTGGCGATGACAGAACCTGTGTGCTTGGCGCGCTGGTTGATGCAACAAGCGGTTCCACAACGGTTGAAAATCTGTATGCTTCCGATGAATATCGGGAGTTTGTGGAAAAGATGTACGACTGGTCACAGAAAGGTTATATTATGCCGGAAGCTTTAAGCAGTACAGAAAGCGGGACAAATCTGATTCGGGCCGGTTCGGCTTTTGCAGATTTTTATACCGGGCCTGCACCGGATACGGAGGCGCGTATCAGCAGGGAATGCGGCGTTACCATTAAGGACGTTGAGTTTTTTGAACACTATAAAACAACAGGCGAAACAGCTCCCTGCTGGAGTATTGCCGGTAACAGCGAACAGCCTGAGCGTGCAATGCAGGTACTGAACGAAATGTATACCAATCAGGAACTGGCAAATATCTTTATCTATGGTATTGAAGGCAAAACCTTTGAGTTTGTGGATAAGGAAAATAAAGTGATTGACTATCCTGAAGGAGTGGATGCGGCTAATTCCGGTTACGCGTTTGACCATTGGGGATGGCCGAATATGTGTCTGTCCTATGTATGGGAGGGATATCCGGTGGATGTCTATGAAGAGTATATTACATTTAATGCAGGAGGGGTTCCTTCTCCGGCATATGGTTTTACCTTTGATAACAGTTCCGTACTTAACGAGGTGACGGCGTGCTCTAATGTGGTTGCCAAGTACGCGGAGGCTTTGAATACCGGTTCGGTGAATCCGAACGGGGGCAGTGGAAGCCTGGAGCAGTTCATCAAAGAACTTGAGGATAACGGTATCGATACAATTGTTGCAGAGAAGCAGCGTCAGCTTGACGAGTGGCTGGCCGCGAACAAATAACGGCGGTTAATATTTTGGAAGCGGTGTGGAGGGGAACTTCACGCCGCTTTTTATAAAGGAGGTTTAGCAGTGGCGAAGAAAAAGCAGGGAAATTTTTTTAAGGCGGCCAGAAAGTGCTGGCCATTATATCTTATGACATTGCCGGGACTTATTTATCTGTTTGTGAACAATTATATGCCAATGTTCGGATTGGTTTTGGCCTTTAAACAGTATAATGTGAGAAAGGGTATCTGGGGAAGCCCCTTTATTGGTTTAAAAAATTTCGAGTTTTTGTTTAAGACAAAAGATGCATGGATAATTACCCGTAATACAGTGCTTTATAATGCGGTTTTCATTGTGCTGGGGACGGTTTTTGCCATAACGGTCGCGATTTTGCTCAATGAAGTGAAATCTTCTCTCTCAAGGAAAGTATACCAGACGGTTATTCTTATCCCGTTTATGGTGTCGATTGTTGTAGTAAGTTATCTGGCAAACGCATTTCTAAGCGCGGATACGGGTTTTATCAACAAGGGAATACTGGAACCTTTGGGAAAAGAATCAATGGCATGGTACACGACGCCGGGCCCATGGCCGATAATTTTGGTACTTGTAAATCTGTGGAAGAATTTTGGTTATAACAGTATCATTTATTATGCAACACTGGTGGGAATCAATGTCGAATACTATGAAGCGGCTGTGGTAGACGGTGCGAACCGGCTCCAGAGAATACGCTATGTGACGCTCCCCGGTTTAAAAACCACTATTATTACGTTGACGCTTATGAGCGTTGGAAAGATATTTTATTCCGACTTCGGATTGTTCTATCAGGTTCCTATGAACTCAGGTCCTCTTTTTGATGTGACGAATACAATAGATACCTATGTATTCAGAGGGCTTCTGCAAAATAACAATATCGGGATGTCGGCGGCAGCCGGTTTTTACCAGAGCCTGGTGGGATTTATGCTGGTAATTACCGCAAATGCCATAGTGAAGAAAGCAAGTGCGGAGAACGCATTATATTAGGGGTGATGTGATGGAGAATATGGTAGATAATAATAAAGGATTTCAGATTTTTGTAAATGCATTTTTTGTTTTTCTTGTTTTTATTTGTGTGATGCCTTTTATTCTGTTAATTTCCTCCTCTGTGACGGAAGAAAGTCATTTGATTAAGGAAGGCTACGGATTTATACCAAAGGCGGTCAGCTGGGACGCCTATAAATATTTGTTGGTAGATTCAAAAGCGGTGGTGAGGGGTTACATGATATCTATATTTCAAACCATTGTCGGGACGCTTTGTAATCTGATTATCACCACCCTGCTGGCATATCCCTTGTCAAGGAAGGATTTACCGGGAAGGGGAGTCATTGCATTTATTGTGTTTTTTACCATGCTGTTCAATGGCGGACTGGTTCCAAGTTATATGATGTGGACGCAGGTATTTAAAATTAAAAATACTTTCTGGGCTTTGATTTTACCTAACCTGATGATGGGAGCTTTCTATGTTATTATGATGCGGACCTACTTTACAAGCAATATTCCGGAAGCGTTGATTGATGCCGCCAAAATAGACGGGGCCGGAGAGGTGAGAATCCTGCTTCAGGTCGTACTGCCCATGTCAACACCAATCATTGCGACCCTTGCCTTGCTGACGGGCCTTAACTACTGGAACGACTGGCTGAACGGGTTATATTATGTAAACAAAGACAGTTTGTACAGTATTCAGGTGTTCTTGTATCAAATGCTGATGAAAGCCGATTTCCTGAGGTCCTCGGCGGCGTCTGCGCTGCCCGTGGGCGTAAAACTGCCTGCTGTCGGAATTAAGATGGCGGTAGCGGTTCTGGGCTCGGTTCCCATGCTTATAGTATATCCTTTTTTCCAGAGATACTTTGTGAAGGGTATAACCATCGGTTCTGTAAAAGGCTAGAAGCGTGTTATGGCAAGACGGAAAATAAATGAGCATTATCAATGAAAATGTAATAAAAATACAGAGGATAAGGATGGGAAAGAAGATGGTAGATTTGTCCGGGAAATGGGCGCTGGTAACGGGAGCGAGCCGAGGAATAGGAAAGGTTACCGCTTTGTCGCTTGCGGCGCAGGGATGTAATCTTGTTTTGCACAGCAGAAGTCTTGAAAGCCTGAGGGAACTGAGAGAGACGATAGAAAAGCGCGGGAACAAGGTGTTTTTAATTGCGCAGGATTTTACGGAACCCGAAGCTGTGGAGAGGGTTTTTGAAAAACTGGAAAATCAGGGGATATCAATTGATATTTTGGTGAACAATGCCGGAGTAAATCTCTCAATTGACAGGGAGATGGAAGGAATCGCTTCTGATTTTGATACATGGACACAGAAAGAATGTGAAATTACCGTTAGAGTAAATGTAGTTGCGCCGCTGCTTCTTTCATCCCGGGCTGCCGCACAGATGAGAGCGCGGGGCTTTGGACGAATTGTGAATCTGACAAGCGATATCCATGGAGCGGGAGACCATCTGGCCTATTCTGTCAGTAAAGGAGCAGTTGATAAACTGACGGGGGACCTGGCGGAAATAATGGAAGGGAGCGGCGTGGCCGTCTGCGGGGTGGAACCGGGATGGTGTCAGACCTTTCTGGGAGGAGCCAAAGCTACCTGCTCTGCAGAGAATACAAGCCCCGGGATGCTGGTTCCCATTTGCATGGAACATGGTGCAAACGGAAAGGTGTTTCATGCCCAGGACTATGCCGGTATGGCGCTTGAGGAGGCGGTAGCCCGCGCGGAAGCGAAGTACTGTTTCTTAAAGTAAAACAGAAACTGGAAGTAACGAATCGTATTGGATGAAAGAAATTCAGGAGGAAATCTTCAAATGAGTATCATAAAATTCCCAAATGATTTTGAATTTGGAACGGCAACGGCCGCCTATCAAATTGAAGGCGCGTGGAACGAGGATGGAAAAGGGGAAAATATATGGGACAGATTTACTCATGTTCCGGGGCATATACAGGATAAAACAAATGGCGATATTGCCTGCGATTTTTATCATCGCTACAAAGAAGATATCAGGCTTGCCAAAAAACTGGGAATTGAAGTTTTCAGACTGTCTGTGAATTGGGCAAGAATTTTGCCGGACGGACAGGGCGAGGTGAATTTGGCCGGTATTGAATTTTACAGAAATGTTTTGCGGGAAATCAGGGAAAATAATATGAAGGTCTGTCTTACCATATATCATTGGGACCTTCCGCAGAAGCTTCAGGATAAAGGCGGCTGGGCAAACCGGGATATTGTAAAATGGTATACAGATTATGCGGAAATTCTATTTCGGGAATACGGAAATGACGTGGATTATTGGATTACCATCAATGAGCCGTATTGTATCGCTTTTCTGGGCTACTGGACGGGAGAACATGCCCCTGGCTTACATGATTATTCCACGGCGCTGCAGGCTGTGCATCATCTGTTGCTTGCCCATGGGGCGGCGGTAAAGAAATTCCGAAGCTGTAATCTTTCTTCAGAAATTGGAATTACGCTGAATATGGGAATGGCCTGTCCGGAAAATGCTGATGACGGAAAGGATGTGGAGGCAGCCAGACGTTCCGTCATGGCCGGGAACTGTCTTTTTGGCGACCCGGTGTATCTTGGCAGGTATCCGGAAGAGCTTTTTGAATTTCTGGATAAAAAAGGAGTGGTTCTTCCGGAAATCAGAGAGGGCGATATGGAGCTGATTAACCAGAAGGTGGATTTTTTCGGGCTGAATACCTATACGGCCGGAACGATAAAGTATGATGCATCTCAGTGGCCATTGGAAACAGGCTCTGTTGGAAGCGGCAGAGAGAGGACCGAGGCAGGATGGGAAGTATGGCCTGAAAAGTTTTATGAACTTCTCTCCTGGATTGATAACAGATATGGACATCCGGCTATCATTATAACGGAAAACGGTGCGGCAAACAACGACTGGGTAGACAGCCAGGGAAAGGTGGTCGATTCCAACAGGATTGAGTATCTGAAAAGATATTTGAAAGAGGTAAGCAGGGCAGTTGATAATGGTATTTCGGTAAAAGGCTATTATGTATGGTGCTTTACCGACAATTTTGAGTGGGCT
The DNA here is from genome assembly GCA_910577445.1 of uncultured Lachnospiraceae bacterium. Classification (GTDB taxonomy): domain Bacteria; phylum Bacillota; class Clostridia; order Lachnospirales; family Lachnospiraceae; genus Suilimivivens. Next base: position 12,308 of record CAJTMZ010000004.1, on the reverse strand, counting down.
TATGGAGAAGCGAGGCGTTTTGGAATCGTTTATGTGGATTATAAATCACAGAAACGGATTCCGAAAGAAAGCGCAAAATGGTTTTCGGATGTGATAAAAGAAAAGGGATTTGAGATAAAGGAGTAAAAGATTTCCGGCGGATTAACATTCCGCCGGAAATTGTTCGTATTGGTTTATAAACTTGTGGAATTACGCAGTATAACGTCTGATTGGTTCATAACAAATTTGTGGGGCAGAGCAGGGTTATTAATGCGGTCAATAAGCATTTGGGCGCTGGTCTGTCCGATTAAGTCAGGGTGGGCGTCAACGGTTGAGAGAGGCGGTATCTGGCGCTGGGCTTCTGAACTGTTGTTAAATCCCACGATTGACACGTCGTCAGGAATGACATATCCCAACTCCTGAAGCGCTTTTGCGGTGATAATCGCACACAAATCATTAGCACAGATAAAAACTTCAGGAATGGTATCCATTTGCTTCAACAATTCTTTTATACATAGGATAGCATCCGGTTTATCAAAAGCATCCATATTCAGGATACATTTATTTTCATCGAGAGTAAGATTGTTTTCTTCCAGAGTCAGCTTCAGATAGAACCATCTTTGGAACATGGAATAGCAGTAATGATTGGAGCCCGCAAATCCGAAAGAGGTTGCTCCCTTTGCAATAAAACGCGTAACCAGGTTATGGATGGCGCTGGCACTTTCGACTGTAATAATATCTGTCTTATTGACAAACATATAAGGGTTATAGAAGGTATCAATAAAGACGGAAGGGATATTCAGAGCAATGATTTCCTCCCAATATTTTTCGTCAAAAATGTTAAATGATATTACGCCACAGGCAGAACCGTCATAAAGCCCGGGCGGAACCTGAATATTATCTGTAGTATTATCACGTATAACGTTCAGCAAAAGAGAGTATCCCCTTGCCTTCAGTGCCGTCTCTGCGTTGGCAAGCACATCGTTAAAGTATTCTGCATTTTCGTGATGATAAGTGAAGACCACATATTTTTGAGGCTGAGAAACCGGGGACGATACAGGGGAAGCCCTGCCGGGAACGTCTCCTGAAGCAATATATTCCAGAATCAGATTTTTTGTCTTTGGGGAGACTCCCTCCTTGTTGTTTATTACCTTGGAAACGGTATTTCTTGATAAATTTAACGCTTTAGCAATTTCTATGATTGCAGGTTTTCCGCGCATATTTCATGCTCCTAACTTTTGTGTATAGTATCAAATTTTGATTTCCGCGAGCAACGGGCCAGGTGGGGTTGCTGACTGCAAAATGATTAATTATACTACATATTATAAGATGAAATAACCATAAAAATCAACGTATAAATGGGAAAAGAAATTCGGACTTACCGGAAAGGAAAATCCGGTTTATTTTTTTCTGTTTCATATGGATATTCCCTTGACATTTCCCATAAGATTTCCCAAAATGAAAAGAGAACTTAATAAAAGAAACCAGACCGCATATTATGTCTGGAAGGAGGATAAGGTCATGCACTATAGAGTATTCGGAGCGCCGATGCCGGCGGTGAGCATTTCCATGGAGCAGGGGGAAAGTATCTACACGCAGTCCGGCGGTATGACATGGATGTCGGAGGGAATTTCCATGGAAACCAACATGAAAGGCGGTTTCCTGAAAGGAATAGGGCGGATGTTCGCGGGGGAGAGCCTTTTCATGGCTACCTACGCGGCGCAAAGGTCGGGGGTGGAGATTACGCTTGCTTCCAGTTTCCCGGGTGAAATCAAAGTTTTCGAGGTGGGAGAGGGAAAAGAGTATATTGCCCAGAAAAATGCTTTTCTGTGCGCGACGCCGGGAGTGGAACTCAGCGCATATGTGACGGGCGTTAAAGCGGGATTTTTTGGCGGGGAAGGGTTCGTTCTGCAGAAATATACGGGCCGGGGCCTTGCTTTTCTTGAACTTGACGGAACGATTGTGGAAAAGGAGCTTGCGCCGGGAGAAAAAATCAAAGTGGACACCGGAAATATTGCGGCTTTTGAGGCGGAAGTGGGCTATTCTTCGGAGATGGTAAAGGGATTTGCCAACGTCCTGTTTGGCGGCGAAGGGTTGTTCCTCTCCACACTGACAGGGCCGGGAAAGGTGTGGCTGCAGACCATGAGCGCCTCGGAACTGGCAAAGAGAATTATCCCTTTTATTCCCACCAGTTCTTCATAGAAAATGATTTTGGTTTCCGGTTTGGAGGATGGGATGGAACAGTTGTCGCTTTTTTCACAGGAAGTAAATATGAGCGCGCCCCTTGCCAGCAGGCTACGGCCGCAGAGCTTAAATGACTATATCGGTCAGGAGCATTTGGTGGGGCCCGGAAAAGTGCTCCGGCAGATTCTTGATAAGGATATGATAAGCTCCATGATATTCTGGGGGCCTCCGGGTGTGGGGAAAACCACGCTGGCAAGGATTATCGCGAATACGACACGGGCGTCATTTATAGATTTCAGTGCTGTCACAAGCGGTATTAAAGAGATAAAGGACGTGATGAAACGGGCGGAAAATGACAGAATGATGGGAATAAAGACCATTGTTTTTGTGGATGAGATTCACCGTTTTAATAAGGCCCAGCAGGACGCTTTTCTGCCTTATGTGGAAAAGGGGAGCATTATCCTGATTGGCGCAACTACGGAAAACCCTTCCTTTGAAATCAACTCGGCTCTTTTGTCAAGATGCAAGGTGTTTGTGCTGTATGCCCTGACGGAGCAGGATATGTTAAAGCTTCTTCGTGCCGCGCTGGCGGATAAAAGGGGATTTGGAAACAGTACCATTTATATAGAAGAAAAGCTCCTCAGGGCCATTGCCGTTTTTGCGGACGGGGATGCGAGAATGGCACTGAGCACGCTTGATATGGCGGTTCTGAACGGACAGATAGAGCCGGATGGTTCCATAACTGTCAGGGAAGAGGTTTTGGAGCAGTGTACCGGAAAAAAGATGCTTCTTTATGATAAAGGCGGGGAGGAGCATTACAATCTGATATCGGCGCTCCACAAGTCAATGAGAAACAGCGACCCGGACGCCGCCATTTACTGGCTGGCGAGGATGCTTGAGGCCGGCGAGGACCCGCTTTATATTGCGAGGCGGCTTGTGCGGTTTGCAAGCGAGGATGTGGGAATCGCCGATTCCGGCGCGCTGCAGGTGGCGGTAGCGGCTTATCAGGCGTGCCACTTCAACGGAATGCCGGAGTGTAATGTGAACCTGACCCATGCGGTGGTATACCTTTCCATGGCGCCCAAGTCAAATGCGCTTTTTAAGGGCTATGAGATGGCCAAAAAAGACGCGGCGACTACATTGACCGAGCCGGTACCGCTTCAAATCAGGAACGGGGTGACCTCCCTGATGCAGGAACTTCATTATGGAGAAGGATATGAGTATGCCCATGACAGGGAGGAAAAGCTTACAGCCATAAAATGTCTGCCGGATTCTCTGGAAGGGCGGGAGTATTATAAGCCTGCCGGCGAGGGGGACGAGGCGAAGGTAAAGGAGAAGTTAGAGCGTGTGAAATCCTGGAAGGAGAAGATACGGGCCGGGGACGCGCATTCTTAAAACAAAAACAAACTTATGTTCGGAAAAACTATTGCTTTCCATGGCAGGCCGTGTTATACTGTAACAAACAAATGTTTGGGGCGGACGCGGCGATGGAAAGCAATTTTATTTTGAGTACAAATTTAAATCCGGTTTCAGGGATAATGTGCATAGATTCGGATGCAGATACAGGCATAACTGCGGCATCAGGCCCGGAACCTCCAATACAGGTGAAGATGAATCAGAAGATGTCCCTGATGGAAAAGCTGGGGATTCTTTCGGACGCCGCCAAGTACGACGTATCCTGTTCTTCCAGCGGCGTAAGCCGCCGCGGGGACGGAACGGGAATCGGCAATACGGTGGCGGGGGGCATCTGCCACAGCTTCGGGGCTGACGGAAGATGTATTTCCCTGCTCAAGATTCTTTTTACAAACGAATGTATCTATGACTGCAAATACTGCGTCAACAGGCGCTCGAACGATGTTCCCAGGGCTTCCTTTACACCGGATGAAATCTGCGACTTGACCATTCAGTTTTACAGGCGCAATTATATAGAAGGTTTATTCTTAAGTTCGGGCATTTTGTACAGCCCAAGCTATACCATGGAGCTGATATATGAGGCGGTCCATAAGCTGCGCACGAAATACCGCTTTCAGGGGTATATCCATGTGAAGGCGATTCCCGGAGCGGATGGAGAGCTGGTGCAAAGGCTGGGGCTTTTGGCGGACAGGATGAGCGTCAATCTGGAACTGCCCACTGCCGACGGATTAAAGCGTCTGGCGCCCAATAAGCACCGGAAAAATATTTTAACGCCCATGCGCCAGATTCAGCAGGGAATCACACAGAACAAAAACGAGATAGTGGCGTTCAGGCATGCGCCCTCTTTTGTGCCGGCCGGCCAGTCCACCCAGATGATAGTCGGAGCCACGCCGGAAAGCGATTATCAGATTATGACGGTGGCCGAGAACCTGTACAGGAAGTTTGATTTAAAAAGGGTTTATTATTCCGCTTTCGTCAGCGTCAATGTGGACAAGTCCCTTCCGGCGCTGCCCGGCGGGCCGCCGCTTCTGCGGGAACACAGGCTGTATCAGGCGGACTGGCTGCTGCGGTTTTACGGCTTTGAGGCGCAGGAACTTTTAAGCGAGGGCAAGCCGAATTTCAATGTCCTTTTAGACCCCAAGGCGGACTGGGCGCTGCGGCATTTAGAGCAGTTCCCCGTGGAAATCAACAGAGCATCCTATCAGATGATTCTGCGGGTGCCGGGGATTGGGGTGAAAAGCGCCCAGAGAATCGTGCGGGCGCGGCGGAACGGAAGCCTTGGCTTTGAGGATTTGAAGAAAATCGGCGTTACCTTAAAGCGGGCTTTATATTTTATAACCTGCAGCGGGAAAATGATGTATCCCACAAAACTGGAGGAGGATTACATCACAAGGAATCTGATTGGAGCAAAGGAAAAGCTGCCCTTTGACAGGGACGGCATGACCTATAAGCAGCTTTCCCTGTTTGACGATACCGGAGAGTTTGCATTCCATCAGGCAGCGGGAAGCTGAGCGGGCGAATTTGGCCGGGAGGAAGAGGCGGGGAAACATGGAAGAATATTATTTAATATGCGAAGATTCTCTGGAGGGAATCTTTACGGGAATTTACAACGCCTATCTGAAAAAGAAACCCCTTGAGCAGATTCACTTATGCCTTGGGGAAGATGAGAATTACCGCCTGTTCGCGGTCTACGAGCCATGCCCGCCGGATAAGGCAAAGGCGGCGAAGGTGGCCAGGACAGTGATAAGAGAATTCGGCAATGAAGCGTATATGTCCATCTGCCGCGCTCTCGCCTCCGGGGAAGGGGACAAAGGGGAAGCGGTTTACCGCACGGTAATAGCGGGGCTTTCCATGAGAAACCGAAAGCAGGTAATGGGAAACCTTCAGAATCCCTATGTGCACAGAGTGTTTGAGCTGGCAAGGTTTACGGCCAACGAGGCCCATTTCCATGTGGAATTTCTTCGTTTCAGGGAACTGGAAAACGGCATTTTGTACGCGCCTGTGGGGCCGAAGAATAATCTGATAACCTTTATCGTCCCTCACTTTGCGGACAGGCTGCCGCTGGAGAATTTTGTGATTCACGACAGGGTGCGGAATATTTTCGCGCTGCATCCGGCCCGAAGCGACTGGTACCTTGTGTACGGGGATGAAAATTTAAGGCAGGGAAATTTTGCTTTTTCCGAAGGCGAGAAGAAATACAGAGAACTGTTCACTCATTTTTTTCATACTATACCCATAGAGGAGCGTAAAAATAAAGGGCTTCAAAGAAACATGCTTCCTCTCAGATACCGCGATTACATGACGGAATTTCAGGGAGAATAATATAATAGTATATTTTTCGTTTATTTTGTCAATGATAATTAATATCGTAGGGATATGCGGATTGTAAATTGTAAAGAAAAAATTAATTCTATTATTTATTTCGAAATGGTCTTTACAAAATAAGGTCAGTGTGGTAGTTTTTGGATAAGTAACAGAAAACGTTTTCGCAATCTGCATTGAGAAGAAAGAAGGGTGATAATGATGATGCAGCGTAGAATACGGCTAAGGCTGGAAGAGGTTAAGGATTTTGTGACTGCGGCTTCGAGGTGTGATTTTGACATTGACGTTTTTTATAACAGGTTCACTGTGGATGCCAAGTCAATTGTAGGGGTTTTAGGTCTGGATTTGAACCAGATACTTACAGTATCCTACAATGGTTTCGACCCTGATTTTGAGAAGGTATTAAGCCGCCTTGCCCTTGCAAGCTGAAACGGATTTTAGGCAAACTGAGTTGACTCCCTGAAAGAGATAGCGTAGTATCTTTTTCAGGGGGTTTTTGTATATGGAAATACAGATATCGGTCAGGAACCTTGTCGAGTTTATCCTTCGTTCCGGAAATATAGACAACAGAAGAGCGGCCTTTTCGGAGAATGCCATGCAGGAGGGCGGAAGGATTCACCGTATGATTCAGCGAAAGATGGGAGCGGATTATCATGCGGAGGTTTTTCTGCGTTATTTCTATGAAACGCCCGATTACACCATCCGCGTGGAAGGACGGGCGGACGGCGTGATGACAGAGAAAAATCAGGAGAAAGGGCAGACGCCGGGACAGAGAGAGCTTCGCCTGCTTTCAGGCAGTGACAACGGGGAAGAAAAGGAAGAAGATTTTGACGATGAGGATGCACTGACGGTCACAATCGATGAAATCAAGGGAACCTACAGGGATATCCACAAAATGAAGGCGGCGGTTCCGGTCCATCTTGCTCAGGCCCAGTGCTACGCTTACATTTACGGAAGCCAGAATCAGCTAAAAAGCATTAAGGTGCGCCTGACCTACTGCAACATTGATACGGAGGAAATCAGGTATTTTCATTTTTCATATGAACTGGAAGAACTGGAAGAGTGGTTTTTAGAGGTAATGGAGCAGTATAAAAAATGGGCGGATTTCCGGGTAAGCTGGGAGCGTGAGCGGACAGACTCTATTAAGGCGCTTGCCTTTCCCTTTGCCTATCGGGAGGGGCAGAAGGAGCTGGCCTCATATGTCTATCAGACAATTTATCATAAAAGAAAACTGTTCATAGAGGCTCCTACCGGGGCCGGAAAGACCATCTCCACATTGTTTCCGGCCATAAAGGCCATGGGGGAGGGGATAGGACAGACTATCTTTTATCTCACGGCCAAAACCATCACAAGAACCGTGGCCGGCGACGCCATTGAATTGATGAGAAAACAGGGACTTAGGTTCAAGTCCGTCGTATTGACCGCACGGGACAAAATCTGCTTTATGGAGGAAGCGGAGTGCAACCCGGATTACTGTCCCTATGCCAGAGGGCACTATGACCGTATAAACGATGCGGTTTACGAGCTGTTGACCGAACAGGACAATTTTGACAGGGAGGCGGTTATTGCCTGTGCAAAAGAGCATATGGTCTGTCCTTTTGAGCTTTGTCTTGATATGAGCCTGTTTGCGGACGCGGTTATCTGCGACTACAATTATCTGTTTGACCCTCATGTGTATCTGAAACGGTTCTTTGCTGAGGGCGTGAGGCAGGACTATGTTTTTCTGATTGACGAGGCCCACAATCTGGTGGAGAGGGGACGGGACATGTACAGCGCTTCCCTTAGAAAAGAGGACTTTCTGGGGCTGAAAAAGGCGGTAAAGGATTACGACGGAAAGCTGTACCGGCAGCTTGAGCGGTGCAACAGGGAACTTTTGACATTAAAACGGGAATGTGAGAACGATACCTGTCTGGACGAACAGGAGGCCGCGCCTTTTGTGGAGGCGCTTACGAGGCTCGCTTCGGCGATGGAGGATTTCCTGGAGGAGCACGAGCAGGGAGGAAATGGGGGAAAAACGATTTCCCCTGACACAGAACAGACATCCCTGGAGGGATTGGACTTCTTGGAGACGGGAACTTCTGGCGCAGCGCCTTCTGCCGCGGCCTTTGCTTCTGCCAGAGGGGAAGTCCTTGCCTTTTACTTTGAAGTCTCTCATTTTTTATTAATCAATGACAAGCTGGATGAAAATTATGTGATTTACACCCGGATTGAGTCGGACGGCGGGTTTTATATCCGGCTGTTCTGCGTGAACCCTTCCAGAAATCTTCAGGAATGTATGATGCGGGGGAGAAGCACTATTTTGTTTTCGGCGACGCTTCTGCCCATTCAGTACTATAAAAGGCTTCTGGGGGCGGCGGAAGGGGATTATGAGGTGTACGCCAGGTCGGTGTTTGATTCCCGGCGCAAGGGCCTGTTTATCGCCAAAGATGTGACCAGCAAATATACCAGACGTTCCGGCACAGAGTACTTTAATATCGCCACCTATATTCACCGGATTACCAGCCAGCGGGAGGGAAATTACATGATTTTCTTCCCCTCCCATCTGTTTTTGCAGGAAGTATATGAGGCGTATGAGAGTAATTATCTGGACGATGGCCGGGAGGAATGTATCTGTCAGGAAGAGAGTATGAACGAGGAGAGGCGTGAGGCTTTTCTCGCGAGATTTGCGGAGGAAAGAGAAGGGACGCTGCTTGGCTTCTGCGTGCTGGGAGGGATTTTCAGCGAGGGAATCGACCTGAAAAACGACAGCCTTATTGGAGCGGTTATTGTGGGAACCGGACTTCCCATGGTGTGCACCGAGAGGGAAATACTAAAGAATTATTTTGACAGCCAGGGGGACAATGGTTTTGACTTTGCCTACCGCTATCCGGGAATGAATAAGGTGCTTCAGGCCGCCGGCAGGGTCATAAGAACGGTGGAGGACGTGGGGATTGTGGCGCTTTTGGACGAGCGGTTCCTCACTTCATCCTATCTGAAAATGTTTCCGAGAGAGTGGGAGCGGTATGAAAGGGTGTCGCTGCATCAGGCGGCCCGCAAAGTGGAGCGGTTCTGGGACGAATGGCTGTAGGCGGTTAAGTGGATTTTCCATATTCTGGTACAATAGAAAAGTTTGTCGTGGAAAAATCGGATTTTGGCATGTGGATAACTTTCACATGCCGATTTTTTTCGCATGGACAAGCTTTTGCAGGATTCAGGTGCAAAAACAGGGGAAATTGTCAGAAAATGAAGGATTTCGGGGAAAATGACGTCGTGTTTTGTAGAAAAAAGTAAATGGGTCGGCCACAATGACATATGTGTCATTGTGGATAACTCTGTGGAAATTGGGGATTTCTTTGTTTTTACCCACTTTTTTGATGAATGGTTTGCAGTTAATTAATGAAGGAGGAAGATTCAAAAAGTGAAAAAATACCGGTTCGGTCAATGGAAGAGGGGTATAAATTGACCAAGATGGACAATATTAGGTAAAAGACTGCGAAAAGACAGGGAAATTATGTAATCAGGATGTTTTAGTTATCCTGATTTTCGTGAAACAGGGGATAGCCGTTGCCCTGTATGTCGGTAGCGATATCGTTGAGATGCTGTTTTTTAGAATGTTTCTTTTTCTCATTATAGGCTCCGCTTTCCCACGCGCCTTTTGGGATAGTGCGGATGCTTTTACTTTTGCCGGATGCTTTCATTGTGACCTCCTGATTTTTAATAGAGTTAGTATAACCGGAAAATAAAGAAATATAAAAAGGGAAGGCTGTTTGAATGATTAAAAATTCCCCGGCAAAGCGCCTGAACCTGCTTTCCGGGGAAGTTATATTTTAATAAAACTTTGAGCTGACAATACGTTTCGGTTAACGGATACAGTTCTGAATAAAGCCGTCCATAACGGCAAGGACTTCGGGCGTCCAAAATTCCGGTCCGCCGTGGTCAGCGCCTTTGATAAAATAAAGCGTTACATCCTTGCCGCACTTTTTCATCTGGCGGTAAAGGATAACACTGCCCTGGCAGTTTACCACGCGGTCCTTGGTGCCGTGGAAAATCAGGGTGGGCGGGATTTCGGTATCCTCCGTGATATTGCATTCCACGGAGAGCTTTCTTTTAAGCTCCGGATGCTTTCGTAAATCCACATGTCCCATTACCATGCCCTCCGGGCTGTCCGGCTGGCAGTGGAGAATCTGGATGGGGTTGGAATCCTCTGCCATCACGCTGGTGCTGCCATAAAAGTTAACGATACCCTTTACGCTGGCGGAGATGCCGGGAAAAAGATTGTCCGTTTCTTCGCCGCCGGAAAATCCCACAAACATAGCGGTGTGGCCGCCCGAGGAATCGCCGGAGACAATGATATTTTCCGGGTTAATGTGGTAGGTTTCGGCGTTGGAGCGAAGAAAGCGGATTGCGTTTTTGGCGTCCGCAATCTGCGCCGGAAAAGGAGCGATTCCCGAATGACGGTATTCCACGACCGCCACCACGTATCCTAGCTCCGCAAGCTTGGAAACTCTGGGAAGCTGTGCATAAACGTCCTGGGGCATCCACGCGGAGCCCTGGACAAAGACCACGCAGGGGCAGACCATTTCAGGCTGATTGCGGGTGAAGGGCAATAATATCTGCAAATGGAGTTTTACGCCGTCAATTTCGGCATATTCCACATTGGGGATGTAAGTTACGCCCATCTCGTCCCCGGTGGTGGAAATGGTGCGCGCGCCTTCCACTTCCTCCGTAAATTCCGGAAATTCCTCATAAGTCCATTCTTTTACTTCCATATAAATTCTCCTTTCGACTGCAATATTTTTTGTATATAAAAATTACCGGCCCTGCTTATATGCCTGCAGAGAGGATATAAAATCATTACCGACGGTTCAGATTCCGCGAGTTTGTTTCATTATATAAAGGGGCTTTTTAAAAGTCAACGAAACAACGGAAAGTGCCGGCGAAATCACGATTCATATAGAAAAAATCATTCTGAAAAAAGAGAAAGCCGCGGTGATTTGTGCTAAAATAAAATCAGCAATATAACGGGAGGGGATTTATTTATGAAAACATGGACAGTGCAGCAGGTTATCGACAAAATTCTTATGGATATGTGCGGCGGAGCCAAAATCAATCCAACCTGCGATATTATTTCAATCGGCAGCCCCGACGCGGAGGTGACCGGAGTGGCGTCCACCTTTATGGCGACCTTTGATGTGATTAAGGAGGCGGTGCGTCAGGGGAAAAATTTTATCATTACCCATGAGCCCACCTGGTTTAACGGCTCTGATAAAACCGGCTGGTGTGAAAACGACAGTGTGTATCTTGCCAAAAAGAAGTATATCGAGGAACACGGCGTGACTATCTGGCGTCTCCATGACCATATGCACATGGGCAGTGAAGTGGATTATATCTACGAGGGGCTGATGGAAGAGCTGGGGTGGCGGGATTACCTTAAAGAGGACGAACCGCAGCCGTGGATTTATGAAATTCCCGAGACGACGCTTCGCGGGCTGGCGGAAGAGTTTAAGAAAATTTTTCATATGGATACCATTCAGATTATCGGCTCTCCGGACATGAAGGTGAAAAGAGTGGGTATACTGGTAGGCGGGGGAAGCCTGGGGCTTGGTGTGGAGGTGATGCCCATGCAGGTGATGGAGCGTGACAATCTGGACCTGATGGTGGTGGGTGATATCACGGAGTGGACCATCTGCGCCTACTTAAACGATGCTTACCAGATGGGATTTAATAAAGGGATGCTCACATTAGGACACGAGCGGAGCGAGGAATTCGGAATGAAATATATGGAAAAGTGGCTGAAGGAAAGATTTACGGATTTTGAGATTGGGTTTATTGACGCGAAAGAGCCTTTTAACTATCTGTAAGAGATTGTCTGCTTCGAAATATATTTGCATGGTTTTCATGTCTGCCGGCGGGAATGCGGTACGGAAAAAGAGGGCGTTCCTACTGGCATTGCTTTTTGGTGTTATATGCCTATAGCTGTTTTTGTGTTTTATGATTCAGTGTTTTTTACGTTTTATGCCTAAGGTACTTGACAATTTTCCCCAAAAGGGATAAGTTATTGTTAATTCAAAAAATCTTTATATTCATTATTCCGTGCGTTTCGCACATTCGGCAGCTTCTGCCGGCTTATCCGGATTTTATGAAATGAAAAAAAACACAGGACATTGATTTTACAAAGGAGG
>CAJTMZ010000004.1:0-239 GCA_910577445.1 uncultured Lachnospiraceae bacterium | reverse complement strand
AGTTTATGGCGTCTAAACTGAAAGACTATTTCCCGCTTATCAGGGAAAGGGAGGAGGTGCTGGCGGAAATCAGGAAAAGCCGGGGCCTTAACAGGAAATTTAATAACTGGACGAAACAGCAGCAGGAAGAGTTCCTTGCTATGTGCACCGGGGTAAAGGGGCTTAAGCTCCTATACGACGGTTTTTTCAAGGAAGTGATGAACCCCGAGTATGTCCCCGAAAGGCTCGGCGGCTTCCTC
>CAJTMZ010000003.1:82353-83338 GCA_910577445.1 uncultured Lachnospiraceae bacterium | reverse complement strand
CGCCCGCTTTGGAAAGTATATAAGTGTGAAAGCGGTAAGTTGCATAGGATGGAAGCAAGTGTTATAATTTTTTCACAGTAAAAGGGGATTCCGGAATAGAAGAAAAAGAAAGGAAAGCAGGATATGAGCAACAGGGAAAGAGCGATACAGCTATTAGATATAATAGACGAGGAAAGAATGGTTTATGTTGTCAGAATACTGGAAAATTTAACCGGATTTGCCGAAATACCGAACGCCGAGACGGCAGCGGCAATAGAAGAAGGCGATAAAATGCTGGAATGTGGAACGGGTCAGCGTTATGAAGGCGCCACAGAAGATTTTTTTAATACGCTTTTGAGAGAAGAGTGAAAATTAAAACTTTTAATCTGAAGAGTTTGTGGCCGCGCGGCATCCATAAACTCTGTCATGCGCTTGAAAACAGAGCAGAAACGGGGAAAAATGTTAAAATTATCAACCACGACAAAGTTTAATAAGGATTTGAAGCTTTGCCAAAAGAGAGGCCTCGATTTGAATTTTCTCTTTAGCGTTGTAAATACACTGAGGATTCCGGCGGCACTGCCGCAAAAGAACAAAGACCATAATCTGACAGGAAAATATAAAGGATGCCGGGAGTGTCATATTATGCCCGATTGGCTGCTGATTTACCGTATCAAAGATGATGAATTAATGCTCGACCGAACCGGAACGCATTCCGATTTGTTTTAGGGAGCAGAGCAGTTTTCCGGGATGCCGGTTTACGAAAAATATCAGGTGATAGAAAAGCGCGCCCGCTCTGTAAAACAAAGCGGGCGCGTGTAAATTTGCCGGAACGTTCTTCGCGGCATTTTAAAATCTGTTATTCATATTATCACATCTGTCCGGAAGCGCGGCTGACAGAAAGCAGCTTCTGACGCATTTCGTCCTCGATTCGCAAAAGCTCCGTCTCGGCGCTTCTTCTCTTTGCCCGGCCGTCCTCCTGAATCTTTAAAACCTCGTCTAACGTGCT
>CAJTMZ010000003.1:80142-82340 GCA_910577445.1 uncultured Lachnospiraceae bacterium | reverse complement strand
GTTTCGATATCGACAATGCCGCGCTCGCTTTCTCTGGCCGTCTCAATCGTGGCGGTTTTGAGGGTTTCCGCGTTCTTTCGAAGCAGAGCGTTTGTCATGTCGGTGACTTCCTTCTGCGCCCTGGCGGCCTCGCTGGAGTGGTTTAGGCCGATTGCAATCACCATCTGGCTTTTCCAGAGAGGAATGGTGTTCACAAGGGTGGACTGGATTTTTTCCGACATGGCCGTGTCGTTGCTCTGGATGAGACGAATCTGGGGAGCCATCTGCATGGAAATGGTTCTGGTAAGCTCCAGGTCGTAAATCTTTTTCTCGAAACGCTCGCACATGGACGCATAGTCGTTGGCTGCCTGTGTGTCCTCGGGAAGGCCGCTTTGCTCCGCTTTCTTTAAAAGGGCGGGGAGTTCCGTGCCTCTGGCCTTTGCCAGCTTTTGTTTGCCCGCAAGAATATACATGGACAGCTCCTTGAAGTAGTTGAGGTTAAGCTCATACATTTTGTCCAGCATGGCGGCGTCTTTTAGCAGGGTAATCTGATGTTCTTCCATTACCTGACAGATTTTATTGATATTTGCCTCCGCCTTGTTATATTTCAGCTTCATGTTTTCCAGTTTGTTGGAACCCTTTTTGAAGAGGCCAAGAAAGCCCTTTTCCTCCTCCTCGTCAAAATCTTTCAGCTCGCTTACCACGCTGGCGAGCATCTGTCCGATTTCGCCCATATCCTTAGTGCGGACGTTATTCAGAGCACTTTCCGAAAAATCGGCGATTTTTTTCTGGCTGCCCGCGCCGTACTGCATGACAAGCTGGGTATTGGTGATATCAATCTGGGAAGCAAAGTCGTCTACCATTTTCTGTTCCTGAGGGGTCAGAACCATCTCGGGAATTTTCGGAGCTTCCTCGGCCGGCGTAAAAGAGTCGGTTTTATTTTCTTCCGCCTGGGCAAAGGGCTCAAAGGTAAGGAAAGGGGCTTCCGTTATCATTTCGTCTAAGTTATTCATTTTGTACCTCCTGCTTTCATTTCCATTTCATTCATCAGGCCCTCCCGGGCAAGCATGGTTTTCAGTACCTGGGCGTCAGTGGTTGCGTCAAACACCGCGTCCTGGAAGAGATTGTTTAACAGTTCCGTAAAAGCCTGATTGATGGTGTCCAAAGTGTTTTCTATTTCAGCTTTTGCAGCCAGGATTTCCTCTCCCGGAGAGCTTACCTTGTCAAATTCCTCGTAGGTTTCCACCAGCTTTAAGGTGGTGGGAAGGTAGTAATTCATCAGCTTGTGCATTCGGCCCATCTGGTCAGGATGCTGTCTGACGCTTTCAAAGATTTCCTTCAAAAGGTTTTCCAGACGGAAGAGCTTTTCGGAAATGATTTCTCCGGGAATCCTGTTGTTCAATTCCCGCAGCTTCCGGATGCACGCCATTCCCTCGCGCACCATGGCGTTTAATTCGGCCTCCTGGCCGTTCGCGGCCTGGGACATATCGGACGCATGGGGGTCGTCCTTTTCTTTTTGGCATTTTGCTTCGTTTGGCAGATTCTCCCGCTGCCCGGAAAACTCTCCGCCCTTTTGGGAAAAGGTTTCGGCTTCACGCCGCCTTCGGTTTTCCTCTGTTTCCAGATACTGCCTGTAAATATTGTCGTTTAGCATAAAACAGGTTTTCTGGGCGTCCAGATGTCCCTCCGGGAACATGCCCAGCGTCAGCATTTTCTGGATATCCCTAATCACATAGCGGGAACTTTTCCCTGTGCTGTCCGCCAGAAGTTCGATTTTTCCGTAGAGCTTATCCCCGCAAAGCTGTATATAGCGTTTGGCGCGTCTTAACCGTTTTCCCTGACTGGTTCCAAGCCGTACCATTCCGCCGAAAAAGACCAGAAAAATCAGATTGACTATCCAGCCGGCGAGTGTAAACTGCGTGCCGCCAAAAAAATATGAGCCGATTCGCAGCAATGTGATAAAGGAAGTAATCCCAAGGCCGATACCGCCGAAAACCTGATAGAGGACGTTGGAGACATTTCCGACTTTTTTGAATTTTATCAGGGAAAGGCTTTCAATCTTGTTTTTGAGCTGGTTCTGCCCGCGCATCAGAGCTTCCTTCTGCCGCTGCATGTGCTCTTTTCCACGCCGGAGCTGTTCCGCCTGCCGCCGCATCTGTTCCTGTCTGCGCTTAAGCTGCTCTTCCTGCCGCCGCTGCATGTGCGCCTGCCAGTCGTTC
>CAJTMZ010000003.1:64227-80130 GCA_910577445.1 uncultured Lachnospiraceae bacterium | reverse complement strand
GTTTCTGCTGACGCTGTTTTTCCTTATCAAAGGGATTGGAAGCCTTTCCTTCGCTTTCGTTTGAAGAAGCTAAGGAGGAATCAAAGCTTTCCGGGGGCGGAGGAGAGGGCTTCTGGGTGAAGCTGATTCCCACCTCGTTTAATGTGCTGGTCACAGTGTCGGCTACCAGGTCGTTTAAATGTGTGAAATCCCCGCTTTGGAGGGCTTCTGCCAGGGCGCCCTTAAACTGTTCCCCCAGCCCGGACCAATTTTGTCTGTCACTCATATGTTAAAACCTCGCAGATGATTTTCATTTGTAACCCTTATCTAAAAAAATTCCTGTAGTTTTTATTATCACACAACAGCATTTACTCTGCAATACTGAATGTTTACAATTTGATGCTTTTTTCCGGCGCTTTTTGTGATAGGATATTTAATATGGTATATTGGGGGGAGCAGGGCATGAAGATGAAAATTCTGGTAATAGAGGACGACAGTTCGATTTCGGAGCTGATTTGCATGAATCTGGAAGCGGCGGGATACGAAACCCAGCCGATTATGGACGGGCTTGAGGCAAAAGGGGTTATCAGGAACATGATAAGCGGGAAAAAGAATCAGGACGGGGAGGCGGGCGCTGTGGAAGAGACGGCGGCTCTTGCGCTGGTAGATGTGATGCTCCCGGGAAAAAACGGCTTTGAGCTGATGGAGGATTTGCAGGCGGCAAAGATTCCGGTGATATACCTGACCGCGAAGGACGACGTGCTTTCCAAGGTTCACGGGTTAAGGTCCGGGGCGGAGGACTACATCGTCAAGCCCTTTGAAATTCTGGAGCTTTTGGTGCGCATGGAAAAGGTGCTGAAGCGGACCGGGCGCAGCAGGGAAAAAATACAGATTCGCGATGTGGTGATTGATTTAAAGCAGCACAGTGTGGAAAAAGGGGGCGTGCGGGTGGCCTTAAAGCCCATGGAGTACGAGCTTTTGGTGACGCTGGCCGGCAGCAAAAACGTTGCTTTTTCAAGAGAAGAGCTTTTAAACAGGATTTGGGGTACGGACTATGTGGGCGAGACCAGGACGGTGGACGTGCATATCGGGCAGCTCCGCAAGAAACTGGATTTTTACGACGTGATTCGCACGATATCCAAGACCGGATATCGTCTGGAGGATTTGGACTAATATGAAGCTTTGGAAAAAACTGTCCGTGGTTACCGTGACGGTTCTGTCGGCGGCCACCTTTGCGTCGGGAGCGGCAATTATTTACCGTTCCGTCCAGTATAATCAAAATGAAACCATGGAAAGCGGCAGGCAGCGGCTTGCTTCCACTGCCTACGCGGTTTCAAGGGAACTGGAGTACGCGCCCTTAGAGGGGTTTGGCAAGGCGGCAAAAAATGCCTACGTGAATTATCTGCTGAAAAAGTACGGCTCGGACAAATACATTTTAATAGAAAACGGCGCGGTAATCTGCAATGAAACGCCTTTTGAACTGGTGAATCCCGGGGATGGAAGGTGGAACCAAAAGGAGGGCTGCAGCATCATACAAAAGAGAGGGGAACAGTATATTTTAATTGTGGGAACAAAGGTGCCTGCTGACGGAAATGATTTCAGCCTTCTTCTGGTGCAGGATATTTCAGGCCTTTACAGGGACATGCGGGAGCAGATTTATTTCGGTCTGATGATTTGGGCGGGAGCGTCTTTCGGGGCGGTAATCTTAATTTTTCTGCTAACAACAGGGATACTGCGCCCTTTAAGGGAATTGCAGAAAGCGGCGCAGGACATCAGCGGCGGAGAGCTTGGAAGGCGCGCCGACGTGGACACAAGGGATGAAATTGGCATTATGGCAAAAGCCTTCAACGGCATGGCGGAGCGAATCGAGGACCAGGTGACGGAACTTTCCGTCATGTCCGAGCGGCGCAGGCAGATGCTGGGAAGCCTTACCCATGAACTGAAAACGCCCATGACCTCCATCATCGGGTATTCGGATACTTTACTCCACGTCAAGCTGAAAAAAGAGCAGCAGGAGAGAGCCCTGTGGCACATCAGGGACGAGTGCGGCCGCCTGGAGCGCTTAAGCAGCAAGCTGATGAGCCTTATGGGGCTGTATGACAACGACAGTATATTTATGGAAGAAACTTCCATGGAGGAGCTGTTTGAGCGGGTGGCGCGTCTGGAGGAGCATCATTTAAAACAGAAAAATATCAAACTGGAAGTTTCGTGCTCCATGGAAAATAAGCGGGTGGACAGGGATTTGTTTGAAAGCCTTTTAATCAATCTCATTGACAACGGCGCAAAGGCAAGCAGCGAGGGCGATACGATTTTCCTTACCGGTTTTGAAAATAAGGTCACAGTGGAGGATAAGGGATGCGGAATCCCGGAGGATGAAATTGCCAGAGTGACGGAAGCCTTTTATATGGTGGACAAGGCCAGAAGCCGCAGGGCCGGAGGGTGCGGCCTGGGACTTGCCCTTTGCAGCGAAATCGCACAGCTTCACGGCGCACGTCTTTCGATTGAAAGCAGGCTGGGAGAAGGCACGAAAGTTTCCGTGGTCTGGAAGAAATAGTGGCGGCAGGAAAGGATTTACAAAAAGTTTACAATTTGCTGAATACCTTTTACAGAGAAAAGGCGTATGCTTCAGAAAAACAGCGTAAAGCGAAAAAGAATGGAGGCATATTAGAGATATGAGAAGAAAAAATCTGGTATTATTATGCACATTGGCCAGCGCGGTATCGCTGCTGGCAACAGGCTGCCAAAGCAGTGCGCCGACGGAGGAAGAAATCGTACTCCCGAAAGAGGAAGACGAAAGCGATGCCAAAGAGGACGCGCAAAGCGCAGAAAGCGGGCAAAAGGCCGGGGGAGCCATTGCGGACCAGGTACAGGCGCCGGAGCGTTTTACATGGGAAGGCGGCAGCGAACAGGTGAGCGTAAAGGCGGACGCTCTGGTAGTGATTCCGGCGGGAGAAGGATTCCAGAGCTATAAAGTGACCGGCAGGGTTTTTAATCAGGAGGACTACGACAGGGTAAGCCAGGTGCTGATTAAAGGAGAAAAACTCTGGGACAGGGACATGGAAGCGATGGGAGCCTCCAACGGATGGACCATCGACGAGATTGAGGCGAGAATTGAGCTATACCGGAAGAAAAAGGCAGAGGCTGAAGCAATGGGAGAAAAGCCGCTGGTTCCCGGCTCCGAAACGGGACAAACCTATGACGACCTGATTGAAAATTGGGAGGCTCTGAAAGAAAATGCCTCAAAGGAGGTTGTTACCAGGGAGGTTCCCGCAATAGTGACCTATATCGAAGACGTGCAGGACAGGGCGGAAAACTACCTCACAGGCTGGGCCACAGTGGACGGAAAGAATTACTTTGTAAGTCTTGACAATAATTTCAGAGACGACTGGAGATATGCCAATTTCAACTTATATGACGATGAGAGTAACAGCAATTTTTCCTTTGGCACAAGCGAACAGGATATTCAGTCCGCAGAAATTTCCGTGGAGGAAGTAAGGCGCAAAGCGCTGGAAGATGCGGCGGCTATGGGATTTTCGGATATGGCGATAGCTGGAGAGGAATATCTCACGTCGGTTTCCATAAGCGAGGAAAACGACAGTAACGAAGCGGTAGTGGACGCTGTGGGATATGGATTTCATTTCACAAGAACCCTTGACGGGATTCCCGTGACTTATACCCACGAAGTGGGCGGCACTCTGGAGGGAGCTGACGATGTGCCATGGCCTTACGAGGAGCTAAGCCTGGTTTACACGAAAGACGGGTTTGCCTCCTTTAACTGGCGGAATCCCTATGAAGTGGAAAAGACGTCGGAGGAGTATGTGTTTCTGCTTCCTTTCAGTGAGATTGAAAATGTTTTTCAGGAAATGATAGTAAAGAAATACGAGGATTTTTTTTCACAGGCAGACGTGAAGGTGGATTTTGAAATTAACGAGGTGCGGCTGGGCTATATGCGGGTTATGGAAAAAGGCAACACCAAAGAGGCCCGGATGATTCCGGTGTGGGACTTTTTCGGAAAGGAAACCTTGCGGTATCCGGACATGGACGAACCTTATATAATGGACTGGCCTTATGAGAGCTGGCTGACAATCAACGCCCTGGACGGTACGATTATCGACAGGGGACTGGGATATTAAAGGACGAACACTGTCATGCGCTTGGAAACAGCGCAGCACAAAGTCTACGGGCTTTGGAAAGGAGCTTGTTAATACATATGAAAAAGAAAGCAGTATGCATATCGGCATCCAATATCATCCACAGCGGGGAGGGGAGCTTTTCTTACCGTGTCAGCGAAATGATTTCCGGCGTTCTTGCAAGGGATGGCATTTCCTGCTGGATTGTGGATTTGCGGAAAGAGCATCTAACGCCGTGCAACGGGTGCGGCGGTTGTTACCACAAAAAACGCTGTCAGAGTGACGATGCTTTTAACCGGCTTTATGAAAAGATGAAGGAGGCGGACTATCTCTTTTTCGTATCGCCCCATTATGCGCCCATACCGGCAAAACTCTGTATGCTGCTTGAAAAGATGGAACAGATAACCTTTCTGCACTGGTGGAGAGACGAAACCTACCAGTCGGAGCTTTTCGGGAAGCTGGCCGGAATTATCTCCCACGGAGGCGGAGGGGAAAACGCCCTGGAAGGATATAAGGCGATGGTGAATGACACCATCGCCAACGCCCTTGCCACGATTCAGGTGAAGGTGGTTCCCTTTAATTCAAAGTGGAACACCGGAATCGCCCTGCCGGTCAGGAAGGTGACGCAAAAGGACGGTATTTTTCCGGTACAGGAATACGACTGGAAGAAGATTGAGGAAACGATTGCGGCATACGCGGAGGTAATGGTGCTCTCATCCAAATCCTCTTATGTAATCATCTGAGCCTGATAAGTCCCCTGGCAAGGGGGATTTTGGATATCATATAGCTGATAAGCAGGGAGGACATTGTAAGCCCTGGCCAGAAGATGAGTACGGCGGCGGTTCCGCCCGGGGTAAAAAGCGCGTTCAGCGCGAAAAGTAAAATGGGATGGATGATAAAAATTCCCATGGTAAGGCTGCTGAAACGGCTGATGGGTATTTTGCAGGAATCCTTTATCGGAAGCCGCAGCAGGAAAGTGAACAGCAGCAGGTACCAGATAATGGAGAAAAGATTATCATAAAAATACTCGGCCAGCCTGCTGTGTAAGAGATAGAGTCCTACTTTCTTTTCGACCGTATTGTTGTACAGGGTAAAGAGAAACAGAAGGATTCCGTGGACGCGGAGAGGAACCCGCTGTATTTTCCCACTTTCAAAGGCGGCCAGACCCCCCAGAAGAAAATAAAACAGCCAGGTCCACAGGCGGAGGGGCTGGGGCACGAACATACTTAAGGGATATCCTTTTATCATGGAAAGGGTGCTCATACAAAGGCACACACACATAAGGGCAAGACACATGGCACGGTGAAAACGCCTTTTTTCATAAATCAGCAGGTGAAGAACAGGAAGAATCAGGTAAATAAGAATCAGGGCGCCAAAGAACCAGAAATGCCACAGATATCCTTTCTGCAGAAGGCTGTCAAAAGCCATCCGGAAAGGATTTATCAGTTTCTGTCTGAAAATAAGGACGGGAACGACAATCAGAAAATTCCAGGACAATACAACCTTAAGGATATGGGCAATCTTATAAAGAACATACCGATAGCCGGCCTGTTCCCTTAAAAGAAGCAGATAACCGTTGACCATGAAGAAAAGCGGAACGCCGCAGTCGAACAGATAGTAGAGCGTATAATTGTTCATGTTCACCGCGTGAAGTCCCACTACGCTGATACAGGCCACAGATTTAATCAAATCAAGATTGGTATTTCTTTCGCCGTTCATAATGTCCCTCTTTGATTAATTTTATCTTAAATAATTCTTAATTTTTCTTAATAATTGTATTTTACTATAACATACTGTTTTTCGGCAACCATTTCCCATAATTTTTTCAGTACAATATAAATAAAAAATCCTGAGATTTCATTTAGTATTTGCCGCTGAAACCGTAGTATATAGGTGAAGCCGGAAAGGAGGCGGTGTGATGATAGAAGATGAAAAAATCATTGAAATGTTTTTTGAACGTTCGGAACAGGCAATACGGGAGCTAGACGATAAATACGGGAAAGTCTGTTATGCCCTTTCGCATAATATCGTAGGCGACAGGCAGGATGCAGAGGAATGTGTGAATGACGCGTATTTAGTCGCATGGAAAGCAATTCCCCCGGTGAAGCCTGACCCGCTGCGGGCTTATATCTGTAAAATTGTCCGGAACATTTCACTGAAAATCTATTACAGAAAGGAAGCCGCCAAACGAAACAGCACTTACACGATTGCTATGGAGGAAATCGAAGCCTGTATAGCAGACCCGGACACAGTGGAAGACGAGATTGAAGCCAGAGAGTTAGCGCGTATTATCGAAAGTTTTTTGGATACGCTGACGCAAAAAGAGCGCGTTATTTTTATGCTCCGCTATGCGTATTTGGAGGCTTATTCGGACATTGCAAAGCGCGTAGGAATAACTGAAAAAAATGTATCT
Source organism: uncultured Lachnospiraceae bacterium (assembly GCA_910577445.1). Classification (GTDB taxonomy): domain Bacteria; phylum Bacillota; class Clostridia; order Lachnospirales; family Lachnospiraceae; genus Suilimivivens. The sequence continues at coordinate 73,608 of CAJTMZ010000003.1, read as the reverse complement.
GCCCGGCTTGTTTTTATCCGGCGGAAGCTGAAAGCATATTTGACAGAAAGAGAGATATTCGTATGAATACAAAAAAGTTTTCAGAAGCTATGAACGAAGTGGGAGACAAGTATTACGAAGAAGCCATCACCTATAAAAAGAATACGAAGAAGCCCAAAGCGGCTAAATGGGGAGTAATCGCAGCGTCAATTACGGCAGCCGTTTTCTGTTTCTTTACCACAACGGTTTTTGCATTCGGTTTGTTTTCCTCTCTGTCCGGGGACGACCTCTCCCTGTGGGCTGATTACGAGGGGGACGGTGTGGTTTCAGTGCAGGTGGAAAACAGGTCGGACAAAGACCTTAATTTTCAACCTGACCTCAAACTAATGCGCTGGCGTACCGGTGAAGAGGTTGAACCGCTTTCAGGGAAGGTGTCTTTCAGCAACACGCAGATACCTGCTCATTCGAGCGGCACGATGGTGATTGACCTTTCGGACGCTTATGATATGGCGCTGCTTGAAAAGCCGCTTTCGGATGACGACTGGTATTATTTCGTTTTGACAAACAACAATTTCATGTTCGGGCAGGATTGGATGTGCACCGTTGAGTTTTCACAGCCCGTCCCAACAGGAAAAAAAGACCCGCAGCCGGTTGCTCCCGCTGAGGCGGACCCGGAAACCATAACAAAAATCATGGAAGAATTAAGGCCCTACTTTGAAAACTATACCTTAGATGTCAGGGAGAGAAACCAGCTCGCTGACGATTATCAGAAGCTGTGCCAGCGGTTGCTTGGACAGCTTAACGTAAAGGTCGTTTCCTCTGTATCGCCTATGGAATTAACTTTGATTGACCGGGATGAAGACGTCCTTTTTGACGTGACTGTGCCTGAGGATATGCAGCTACAGCTAACCGGCCTGCACCGCCGCTCAACAGACGGATATGACAAATTATTCGGCGCATCAGTCGAAGAAAGCGCCATGGTTTTAAGCGCCTATATTCCGCATCGCAAAGGGGAAACTGACGGCGGCGCTGACATTCCGCTGATTTACATTTTCATGTATGATGTAAACGATATTGAAAGTTCGCAGGACTATGCTTTAATCCGCGGTCAACTGATGACCTTTGAGCAGATGGAGCAGTACAGGGTCTATGAGGACGGGCAGTATGTCTGCTATGATGCCACAGATTTGTTCTATACGGATTTACGCCGGTATGTAGAGAGTATGGTGAGCCAGAGAAGCGACGTCTATTTTGATGAACAAATCTGGGAGCGGGTTCAAAATATTTATAACTATTACCGGGAGAACATGGGAACGCTTCTTGGCTACAGGGCCGACATAGAACCGGCCTCAGGGGAGGGGCTCGGCCCGTAGACGAATCCTGATACAGGTTCCCTTACCGGGGGCGCTTTCTATATGCAGCCCGTATCCCTGTCCGAAGAACTGCTGTAAACGCTGGTGCGTGTTAAGGAGGGCGAGGCCGTTATCCGGGGTAAGATGAAAAAGCCTGTCGGAATCGGACTGGCAGATTTTTTCTTCCAGTATTTTCAGTTGTTCCTCCGGTATACCGACGCCATTATCTTCAATGCAGAGAAAGACGTCGCCGCCGGAGGGCGTTTGGCTGTAAATTTTTAAGGTTCCTTCCCCGTATTTGGGTTCCAGCCCGTGATATACGGCGTTTTCCACAAGAGGCTGGAGGACGAAGCGGGGAAGGCGTATGGACAGTGATTCCTCGGCGATATGGATGGAAAAGCAAAATCTGTTCTCAAAACGGATGGAAATAATATCCAGATAACATTCAATGATATGAATTTCATCCCGAAGGCAGACTACGTCCGGCCCCTTTATACAATATCGCATCATCTGGGAGAGGGATTCAACGATTCTGACGATTTCGCTGCTGTCGGAAAGATATCCATATCCCTTTATACAGTCAAGCGTGTTATAGAGAAAATGCGGATTAATCTGGCTCTGAAGAGCGGATAATTCCGCTTTCTTTTTTGCAAGGTCCAGCTCATACATGTTGGACTGATTCTGAAAAATGGTTCTTGTCATGGCGGATATTTTGTCCAGCATCAGATTGATTCGCTGGGCCAATATACCGATTTCATTGTTATTTTTAATCTCCAGCCTTTTATGCAGGGCGGTGTAGGCGTCGCCCTGTACGAAATCCGTAATCTGCATGACAGGACGGATGATAGACCTGAAAATATAGATTCCCCACAGAACAAGTATAACCAGAAGAAGAAAAAGAATCATGGTTCCGAACTTCAGAAAAGGGTCGAGGTCGGAATCAATTTCGTTTATGGGAATAATGCCGACCACTTTCCAGCCTGTGTTTGGGACTTCCTGAAAAAGGACCATGTGCTCTTCGCCGTTAATCTTCTGAATGGTGTTGCTTGCCACATTTTCCGTCTGAATGGTCTGTGTGAAAATCTGAGAGCCGGCTTCCTCGTCCGTCATATTGCTGACAATAATGTCCTGCTCCTGATTCATAATGATAAAAATGGAGTTGGGGGAGGTTTCTACCTGATTGAGACATTTTTCCAGACGCGTGAGGGTGCTGACAACCACGCAAATCCCGATTTGGTTATTGGGTTTAGCCGGGGCGCGGGTGTCGAGAATAGGCTGATAGTAGGCGTAGTAATCCAGATTATCATACATATTGTGGATAGCCCCCGTAAAGCCGGAGCCGTCGTTTGCCAGATGGTACACTCCGTATTCTTCTTCCAGACAGTTTAAGACGGAGAGGATGGGTTTCGGAACAAGATGCTTTTTCCCGCTGTTATCCATAAGCGCAATCAGGATTCCCTGGGAATCCTGGGTCATGGTGAAAAAAGAACGGAAGATATCGTTGGCGCTTTCCAGACTTTCCAGGGGATGGTCGGAGGTAAGATAGTTCTGTGTGTTCATATCGTTGGAGGCCATTCTTGCATAGCGAATCATATCCTCAGAAGAGGTCTGAATATTTTCTACAACCTGAAAGAGAAGATTCTGCACATAAACAGCTTCTTTTTTCTGAATCAGATGAAAGACAAATGAATAATAAACCCAGGTAATGACAAGATAAACCAGAGTAAAAGAAAAAATCAAAAAGATAAGCTGTCCTTTAATTGACGTCAGTTTTCTCAGGTTCATGGATATCGCCTTTCTGCTGCCGGTATTCGGAAGGTGTCGTCCCGAAATAATCTTTAAATACCTTTATAAAGTGGTGGTAATTGCGGTATCCCACCCGGAAGCTGATATCCGTGGTGGAATCTGCGGTTTCCAAAAGCTGTCCCGCGGCCGCATTCATCCGCAGACGGGTTATGTATTTTGAAAAATTGTATCCCGTTTCGGATTTAAAAAGCTCGCTGCAATAGGAGTAATTGAAATTATACTTTCGGGCAAGAGACTGTAAGGAAAGCTCCTGGTCGTAATGGAGACGCACCTCCTCCAAAAGCAGACGGAAAGCATCGTTTTCATCATGCAGGCTGGTACGGATAAGGGGCTGCTCTTTCGTTGTAAGGAGTAAGTCCGTGGCAAGATGCGCCACAAGCCTGCCGGGCTGTCCGGCGGAGAGGTCCGCAGTGCCGTAGGCAATGCGGCTTCCCGTAAGCGAGAGAACGGCATTTAACAAAGGCTCGGCATTTTTGTCCGGTACGGAGGCGAGAAGAAGAACGCTTGTTTCGGATAATAAAAAGAAATACGAGTGGAGAAAAAGGGAAGGCGTTGTTTCTCTCTCTTTAAAAAGCGAAAGGATTTCACGGACAGAGGGAAGGGATATATAAAGCACTGCAAGTTCCTGCAAAGTGGAGGGAAAGCCAAGACGAACCATGTCGGGAAGGATATCTTTACGGGAAAGTATCTTTGCAAGACGGGCGGAATCCTGGGCCGTTCGTTTGCGCAAGAGGAGCGCAAGGAGCCGGCGGGAAAGCTCGTCCGCTTCCTTGCGCTGGAGAGGCTTCAGACAATAGTCGAATGCGCCAAGCCGGATAGCCTGTTTCATATAGTCGAAATCGGAATAACCGCTTACCACAATAAATTCCGTGTCGATGTTCCGGCGGCGGCATTCCGAAATAATGTCGATACCGGTTAAGCCGGGCATGCGGATATCGATAAGCGCAGCGTCAAATGCGGATTCCTCCAAAAGACGCAGCGCCTCAAAAGAGTCAAAGACTCTTGCGGCAACCGTCATCCCGTATTCGGAAAAGGGGAAGGTCTTTTCTGTGGAAAGAAGCACCATTTTTTCATCATCAGCCAGTAAAACGCGAAACATAAAAACTCCCTTGCACCATCATAACAGCGTCTGCAGAATATCCGAAAAAATGAGACATCCGTATCCGAAACCGCTGTATTGTAATCTTTTGTGGTAGATGTTAGCATAATATCATTCAAAAATCAAGTTTGCTGTAATCCATGGAAAACAGATTGTAACCCGTTTATTTGACCTACGAGGAGGAAAGAATATGCTTAAAAAGACAGTCAGCCTGATACTGATATTAGGACTTATGACGGCGATGCTTGCCGGATGCGGCGGGAAGAATAATACACCCCAGGATACCAAAAGCGACGCCCCCAAAAAGGAAGAAGCCGGTACCGGAGAACAGACAAAGACAGAGGGCGAGGAAGATAATCCCTATGCGGAACACCTGACCTTTGAAATTTTTACCATCGACGGGTCGGAGGATATGATGAATTATCCGCTGGTAAAGGAAGCCTGTGAAAAATTCAACTTTGACTTCAGCATTCAGCTTGTGGCCTGGGACAACTGGGACGACGTGACCCGGACGCTGGCGGCTACCGACAGCTTTCCGGAGGTAATTGCCTGGTACAACCTTTCTTATTCGGAGTATGTGGAATGGGCCAGAGAAGGGGTGTTTAAAGCGTTTCCCTCTGATATGTCCGCCTATCCGAACCTGAAAGAACTGACGGAAAAGTACAGCATTTTTGATAAAGTGCTTGTAGACGGAGCGCTTTATGCTTTTCCCAAAATAAAGAACAACAATCCCTTTAATGAATATGAATCCTATATGTTTGCCTACAGGCGGGACTGGGCCGGGCAGATGGGACTTAATTACGCCCCCGTGCAGGATTTGACATGGGATGAATTTATAGAATATCTGGAATTGGTCAAGGAAAAAGACCCGGGACAGTTGGGGGATAAGCTGATTCCCTTTGACCTGGAGCATGGAGGAAACAGTTGGTGCGGACTGGCTAAAAAGTGGAATCCCGAAATATCCGGGTATAAGCTGGAAGACGGCAAATATGTATGGGGAGCGCCGGATGCGTCATCGATGGACGCGATTCTGGAAATCAAGGATATGTATGATAAGGGCCTGTTGGCGGCAGACAGCTACACGGACGCCAACAATGCGGGCAGAGAGCGTTTCCTGGCCGGAAGAAGCGCTGTATATTACGGAAATCTGGGGCCTTCCGTGCTTCAGGATACGGCAAAGCAGTTGTGCGCCAACATTGAAGGATTTACGGAAGAAGACCTGGGGCTGTTTACAGTCAGAATGGATGACGGGAAATATCATGTAAGCCAGATGGACGAATGGTGGGGCGCTTTTGCTTTCAGCCATAATTGCCGCGATGAGGTGATGGACAGATGGCTCGCCGTGGGCAACTGGCTTCTTGAACAAGAACAGATTGAAAAATATGCCTATGGCGTTCCGAACGAGGATTGGACAAAGGGCGAAGACGGCACGATTACGCTGAATTATATGGCGGAGGATGCTGCGTCCGGCGGAAGCAAGGATTACATTACCAACCAGAAACCGTTCCAGAAGCTTTTCATTCTGGAAGGAATGGACCTTTTCCTGGAAGGTAATCCGTCCACAAGCCAGTATATCATAGAAGAGCTTTTTAAGAAAAATATGGAAAGCTGGGCCTCCGCTCCCTTTTATACCCCTAATAATTACGATGTGAACTACTTTTCTTCCACGGAAAAAGACGCGTTTGCATCCATACTGGGAGGGACAAAGGATAATTTTATCCAGGCGGTAATTTCGGACGACCCGCAGGGCATGTGGGATAAATTCATTCAGGAGAACGAGGCGCAGGCGGCAAAAGCCTGTGAGGAAATCAATGCAGAATTTGCAAACTGAAAAAAGCGGGCCTCTGGCAATTGCGATGTGGGATTTTTCCTGGATTGAGAGGCGATGGCCGGGGGCCGGATTTGAAGAGCCGGGGAAGGCTCTTAGCGAACTGGAAGAGAGAGGGTACGATGCGGTCAGAATAGACGCGTTTCCGCATTTGTTTGCGGCCGGAGCGGAAAAAGAGTGGGTGCTTTTACCTGTCTGGTCCGCCCATGACTGGGGAAGCCCATATAAGAACAGGATACGTCTGCTTCCGGCGTTTTCAGAGTTTCTTCTGGAATGCCGGAAACGGAAAATCAAGGTGGCGCTTTCTAGCTGGTACAGGGAAGACGAGGAGCAGGTACGGATGCGGATAACCTCCCCGGAAAAGATGGCGGAAAACTGGTGCGCGGTACTGCGGTGGCTTGACAGAGAAGGGCTGCTGGATACGGTTTTATATGTGGATTTGTGCAACGAATGGCCGGGGGACTTCTGGGCCCCTTATTTCAAAAACGAACCGCTCTGGATGACCTGGTCGGCATGGCATACAGAGCGTTCTATGGAATATATGCGATGTGCAATTGAAATTCTGCGCCGGGAATTTCCCGCTGTACCGTTTTGCTTTTCTTTTGACGGCGGGGATGTTTCCCATTACCATGACAGGGACCTTTCGTTTTTTGACCTGGCAGAACACCATATCTGGATGGCAAGACTAAACGATGGAGAATATGAGGAAGAAGTGGGAAAGGCGCAGAATCCGCGCTTTTCGGAAAGCTATTACCATCTGATGTCTGACAGAGCCTTCGATGTATACCAAAAACGCCGGGATTACTGGAAATCCCTTCTTGTCCGGGGAATCCGTCAACTGGCGGAGGCGGGCAGGGCTGCGGGGCTTCCGCTTGCGACCACGGAATGCTGGGGGATTGTGGATTATAAGGATTATCCGTTACTTTACTGGGAATGGCTAAAGGAGCTCAATGTGCTTGGCGTTGAGACGGCGGCAGCGTGCGGACAGTGGGCGGTGATGGCAACCAGCAATTTTGCGTCGCCTCAGTTTGCGGGGATGTGGCGGGACGCGGCATGGCACAGAAGGCTGACCGACAAAATTCACAAAGCCGCCCTGCCCGAATCGTTGGAAAAAAGCCCGCTTGTTCATACAATGCGGCGAAGATGAGGAAAAAGCAGATGGCAAAGCAGCGGTATCATCTTTCCAACTGTAGTTGGAGACTGAAAGGCACGGCGCCTTATGTTCCCCTGCGGGGAAAAAGTATGGAAACCGGGGAGAATCTTCAGGGGATTACCGGCTGGATACCCGCAGAGGTTCCCGGCGGAGTGGCGCTGGCATTATATCGGGCCGGATACATAGAACACCCTTATTACGGAATGAACAGCCTCAAATGCGAATGGATAGAAAATAAATGGTGGCTCTACGAGACGTCCTTTTTGGCTCCAAAGATGACAGGGACAAAAATCAGGCTGGATTTTTCCGGCGTGGACTATGCGTGTATGGTCTATTGGAATAACCGCTTCCTGGGCAGCCATGAGGGGATGTTTGAACCCTTTTCTCTGGATTTGACACAGATTTATAAAGAAGAGGAACCGGTTACGCTTCAAATTCTTATAAAACACGCGCCTGATGAGGCGGGGCAGATTGGGAAAACAAGCGAGACTTTTACCCAGAAGAGCCGCTTTGGCTATAAGTGGGATTTTGGAACCCGTCTGGTGAATCTTGGTATCTGGCGGGACGTATCTCTGACCAGTGTTGACAGGGCGGAAACGGAGGATTTGTTCATCCGGGGAGAGTGGGATGAAGAGGGAGACAGCCGCTTCCTGATTACAGCCAGAGTATCGGAGCCGGGTATTTTTACGGTTAAAGCGTCTTTTTCCACGGAAAACGGAGAAGAAATACAGACAGAGCAGGAAATCCGAAACGGAAAGGTGGAAATGTCCCTGCCGGTTGAAAATCCCCTGTTGTGGTACCCAAACGGGTTGGGGGAACCCGTCCTCTATGATGTGACGGTATCTCTTTATCAGGAGGGGGAACTGCTGGAGCAGATAAGGAAAAAGTGCGGAATAAGAAAAATCGTATGCCTTAAAAACGAAAACGCTCCGGCCGGCGCGCGGCCCTATCTGTTGTCTGTAAACGGAATCAGGATGTATGTAAAAGGGGTAAACCTTACGCCCATGGACCATATTTACGGCGATATTCCAAAAGAGCAGACGGAGGATGTGCTGCGGCGGGCCGTGGAGATGAACTGTAATCTGGTGCGGGTCTGGGGCGGCGGGCTTATTGAGACGGAGTATTTTTATGAGTGCTGTGACCGTCTGGGTCTTCTGGTCTGGCAGGAGTTTATTCAGTCCAGTTCGGGGATTGACAATATTCCCTCCAAAAATCCCGTATTTTTAGACCTGTTGAAAAAGAGCGCCGTCTCTGCTGTCATGGAGAAAAGAAATCATACGAGTCTGGCAATCTGGAGCGGCGGGAATGAGCTGATGGATGAAAACCGCGTTCCGGTTACCGAGAAGGATTCTAATATTGCAATGCTTTGTGAAATTGTGGCCGAAGGGGATAGCGGGCGGATATTCCTGCCAACCTCGGCTTCAGGTCCCGGAGAGTTCATCAGCCGGATGAGGGATATGAGCCACGATGTACACGGGTGGTGGAAGTATCAGGGAAATCCGGGGCACTATGAATTTTATTCCGCCTCGGACAGTCTCTTCCACAGCGAATTTGGATGCGACGGCATGTCGTCCATGGCCAGTTTGAAGCGTTTTCTGCCAAAGGAGGAACGTATCCGTCCGGTACCTGTGAGTGAGAATGACGTTTGGAGATTCCATGGGGAGTGGTGGTGCACCTTTGAGCGGGAAGAGGAAATGTTCGGGCCATGCAGCGACCTGGATACATACATTGCGCTAAGCCAGTGGATGCAGGCGGAAGGGCTTCGCTATATTCTGGAAGCGAATCAAAGGCGTAAATTCAGAAACAGCGGAAGCATTATCTGGCAGTTGAACGAGCCGTGGCCCAATGTATCCTGCACAAGTCTTCTGGAATATTACGGCAGCCCCAAAATGGCATATTACTGGGCGAAAAATGCATTCAGCCATTTTTATCCTTCCTTTGATTACGCTAAGCTGCACTTTCCGGCAGGCGAACCTTTCAGGGGCGGCCTATGGCTTTTTACGGATTCTGCGGTTATGGAAGGATGGGCCAAATTAAGGGCGGAAATATTGGACGAGAGCGGGAATGCCATGTTCGACGAAATATATACCGGCGCAGTGAAATCCAATTATTCCAATTATCTGGGAGAGCTGGAGTGGAAGGCGCCGGAGGGATTTTTCGGTAT
>CAJTMZ010000003.1:54994-64217 GCA_910577445.1 uncultured Lachnospiraceae bacterium | reverse complement strand
CAGGCTGACAGCCGAAACACCGGACTTTACCGGAAGAAATCTGTACTATTTTTCCACACAGAAAGAGACGCCCTATGGGAGCGCGCTTTGCGGTGGGAAGACGGAAGTGGATTGTCAGATATTAAGTTCCGGCGGAACGGATAAAAGGAAAAATGAGGTAAGGGTCAGACTTGAGAACAGAGGGAATAAAGCGGCCATGCATATCCGGATTTATGACAGGAGCGAGCGGTATCTGCTCTATCCGGAGGATAATTATGTCACGTTGTTTCCGGGAGAGGCGCAGGTTATTTCCGTAAAATATCAGCCAAAATACCGATTCGGGTTTGACGAAAACAAACCGGCGGAAGAAAATCCTTTAAACATGCCGGAACTGTGTGTGGACTGGCCGGGAAAGGCCGGAAATATTCATTGCCAGATGGGAGGTCTTAAGTGATGGCAAAAATCAGAAGCGGGAAAAAAACTTTATGGAGACAGGTAAAGAAAAACAGGTGGATATATCTGTTTCTGTTTCCGGGATTCGCTTTCATTTTATTGTTTTGTTACGTGCCGATGTATGGGCTGACTCTGGCGTTTAAGGATTTCAAAATCAGCGCCGGTATTTTGGGGAGCCCCTGGGCGTCCCCTATCTATAAGAATTTTGTAACCATGTGGGGAAAACAGGATTTCTGGGCGGCTTTCCTTAATACTTTCCGCATGGGCTTCTGGTACATTGTCAGCGGCTTCCCGGTTCCTATTATTCTTGCTATGCTTTTGAATGAAATGAGATTCGGAAAATATAAGAAGGTGTTGCAGACGGTCTATACTTTTCCTAATTTCCTTTCCTGGGTCATAGTGGGCGGACTGATGACAACGCTGTTTTCTTCGGAAGGATTTATCAACACGGTCATTGCTGCGCTGGGCGGGGAAAAGTACAGCTTTCTCACAAACAGCACTCTGATTCGTCCCCTGTTATATGGCAGTAACGTATGGAAAGGGGCCGGATGGAGCGCAATCCTTTATCTGGCCGCCATTTCCGGTATTTCCCCGGAACTGTATGAGGCGGCGGAGGTGGACGGGGCAAACAGGTTCCAGAGAATGTTCTATATCACATGGCCCGGCATAAAGGCAACCGCGGTGATTCTTCTCATTCTTGCTTTTGGCGGGATTATGAATAACGGTTTCGACCAGATTCTGAATATGGTTAACCCGGTGGTTCAGGACGCGGCGGAAAACCTGGACACATATATTTACAGGAAAACCTTCAAGGATAAGCCCAATTACGGATTCAGTACGGCGATAGGACTTGCAAAATCGGTAATCAATTTTGCATTTCTTCTGGCGGCCAATAAAATTTCCAAACTGTTTGGAGAAAGCGGGGTTATGTGATGAAAAAAGAAAAAATCAGAAAACGGAAAAAGACGGATTTATTTGATGTAATCAATACCCTGTTTTTGACGATTCTTATGGTGATAGTCCTGCTTCCCTTTTACTTTACGGTGGTGCGCTCCTTTATGACACAGCAGGATTTTATGATGAACGGGGCCTCTCTTTGGCCGGAGCACTTTACACTGGGAAATTACCGGGATATTTTTGTGGGCTCCAACATGCTCCGTTCCTTTGGCAATTCTGTTCTGTATACGGTTACCGGCGTGGCCTTCAGCATGTTTCTGACAACCACCATGGCCTATGGACTTTCCAAAAAAAATTACCCCGGAAGGGCGCTCATTCAGAACATGGTTATCTTTACAATGTATTTCGGGGGAGGCCTGATTCCGTTTTTCCTGCTGATTAAGGATTTAGGCATGATGAATACGCGCTGGGCGGTAATTATCCCGTTGTCCTTTAATGTATTCAACCTCATTATCCTGCGCAATTTCTTTGAACAGCTTCCGCCGGATATGGAGGAGTCCGCGACACTGGACGGGGCGAATCCGTTACAGGTTTTCTGGTGCATCAGTCTGCCTCTGGTAAAACCGGCTCTGGCAACCCTTGTGCTGTTCTTTGCGGTGGGGCGCTGGAACGAGTGGTTCCATTCCAGTCTTTTTCTGGGAAACGCGCAGCTCTGGCCGATGCAGTTGGAACTGAGGCAGATACTCTGGTCCTCCGCTTCCTTTGCGGAAAGCATACCGGCGGAAGTGGGAAGGCCTTCCTTTTCCGAGGGACTCAAAGCCGCGGCAGTGATGGTTACCATGCTTCCCATCATGTGCGTTTACCCGTTTCTTCAGAAATATTTTGTAAAGGGAGTTATGATTGGAGCAATTAAATCTTAAGGGCGCATACGGGCGCGCAAGATAAGGGTTCGGGAGTTTTTTAAATAAGACATATAATAATAGGAAGAGACAGGAAAATACAAAGCGGGAAAGGGTTTGATGATTCAACTCCTTTTCCCGTTTTTTTTGTAGCATAACTTTAAAAAAAATGATATGATTAGGCGTGGAGGTATGCGCTATGGATTTTGGGATGCCGTTTTTAATAGAAACCGGCTCGCCGGAAGAATGTATCCTGCTGTGTAAAAGGCTGGGATTTCAGTTTATTGAATGGAACATGAACTTTCCACAATGCCAGCCGGAGAACCTTCAGCCGGATATGCTGAACGAGATACGGCAGAGGGACAATATTTACTACACTCTGCATCTGGAAGAAAACATTAATTTCAGCGATTTTAATAAAAGGGTGCGGAGGGCATATCTGGAAACGGCTCTTTTGAGCATTGAGCTGGCAAAGGAAATAAAAGCCCCCGTTATCAATATCCATCTGGCAAAAGGAATTTTTATCACGCTGCCTGATGGGAAACGCTATTTATTTGAGGAGTACGGAGAGCTTTACCGGGAAAACATGTTATATTTCCGGAATGAGTGCGAACGGGCAATCGGGGATAGCGGCATAAAAATCGCGGTTGAAAACACGGACGGTTTTCTGCCGTATGAGCAGAGGATAATCGAAGAGCTTTTGGAAAGTCCGTGCTTTGGGCTGACTTTAGATATCGGGCACAGTCATGCCGTGAAGGATAAGGACATCCCTTTCTATGAAAAGAACATCCACAGGCTGATTCATATGCACGCCCACGACGCTGCGGGAACAAAATGCCATCTTGCTTTCGGGGACGGGGAAATTGATTTGCCAAAGCGGCTTCATATGGCAAAGAAAGCCGGGGCAAGGGTCGTTCTTGAAACCAAGACGGTAAAGGCGCTTGAGAAAACCCGGGGATATATAGAAGAAAACTTCCGGGATTTATAAATCAGATTGAAAAAGAAAAGGAAGGAGATAAAACATGCTGGAATTTAAATATGACACACAGCTTTTAATTGAAGGAGAGGATTTGGACGAGGACGTCATTTCGGAATATTTTACGGAACATTTTAAAGGAGACTGTCTGCTTGCGGTGGGAGACGAGGAGCTGATTAAAATCCACTTTCACACCAACGAGCCATGGCAGGTGCTGGAATACTGCGCTAGTTTAGGGGAGATTTACGATATTGTGGTGGAGGACATGGACAGGCAGTCCAGAGGGCTTAAGGGTTAATTAAAGCCTGGAAGGACGATTTGAAAACGGGATATCTGGAGGGATTATTTATGCGTGTTCACAGAACTCTGACCGTCCTGTGTCTGGCGGGGCTTCTTGTTCTTTCGGCGGGCTGCGGCAGCAAGGGGAATAAGGTGGTCAGCTATGATGCGGGAGGAGGCGTCAGCCACACGCTTTCATTTTTCGGCAATAAATATGAGGCCGCTAACGTGGAGGTTATCGAAGAAATTCTGAACGGATATATGGAAGAAAATACGGATATTGTTGTTTCTTACGAAAGCCTGAAAGGCTCCGGCTATTATGAAGCCTTAAAGAACAGGGAGGCGTCGGGACAGCTTGACGATATCTTTATGATTAACCGGGATACGGCTCTTGCGTTTGAAAAAAACGGAAGTCTGGCGGATTTGACGAATGTGGCGAATCGGTTTTCCTTTTCCGAAAGTATGCTGGGACAGATGCGGTCTGCCGACGGTAAAATTTACCGGCTGCCGACTATTGTATCCGCTTTTGGACTGTACTGTAATCTGGATTTGTTAAAGGCGTATGGACAGAGCGTCCCGGAAAATCTGGACGAATGGAGAGAAGTATGCGATGTTTTTGTGGAGGCCGGCATTACGCCTGTGGTTGCCAATAACGATATTTCCTTAAAGACCCTTGCGCTGGCAAGAGGCTTTCATTCCGTTTATGAGGAGAATAAGACCAGAGAGGTCTTTGAAAGGATAAACAGCGGGGAAGAGGAATTGAGCTGTTATCTTTCGGAGGGCTTCGGGCTTGCGGCGGAGTTTTGTGAAAAAGGATATATAGATGCAAAAAAGGCGCTGGCGACGGCGAATACATCCGATGACCTTGAAGAATTTGTGCAGGGAAATTCCCCTTTTATGCTGACCGGCGCGTGGGCGGCCGGAAGGGTCAAGAGGATGGAGCCTGAGTTTGACTTTCAGGTTGTCCCCTATCCGGTTCTGGAGAAAGGGGCGGTGCTGGTTATCAATCCCGATGTGTGCCTTAGCGTGTCAAAGGAGAGCGGCAGACAGGAACCGGCGAAGGATTTTGTGACTTATTTTTTAGAGGAAGAGAATATTTCCCGCTTTGCGGATAATCAGGCTTCTTTCAGCCCTCTGCAGGATGAATTTGAGCCTTCTCTTGATGAGGTGGATGAGATTGTGAACAGCTACCGGGGGCGTCCTTCCGTCATCGGTTCGGACAACCTTGCGGATTTTCCGATTTGGGATATCACGGAGGAGATTTCAAAGAGACTGCTTTCAGGAGAGGATTTGGATTTTCTGATGGAGCAGATGGACGAGAAAGTGAGAAATGCACTGACAGATAACAGGGGACGGGAGGATATGGGATGAAAAAGTGGAGAGGGCTTTTGCTGTCCATATTTTTGTGCCTGGCATTTGGAGCGGGAGTATGGTGGTTTATAGGCGGCGTCAGAGAGGAATTGTGGCAGAGCTCCATCAGAACCATCAGCGAGAGTTCCCATCAGGGAGCCAATGCTTTGAATACCCAGTTGGAAAAAGATTTTGAGACGCTTCAAAGAATCTGGGACAATATAGAGTATGTGGAGAAGAATCTGACCGTCTATGAAAAAATGGAGCCGGATGTGGAGTTGTACCTGCCGGGCAAAGCCGGGACGGAAGCCGGATACGGTCAGGACGATAAGGTGGCCGGGTTTTTAAGCGGACAGACCGGCAGCAGGGGAATCATCAATTCCCATATCAGCAGCGTAACGGGAGAGAATGTTTTCAATATTTATGTGCGCGGTTTTCTGGAGGAAGGGGATTTGGCCTATCTGGTAAAGGAATACCGGGCAAAGGAGATTGCGGACCAGTTTACGATTACTTTTTATGATAATAACGGGTTTTCTTACCTTGTAAACCGGGACGGGGAAATCATGGTGAGGTCCGGCCACCGCAACAGCAACAAGACGGTAAGCAACCTTATGGACATCATCGACACCCGGGAAAACGACGCAAAAGCGATAGAGGAGTTCCGCAGAAGCATCGGCAGCGCCCATACCGGATGGGCCAGGTTTAATTATGGCGGGAAGGGGATGGTTTTATGCTTTGAGCCCCTTGAAGCGGATTCCAACTGGCTGCTTGTCTCCATAATACCGGAGCCGCTGGTTCGGGAGCAGGCCATGCAAATCCTGAAAAAAACACTGCTTTTTTCGGGAACGGCCGTGGGACTAATTCTGCTGATTGTGGTTCTTTTTTACGGCGCAAAAATGCGGGAAAACGAAGTACATACCAGAGAACTTCAGGAAGCGCTGAATGCGGCGGACATGGCGAACCGGGCAAAGGGGCGGTTTCTGATGAACATGTCCCATGATATCAGGACGCCTCTCAACGCAATTCTCGGCATGACGACGGTGGCGAGAAAAAATGCGGAAAATCAGGGCAAGGTGCAGGATTCCTTAAAGAAAATCGAAACTTCGGGCATGGAGCTCTTAACCCTTGTCAGCGACGTGATGGACATGACGGAGATTGAACAGGGACAAATGATACTAAAGGAGGAGAAGGTCCGGCTTTCGGCTCTTTTGAAAGAGCTTGTGGATATGATGCGCGGCAAGGCGAAAGAGGCTTCTCTTACGCTGGAGTGCGAACCTGTTTTATTGGAAAATGATTTTGTGATTGGCGACGCCATGCGTATCCGCCAGATTTTGCTGAACATAATCGGCAATGCCGTTAAATATACGCCCGCCGGAGGAAGGGTGTACCTGAGCCTGAAGCAGGCGGAAAGAACCGAAAAGGACAGAGGGGATTATACTTTCTGCTGTGCGGATACCGGAATCGGTATGGAGCCGGATTTCCTGAAAAGAGTGTTCCTGCCCTTTGAACGGGCCAGAAATACCACGGCCAGCAAGATTGCGGGGACCGGAGTGGGACTTGCCGTCACCAAGTATCTTTTGGATTTAATGGGGGGAGAAATCAGCGTGGAAAGTATGCCGGGCATGGGTTCCACCTTTACGGTCAACTTCCATTTTAAACTGTGCCAGGAGGCGCCGGCGGAAGTGAAGGTCGCGGAGGCCGATAAGCCGCAGACAGAAGAAAAGCCCCAGAAGGACCCCAAAAGCGAGCATGTTCTTCTGGTTGACGACAATGAATTAAATATGGAAATTATGGAGGAGCTTTTGGGTCTTGCGGAAATCTATCCGGATAAAGCTTTTGACGGAAGCGAAGCGGTTAAGGCGGTGCAGGAGAGCCCTGACGGCTATTACGATTTGATTTTTATGGATATTCAGATGCCTGTTATGGACGGCTGCGAGGCCACCCGCCAAATCAGGAGTATGGAGCGCGAGGACGCGAAGAAAATTCCGATTTACGCTGTGTCCGCCAACGCTTTTGCGGAGGACGTTAAAAACGCCATGGATTCGGGAATGAACGGGCATATTGCAAAGCCGGTGGACTGGGAATCTATTGATAAGGTGCTGAATCAGTATTTGAGATAGAAGAATAGAGAAGACATAGGGTGGAGACAAGATGACATTAAACGAACTAAGGATGGGACAAAGCGCGGTTATCGACGTCGTGGGAGGCGAGGGGGAGCTGAGACAGCATTTCCTTGACATGGGAGTTTTGCCCGGAGCGGAGGTAACGCTGATTAAGCTGGCGCCTATGGGAGACCCCATGGAGCTTCGCATTCACGGATATGAACTTACGCTCCGTCTGGCCGACGCCGCAAAGATTCAGATACACAGGGCGGAAGCGTCCGGGAGGCAGGAGGAACGGGTAAATATCAGCAAAAACGGGAATATCGGCAAAAAAGTCCATCCCGGGTACGGCGAGCTGGGCGAGCACAAAAAGAACGGAAGGGAATCGGGCGCGGTTCCGGTAAACGACGGCCAGATTCTTTCCTTTGCCCTTGCGGGTAACCAGAACTGCGGCAAGACGACTTTATTTAACCAGCTTACAGGCTCCAACCAGCACGTGGGAAATTTTCCCGGCGTGACCGTGGACAGAAAGAGCGGACAGATAAAGGGAAAGGCGGACACGCTGGTTACCGATTTGCCCGGTATTTATTCTCTTTCTCCCTATACCAGTGAGGAAATCGTTTCCAGACAGTTTATTATCGGGGAAAAACCCAAAGGAATTATCAATATTGTGGACGCTACCAATATCGAGAGGAATCTCTACCTGACCATGCAGCTTATGGAGCTGGACATTCCCATGGTGCTGGCCCTTAATATGATGGACGAGGTTCGGGGAAACGGCGGCTGCGTCTATATCAACGCCATGGAGGAAGCCCTCGGGATTCCGGTGGTTCCCATCTCCGCGGCAAAAAATGAAGGCATCGACGAGCTGATAAATCACGCCCTGCATGTGGCGCTGTATCAGGAGACGCCCGGAAGGAACGACTTCTGCGGTTCGGAGGATAACGGAGGTGCGGTACACAGGTGTCTCCATGCGGTGATGCACTTAATAGAAAAGCATGCAAAAAACGCGGATATTCCCTTAAGGTTCGCAGCCACGAAGCTGACGGAGGGGGACGGGAGGGTTCTTAATGCGCTTTCGCTGTCGGAGCCTGAAAAGCAGGTGCTGGAGCAGATTATCTGCCAGATGGAGAAAGAGCGGGGGCTTGACCGCGCCGCGGCCATTGCGGATATGAGATTTTCCTTTATCAAAAAGCTGGTGGAGCAGTGCGTGGTAAAGCCGGGAGAGAGCAGGGAAAGTAAGAGAAGCAAAGCCATTGACAGCGTTCTGACCGGCAAATATACGGCAATCCCGGCCTTTGTGGGAATTATTGCAATTATTTTTTATCTGACTTTCAATGTAATCGGCGCATGGCTTCAGGGAATACTGGAAACGGGAATTGAGGCGTTTACGGGAGCCATTGCGGCATGGATGGAGAATGCAAGTGTAAACGAGACTTTGCGCTCCCTTGTGGTGGACGGTATTATGAACGGGGTAGGAAGCGTCCTGAGCTTTCTTCCGATTATCGTGACGCTCTTTTTCTTTTTGTCGCTTCTGGAGGATACCGGCTATATGGCGAGAGTGGCGTTCGTGATGGATAAGCTTCTCCGGAAAATCGGGCTTTCGGGGAGAAGCATTGTGCCGATGCTGATTGGCTTCGGCTGTTCGGTACCGGGGGTCATGTCCAGCAGGACGCTTCCCTCGGAGAGAGACAGAAAGCTGACGATTTTACTGGTTCCTTTTATGAGCTGTACGGCAAAACTGCCGATTTACGGATTTTTTACCGCTACATTTTTCCCTGGGTACAGCGGACTGATTATGGTTTTGCTGTATTTCGGAGGGATTGCCGTAGGAATTATCACGGCTTTGATTTCAAAGAAAACAGTCTTTAAAGGGGAGGCGGTGCCTTTTGTGATGGAGCTTCCCAATTACCGTATGCCGGGCGCGAAAAACGTGGCGCTGCTTTTGTGGGATAAGGCGAAGGACTTTCTGCAGAGAGCCTTTACCGTTATACTGATGGCGACAATTGTTATCTGGTTCTTACAGACCTTTGATTTGCGCCTGAATATGGTAACGGATTCGGGCGAGAGTATCCTTGCCCTTGCGGCAGGCTTTATCGCACCGGTTTTTGAACCCCTTGGATTCGGGGATTACAGAATATCCACGGCGCTTATTTCCGGCTTTATGGCAAAGGAAAGCGTGGTGTCAACCCTGACGATTCTGTTTGGAAACGCGGGAATTACGCAGGTGCTGTCCCCGGCTGCCGCGGCTTCCCTTCTGACGTTCTGCCTGCTCTATACCCCCTGCG